>NZ_CP025804.1:4105860-4447032 GCF_003352085.1 Sulfitobacter sp. SK012
TTCGCCACTGTAGCTAGTCACCGTCAGGGGCTGCATGTTTAGAATTGCGCACCCATAGCCCTCGCTCACGAGGCTCCGGACCATTTCGGTCGAGTTTGCATAGGCCGCAATGGAAACACCGTGGGTCTGAGTATCAAAAAGGCCTCGATAATAAGCTGAGGCGACCGGGCGATTTAGGACGACCAAGGGTTCTTGGGCGATTTGGGCTAAACTGATGCTGCTCTGGCCCGCTAAGTCGTGCGATTTGGGGAGAAGGCAATATGCAGGAGCCTCAACCAACACGTCAAACTCGACCGAAGGGCGGGCATCTTCGCTGACAAATAGAATGGCATCGTATTTTCCATTCAACAGGCCCTCTTGGGCGGTATCATTGTCACATTCATCAAGGTGCAGAACGATATCGCTTGCTTCAGGCACGAAGGATGACAGGATTTTTGGCAAAAAAGCTGGAGCGATCGGTGCGTAGTATCCGATACACAAAGCGCCGCTCAGCGCTTGTTTTAGGGCGGTCCCTTCACTGAGCACCGAGCGGTAATCTTCTAGCAACCGCTCAAATTTACGCGCAATTGCCAGTCCGCTGGCATTTGGCTTTATGCCTCGGGACCGCTGCCTAGTGATCAAGGTCAGATCAAACGCTGCCTCAACTTGATCAATGGCCGTGGACACGGCGGAGGCTGCGATATTCAGTTCAGCCGCAGCTTTAGCAATGTTGCCATGACGCAAAGCGGTCGTGAAATAGGCCATCGCCTTTAGTGAAACGGCCATACTACCTCTAATAATCAGATCTTATTCGCACTTTAAAACTGTTTTTCATATGAAGTGCGTTCTGTCAAACTGCAGCACAGACGCAGCCCAACCAAGGTGACCAAGATGCCCGATGCCCCCCTCAAAGGGTGGAACCATGTTCCTGCCGTTCCACTGACAGTGTCTCCGTTTTTTCGGTGGCCATTACGGCCGCTAGAAATGTTGGCCTGGGTTTGGAATTCTTGGTTTTTGATTACCGAAAAGCTGATCATCGTTGGGATCGCTTTTATCTCTTTTTATTGGTTTCAACCCCCTCTGGAGGAAACCAAAACACTTGCGGTCGGCTGGATCGCTGAAATGTATGTCCGCAACCTTGTCTTGATGGCAGCTGTCGCGGGCGGGCTGCATCTGTATTTCTACACTTTTTCCAAACAGGGTCAGACGCTGAAATATGACCCACGGCCGCTGATGAAAAACGGCAGGCAGTTCACGTTAGGGGGTCAAATTCGGGACAATATGTTTTGGACTTTGGGCAGCGGTGTATTTGTCTGGACCGCCTACGAAGTGCTCATGTTTTGGGCATTGGCCAATGGCTACGCCCCCTTGCTGACATGGGCTGCGCATCCAGTTTGGTTCATCGCGATGTTCCTGTTGATCCCAATTTGGGAGAGCTTTTGTTTTTACTGGATACACCGCCTGCTGCACGTCCCGTTCTTGTATAAACATGTGCATTCGCTCCACCACCGCAACATCAATGTGGGCCCCTGGTCTGGCCTATCCATGCATCCCGTTGAGCATGTGATCTACCTTGGTACGGTCTTGATCCATTGGGTCGTTGCCGCCAGCCCGGTCCATATTTTGTTTCACCTGCAATACTACACGCTGACTGCGGCCACGACGCATACAGGGTTCGAAGGTTTGATGGTCAAAGATGAAAACCGCCTCAAGCTGGGCACTTTCCACCACCAAATGCATCACCGGTATTTCGAGTGTAACTACGGGTCGCTGGAAATACCGTGGGACAAATTTTTCGGGTCATTTCACGACGGCACCTCGGCGGCGAATGAACGGATGAAAGAACGTCGCAAGCGGATCATGGGGAGCTAAGTCATGAAAGGACTGTCTGTAAAAGAGCTGCTGGAAGCCAAGGGCAAACGGAAGCTGGCCTATGTTCAGGTTACGCGAGAAGAAGAGGCCATCGCAGCCGGAGAGGCTGGCATGGATATGATCGGTACTGCGTTCATTCCGGAGCGCGCACATTTTGCCAAGGCGGTGCCTGGCACCCATTTTCAGTTTGGTTTGCCGTGGGGGAAACACGCGAGTGCCACAGAAGCATTGCGCGACGCGATGGCCGCAATGCAAGCCGGCGCGCAATCGGTTTATTGCGGCATGAGCCCGGCGGTCGTCGAAGTGCTTGCCCGCGAAGGCGTTCCGGTAATTTGCCACGTAGGATTGGTCCCGCCAAAGGCCACATGGACGGGCGGCTACCGCGCTGTGGGCAAAACGTTGGAACAAGCAAAGACAGTTTGGCGCCAAGTGCAGGCGTTTGAGGACGCCGGGGCTTTTGCGGTTGAGTTGGAAGTCGTCGCGGCCAACCTTGCCTCCGAGATCAGCCCCCGCACATCTATGCTGACAATTTCGCTTGGTTCAGGCGGTGGCTGTGACGCGCAGTATCTGTTCTCGGCCGATTTACTTGGTGAAAATCGCGGACATATTCCGCGCCATGCCAAAACATACCGCAACTTTGCAGAAGAGCGCGACCGGCTCCAAAGCGAACGCATCGCCGCTTATCAAGAGTACATCGCCGACGTGACAAACGGGGCCTTCCCCGATGCAGAACATATTGTCGAGATGGACGAGAGCGCGTTAGGCAAAGTCTGGCAGGATTGACCGGAGCCGCGACACGCTGCTTAGGCCGCTTCTTTGACTGCAAGCTCGGCCATTTGAAGTGCCGCCTCTCGGGTGCTGGCCACAGCAATAAAGCGGCCGTTGTGGCAAAATTTCGCACCTTGAACGCCAGAAGCTTGCTCAAGTTCAGCATCTGTTAGTCCGGCCCATGCCGCAGGTAGATCGGCGCGCTGTTCAAAACTGTCCCCGCTTAGGCGAATGCCGATGATCGCCCAATCATCGTCGCGCGGATGAACAACGAACAAAAGATGATCCGCGCCGGCCTTTTCAATGGCTGATCGAAACGGCATGCCCATCGGCAATTCCAACACCTGCGCAGAGCCTGCGTTGGCGATGGATGCCAAAACCGCAGCCTCGGCGCGGCGCTTGGCAGATTTGCCAGCGATAGACGCCTCAACGAATGCACGCGCAATAGGTAGAGCAGCTGCAAAGGCCTTGTCATCAGCATCAGCGCCGCGGCTATCAAAGACGGGCTTCAACGTCTCGAGCAGGACCGGCAAAGTCATACCAGCAAGCTGGCCTGCCGTGGCAGGTGCTAAGGCGCCATTGTCCACCAGATCAATCGGCACCACAAAACTCTTGTCAAAGCTGTGGTGGATGTCGTCAACATCCGCGTCCGGCACGTCGAGCGCACGCAGGTATTCACGCCCGTAGAAAGTCCAGATCAGTCCGAAAGAACTGTAGGGCTGGTCATCCTCGCGCAGCGGCGTGGGGCGCTGATGATGGTCAAATATCTGCGCGTCGGCGTCAAATTCCCGACCAACATCATAGATAATTTTCTCTGGTGACGGTGTGATCCAAGCCGCATCACGGCTGCGAACCAACTCGGCTTTTGGGAAAAGGCGGGTAAGGATCACCGAAGACAGCAATTCATCCGCATGAAAGCCGCCCGAATGGGTAACAAGGTGGGTAATGGTCATCGGTGCGGTCCTATCGATCAATAAGCGAAAAAAGCGACCGGGTGGGCCGCTCACATCATGTAGGGGAGGTGCTGGCTTGATGAGATTTCATTCAGCGCAGTGCTTTAGGGAGAATTAATCTCAAGGTGAATTGCAAGAGCGGCGGCTAGATATGTACAGAAATTCCGCCCAACATCATTCGCAATTCACAAAATTTAATGCGTCCACGCTCCACGACGGCCTGTCGCGAAATTCTCGCCATACCCGCCAGCACGTATGTTGGGCTTGCGTTTTTGGGGATCTTGAATTTGTGCGTCTATGCCGTTTTCACTAGCATATTCAACGGCTTCTTCACGCGTATCAAATTGAAGCCGGACTTGGGACTGAGTGTCGTTGGACGATGTCCAACCCATAAGCGGATCGACCTCACGCGCTTCGGATTGGGTAAATTCCAGAAGCCATACGTGGGTCTTGGCGGAGCCAGAGGACATCGCTGTTCTGGCTGGCTGGTAGATTCTCGCGCGCATGGGGACTCCAATTTATGTTGCGCCCTATTTATCGGGCGATACACTCAAAAAGCAAGAGCATGACGGTAAACATCAGTTTTTCCCCTTACAATGCTGCAGTGCAGCAATTATGTAAGAATTCATGCCAATTAGGAGGCTACAATGACTCCCCTTTCACTCTTCGCGCTTCAAGCACGTGCAACATCGTTAATGTTTGAAACCCAAACGGTCATGGCCCTACGTGTAATGGGGATGAGCGGCGCAATACCGGCACATTCAGATGAAAATCTGAGAATGCTCACTGAAAAAGGCCCCGCGATGGCCGAGGCGTTCGTTGCTGGCAATTCTGCGATCCTACAAGGCAAAAACCCAGAAGAGATTATGAACGCCACACTGGACCCACTCGTCGAAGCGGTGCGGGCCAACCGCGTGCGTCTGACGGAATAAGGCCTTCCTCCTGTCAGAAATTGACAGGAATGCAGGCTAGCAGGGCTTGAAGTTACGGGCGTTGCAGCCAACTGTAAGGCAGCCCCCGAAGGATCACGCAATGCCCTACGCTCAGACAGACCGCTCCGATGGGGAACCGATCCTTGCCAACGCAGCAGAAGACGTTCGCAAACGGCTCAAACTTGAAGGCGGGCGCGCGTTCAAACTCCAGACAGAATTTGAACCTGCCGGCGACCAACCAACGGCAATAAAAGAGCTGTCTGAAGGCATCCGCAACGGTGAGCGCAATCAGGTTCTTTTGGGTGCCACGGGGACGGGCAAGACCTTTACCATGGCCAAGCTCATTGAGCAGACCCAGCGGCCCGCCATTATCCTAGCCCCCAACAAAACCCTCGCCGCCCAACTTTTTGGGGAGTTCAAAGGGTTCTTCCCGGAGAATGCCGTCGAGTATTTCGTCAGCTTCTATGACTATTACCAGCCCGAAGCATATGTAGCGCGGTCTGATACTTTCATCGAGAAAGAAAGCCAGATCAACGAACAGATCGATCGGATGCGGCATTCGGCGACCCGTTCGTTACTGGAACGTGACGATGTAATCATCGTGGCCTCGGTATCATGCATCTACGGAATTGGGTCGGTCGAGACCTACGGTGCCATGACCCAAGATCTGAAGGTTGGCGAAAGCTACGACCAGCGGCAAGTAATTGCCGACCTTGTGGCTCAGCAATACAAACGCAACGATGCGGCATTCCAGCGCGGCTCGTTCCGAGTGCGCGGCGATTCACTCGAAATTTTTCCGGCGCACCTTGATGACCGCGCCTGGCGCCTGTCGTTCTTTGGCGAGGAGCTGGAAAGCATCACTGAATTTGACCCGCTGACTGGCGAAAAAACCGATAATTTCGAACAGATCCGCGTCTATGCAAACAGCCACTACGTCACGCCAAAGCCCACCATGAGCCAAGCCGTGATTGGCATCAAGAAGGAGCTGCGCATTCGGCTTGATCAGTTGGTCGGCGACGGAAAACTGCTGGAAGCGCAACGGCTTGAGCAGCGCACCAACTTTGATCTTGAGATGCTGGAAGCGACAGGCGTTTGCAACGGGATCGAGAACTACTCACGCTATCTAACAGGTCGCGCACCGGGTGAGCCGCCCCCCACCCTGTTCGAATTCATCCCTGACAACGCGATTGTCTTTGCGGATGAGAGCCATGTCTCCGTTCCCCAAATCGGCGGCATGTATAAAGGCGACTTTAGACGTAAAATGACACTGGCCGAACACGGCTTTCGCCTGCCGTCGTGCATGGATAACCGCCCCCTCAAGTTTGAGGAATGGGATGCTATGCGACCTCAATCGGTGTTTGTTTCTGCCACGCCTGCTTCGTGGGAAATTGAGCAGACCGGCGGCGTTTTCACAGAACAGATCATCCGCCCAACCGGCCTGATTGACCCTCCGATTGAGATACGCCCCGTTGAAATGCAGGTCGATGACCTCTTGGATGAAGTGCGCAAAGTGTCGGCTGCGGGGATGCGGACGCTCTGCACTACCTTAACCAAGCGTATGGCCGAAGACCTGACCGAATACATGCACGAGCAGAGCATCCGCGTGCGCTACATGCACAGCGACATTGACACAATTGAGCGTATCGAAATCCTGCGCGATTTGCGTTTGGGGGCGTTTGACGTGCTGATCGGGATCAACCTTTTGCGCGAGGGCCTCGATATTCCTGAATGTGGGCTGGTTGCTATTTTGGACGCGGACAAGGAGGGCTTTCTGCGCTCTGAGACGTCGCTCATTCAAACGATTGGGCGTGCGGCACGGAACGCTGAGGGCCGTGTGATCATGTATGCTGACCGCATCACCGGATCCATGGAACGCGCGATGGGTGAAACAGAGCGCCGACGTGTGAAACAGGTCGCTTATAATGAAAAGCACGGCATCACGCCGACGACCGTTAAGAAGAACGTCGAAGACATCCTTGCAGGCCTCTACAAGGGCGACGTCGACATGAACCGTGTCACTGCCAAAATCGACAACCCGCTGGCCGGGGGCAATCTGAAGACCGTACTGGAAGGCTTGCGTACCGATATGCGCAAGGCAGCTGAGAACTTGGAATTCGAAGAAGCGGCGCGCCTGCGGGACGAAGTCAAAAGACTAGAGGCGGTGGATCTTGCGATCGCGGACGATCCGATGGCCCGCCAATATGCTGTCGAAAAGGCCGTAAATGACGCACACAAAGCCTCTGGCCGCTCGACGATGGGCCGTGGTGGGATGCACGGTGGTGTGAAACGGCGGGGCAAAAAGTAGAGGCTGCGTCAAACTCGGTTTGTTAATTCAGCCACCATTTGCAATTCCGTGCGATAGGCGTCTTCGCGAGACAAACGCCCTCTTCGTAGAGCAACCCGTAGCCCTAAAATGCACCCACTGGCATCCCAAATCCGTTCTCATTTTTTGGATTAAATTTAACACTTTCCGCTCTGAGTAAGTAATTATTAACCGTGATTAATGACACTGCACGTCGGGAGACGGCTCTGTGTTACGATTAATCACTTCACTTTTAATCTTTTTGTCTACAGCCGGCCCCATGCAGGCTGGTGCTTGGCTGCGTGAAAAAGGTAGCACGTTTACGTCGATCTCCTTCACCTCAACCTGGTTTCTTGAGACGGCTAACGCCACCTATCTGGAATTTGGGGTTCGCGACGACCTAACCCTTGGCATCGACGCGAATATTTACCGCAGTCCGATTCAAGGACAGGCAGGCACTGTGACGCTTTTTCTGCGCCGGCCACTGGGTGATCGGGACGGCAAACACCGCTGGGCTTACGAGCTTGGTGTTGGTGCAGACTGGATCGGTGATGTCATCATTCCGCATGTCCGTACCGGCATTAGTTGGGGGCGTGGATTTTCCCTTGGTGAAAAAAACGGCTGGATGGCAGTCGATGCATCTGTAAATTGGGATTTGGGACAGGGTCTACATTTGACAAAAATCGACAGCACTTTGGGGCTAAGTCTCTCTGATCGGTTTTCGGGAATGCTTCAGGTTTACCTAGGATCTGTTGGCGGCGAGAGTTATGGCACCCTAGCGCCGTCCTTCATTTTTGCTCCGCGCAAGACTAAATTCAAGCTCCAACTCGGAGCTGAAGCGCGCGTCGGCGCGTTTGAGAATACTGGTTTAAAGATTGGCCTGTGGCGCGAATTCTAACGTCAAAAACCCCGGCGCTCTTTGGCACCGAGGGTTCATGATGTCTTCTTCCCGTATCAACTCGCTCGCTTTAGACGTCGTTGTCCATACGGACCGTCAGCTGAACTGTCCCTCGTACGGGCTGGTCCCAGATCAAATGAATTTGATCATTGTTTGGCCCTTGCTGAGCACGAATATAGGGCATGGTATCGACCACCTGATTGGCGGCATTGCGGATCGTGTTCTTGGCAACAAGGGAATCTACATTCAGCGCCCAACCGCCAAACGGCAATCCTTCACCCGCATCGATAACCCAAGTTTGAGCGACCGCCGCTTCATTATGGCTAAAGCGGTACGGATTCTGAACCGAAGTGCTGACCCCATGGAATGAGTTGCCAGATACATTCACATTGCGCATCCGCTGAAACGCGAGGTTCGCAAAGCTGGTGTCAACCCTCTCCACCCGGTCTATATATCCGTTGATGCTCCGAAACCGATTGCCCGAAATGTTTAGCCCATTGATGAAATGCCCCGCCCCATGTGGACGCACGACAAAATAGCTAAACCATGTTGCGACTTCACCTGACAGAAAAATGTTGCTCGTCACATCAAGTGAACTGAAGGAGAATTCATTTTGATATTCCGGGGCCGGATCACGTTCATTCGTCCACTCAATAAAGCAGTTATCGACATAGTTATGCGACACAATCGACGATGTATGTTGCGCCGCCAGCACCAGCCCTGCGGATCTGACACCGCCAGCAACAGTGTCTCCCTGAAAAAAGTGATTGCCGGTCACGAGGTTGTTCTGCCCTGCCAGAATAGCAAAATGGCGGAAACGCGTGGCGCGGTTATTGCGCAGTTTCACGTCGTTGGCGTTGGTGTTCAACGCGATACTCACACGCTGGGGCACATTCAGTTGATCTTCGCTAGATAGGAACTGGCAACGCTCGACAAACATCCCCTGACAGCCACCGCCCGAAGAGGTGATACCCCTGTCCTTTGGCGCAGTAATAAAGCAGTCCTTTACAGAAAAGATCGTGCCCGCGGGTGCCAACATGATCCCACTCGAAACGCCAGAACATTGGAACTCGATGTCATGCAAAGCAAACTTACTCAGAACCGTAAACCCGCTAAAATCCAAAAGGTATTTGAAGCGGCGAAAGGTGAAGTTCTGCGTCCCTTCTGCATCGTGTAGTGCCGCGTTCAAAGTGATCTCGTTGGCTGCGACATTCTTGGACCGGACATAAACTTCACGGCCAACGCCAGCCCCAGAAACATGCGCCCCGACGGGGATGTTGGCAATGTTGCTGACATTGCTCAGCGTGCGCGTGCTATTGGTATTATAGGTACCGCTTGCCACGACAGTTTCCGTGGCCCAATCCCCATCTGAGGCCGCGAGCAGCTGACCGTTGTGGATGACCCGGCGCGTTCCATAGCTGGTGCGATTGCCCACGGCTGCTTGCATGTCGATCGGGGCCGTGACGTTGACCTTACGTCCACTAAGATCGAGGGATTCGTGATCTGCGTTGTTCAAAAGCGCTTGGAACGCTTTCTTAAAGGCCAACTCTTCATTGCCAAAAGCATCGATATAATTGGCGAGATCGTAATTCTGGCGCAGCAGCAGCACGGCATCATCGGCCATCCGAACAGTGCCCTCAAACCGGGTCGGCGCGTCAAAGGTAACGCTGCCTTCTAGACGAAAAATCCCTGCTGGGACCAACACAGTTCGCCCGCTTGAAGCATTATTGGCGGCCTCAAAGGCCGCGGTATCATCAGTTGTGCCATCGCCAATTGCGCCATAATCGCGCACGTCCACCGTGGCCACAATGTCGCTGAGGAAAACCGAGCTGATGTCTTCAACCCTGATGTCATCGATGCGCACCAGACCGCCGTTCTGTCCAACCAGATCGATCCCTAAATGACCATAAACCGCCGCAGGACCCCAAACCATGTCGACCCCGCGCCGGTCACCGCCGCCGATAATCGCGCTGACTTCGACCACCTCACCGTAAGATGTCAGCGGAACCGCGACAGAGAACTCAGGCACGCCGCCGATTTTGCCGCCCCCTGCACCGCCCGGATACCCCGAGATGCGCACGGACGGCAAATTGCCACTTATTGCTTTTATCCGAACCGTAACTTTCAGGTAGCACCCCGGCAACAGAGGCGTCTCGCCCATGTAGCGCAGGCGTTGCACGCTTTGCGTCTTGGCCAATTCCAACGCGCCACCAAAATCCTGATCAGCTGGGACAAAGGCAGCGTTCGATGCATTCGCATATGTCCCTGAACCCGGCGTCCCGTCCCCGCTTGACCACACGCCTAACCCATTCGCAAATACTGGCGGCATTAAAAGCACACCCTCGGTAATCGCCTTATTCATCAATATCCCTTTCCCACAGCACCCACGCTGACCTTCGCCAGTGCAACGCGCCGATTGATTGATCCCGCCACTGACGATGCTGCCAGTGCGAGGTAGGGAAATATCAACGATGGGTTAAAGCGCGGCTACACCACCGTCACGGTGCCCGTTGCGCAAATGGGATTATACGTTCGCGGCAGGTTCCTTGAGGATTTGCACGCCATTGATGCGCCATCCCTCATTGGTCTGAAGCATCCGGTATTCCAGCACGTGCACCGCACCTTTGTCGTCTGTGATCATGACCTTTTGCCAATAGGTCCCGCTGGACTCGCGTAGTTCAAGAAAACGCACGTCTGCAGGTTTCCAAACCATTGGATAGCCTTGGGTAACCATGGCCCGGAAATTATCCGGCGTGCGAAACATTTGTTGCAGCGACGGACTTGCAAACTCAAAGGCCTGAGCGAAATCATCTGCCCTGAAAGCGTCGAACTGCTGGGAGATTGTGCCCTTTATCCCAGCGTCCTGCGCCTGAGCGCCAAACGCCCCAATCACACAGAACATTAACGAAAAAACCACCGTCCGCATTGCAACTCTCCATGTCAGCCCACGTACCTTAGGGTAAGGCGCGCGAGCCGCAGGGCAAGTATATCATCCAGAAATCAGTTTTCCTGCCAGCGCATCCTCGATGAGCGTGATGGTTTCTTGCACGCCATAAAGCGCTATGAACCCGCCAAAACGCGGTCCCTGGCTGGCACCTAGCAACACCTCATAGAGGGCTGTAAACCAACCGCGCAGCGGATCAAAACGTTCCTTGCCGACCGCAAACACCATGGTTTGCAGCGCCTCAGCGTCCAAACCACCGTCCCATTTCACCAATTCGTCACGTAGCTCTTCAAGCGCTTCTCGCTCCAGATCGCTAGGCGCGCGGAACACTTTGGCCGGCTTCACAAAATCATTGTAGTACCGCACCGCGTGACCCGCCGCTGCGTCCATGCCGGGGTTTATTTCTGGCGTCGCATCAGGCGCATAGCGCTGAATAAAGCCCCAGAGTTGTGATTTGTCCTGAGCTGAAGACACTGACGCGAGGTTCAGCAGCATCGAGTATGGCACGACCATGTCTGATTTGGGCACATCCCCGCCGTGGATATGCCAAACCGGGTTGTTCAACTGCGCTTTGATATCCTGGCCCTCATAGGCGCGAAGCTGTTGGTGGTACTCGTCCACAGCTTTGGGAATCACATCAAAATGCATGCGCTTGGCCGTCTTTGGCTTGAGATACATGAAATACGACAGCGATTCCGTGCTGGCATAGCTCAGCCATTGATCGATTGAGATGCCGTTGCCTGACGACTTCGAAATCTTCTGGCCGTTTTCATCCAAAAACAGCTCATAACTAAAGTGTTCTGGCTTTTTGCCCCCCAAAATCTCACAAATCCGGTCATAAATTGCGGTATTGGTGGCGTGTTCCTTGCCATACATTTCGAAGTCGACATCCAACGCGGCCCAGCGCGCGCCAAAATCCGGCTTCCATTGCAATTTCACATGACCGCCCGTGACCGGCAAAGTCATTTCTTCGCCTTCCTCGGTATCAAAGGTGATCGTGCCACCCTTGGCATTAACCTCCTTGATCGGGACGTACAGAACTTTGCCTGTCTCAGGATGAATTGGCAAAAAGATCGAATACGTCTGACGGCGTTCTTCGCGCAAGGTTTTCAACATAACATCCATGATGTCATCATAACGCGCCGCAGCACGCAGTAGGATTTCATCAAAATGGCCCGCCCGGTAGAATTCCCGTGCGGAGTAAAACTCATATTCGAACCCGAATGTGTCAAGAAACCGACGCAGCATCGCGTTGTTATAATGACCAAAACTCTCAAACTCTCCGAACGGGTCCGGCACGCTGGTGAGCGGTTTGTGCATGTGTTCCGCCAGCATTTCTTGCTGTGGCACGTTGCCCGGGATTTTGCGCATTCCATCCAGATCATCTGAAAAACAAATCATCTTGGTGGGGATTTCAGAAATTTCCTCAAACGCGCGCTTGATCATAGTGGTCCGCAGCACTTCACCAAACGTCCCGATATGTGGCAAGCCTGACGGACCATAGCCGGTCTCAAACAGCACATATCCCTTTTCAGGCATCTTGCCATGATAGCGTTTCAGCACGCGCCGCGCCTCTTCAAAGGGCCACGCTTTGCTCTGCATTGCTGCATCCCGCATCTCAGACATTCAGATCACCTAGATTTGCGCCAACTGCGTCCCATACGCCCGGCTGGCCTTGTTCCTATTGCCTCCCCCGTGGGGCGTCAATAATCTGCACCTCATGAAGGCAGAGCAAAGGAAAACAAGATGCCCAACAGCACCGAACCACACGCGCTCAGCGCACAGGACTGCCTCGTAGCCCTGATGATCGCCGTTTCAGCGTCAGATGAAGAGATCCGAACGACTGAATTAATCAAGATTCAGGCGGCAGTGAACCTATTGCCGGTCTTTGCGAGCTTCGACATCGACCGCATCAGTACCATCAGCCAGACGGTATTTGACCTTTTTGAGCAAGAAGACGGGCTTGATGCGCTGTTCGGCCTGATCCGCGAATCTCTGCCAGAACGGATGAACGAAACCGCCTATGCGCTGGCCTGCGATGTGGCCGCTGCTGATGGCAGGTTGGATGAGGCAGAATTACGACTGCTCGAAGAAATTCGATATGAGCTGAACATTGATCGCCTGCACGCGGCCGCCATTGAGCGTGGCGCACGGGCGCGCCACCTTACCTAAACTGGCTTAGGAGGCGTAGAGCAGCGCCCAGCGCTCAATCAGCGCCAATTGCAATGTCTTTGCCCGCCCGTTCCAGCTTCGGCTGCCGGGCGGGCGTTCTCGGTCCTCGCGCTTGATTGTCGCTCGGATGTCTTCGTCAGCGGCAAAGATGGCAAAAGCGAGCTCTGTGCCATCCTCGCCGGTAATATAGCCCGCGAGGGCAGATACAAAATTCAAAGTGCCGGTCTTGGCGACGACTTTGACAGGGTGATCGCGCACCGGGCGTCCTTTGGAATCGCGAAGTGCAACGGGCTTGAGTATCTCATGAAAATCGCTGCCTTGCATGGCGACCAATGCACAAACCATATCGGGTGCCGTGACCCGACTGGCGTCACCCAACCCCGAATGATCCACCAGCGCCGGAGACGCCATGCCCAGCGTCATCTTGGCCCATGCGTTCATTTCAGCCGCAGAAGCCTCTAGTGTCTCTATCCGGCCAATCCGCTTCTGGCTTGCAGCCATCCCCACTATTTCAGCGGTTAGGTTCGTGGAATACTTCAACATATCATGCAGGATGACCCGCAGTTCTTTGCTAAGGTGGCGCACCAACATAGTCGTTTCCGGCAGTGTATCGATCAATTCGGGCTTGCCCAGTTTGATGCCTTGCGCACCCGCCAGCACTGCAAAGACTTCGCCCGCATAAAGCCCCGGCTTGCGCACAGGTAACCAACGCGCTCCGGCCTTGCCCAGCGCACCCTTGGCCACGGTCCAGACGTCACGCGTGCCTGAATCGCTATAGGTAAAAATCGGCGTGCTGCGGTCTTTGACTGCCATGCTGGCCATGTGGACCGCAGGACGCAGCCCATCTGACCGACCCTCCATCGTAACGGCATATCCGTTCGAGCCGCGCTTCCATTCAAAATGCACGCGGTTGAAATTCAGTGCGATACCCGAAATGCCAGGGTTGTACCCAACATGATCAGGCTGACCGGGGTCGATATCGCGCAAAGTTGGCAGCGCGCCATCATAAACCTTAATGCCACCGCGGACAGCCGTGACCCCCGCCGTCTTGAGGGTCTGCGCCATCGAGGCCAGTCCGTTGGTATCTAGCGTCGGATCACCCCCACCGACAAGCAGAAGATCACCCAGAATTTCGCCATCCTCGATGCCCCCCGTGAACATCAACCGTGTCGAAAAACGATGATCCTCGCCCAGTGTATCCAATGCATAAAGGGCGGTTAGCGCTTTGGCGACGCTGGCAGGCGGCTTGGCCAATGCGGCATCTTCGGCTTCAAGCGCCTTGCCACTGGCGGCCTCAACAACGGCAAAAGACACTTTGCCCTGCAACCGCGCACGGCCCAGGATTTCTTCTACGGTACGCGCCGTGCGCTTGCGCATTTTTGGATCGCGCGGCACCGGACGCAATGACGTCTCAGGTGGCGCAGCAATCGCAACGCGCGGCAGGACCACGCCCGCGAGGGTTGATCCAACAAAAACGCGCCGTGAGATGTTGCCTTTCATAGACCAGAGTTAACCCAACCTGCGCGCCACCTTCAAGCCAAGCCTATGACATTCCTTTTACTACATCGGCATGATAGCGCCTGTGCAATGCAACGCGTTGTTCTGATCATGTTTGTCGCCATGTCTCTGGTCCCTGCTGGAGACAGCGCGGGGAAACTCTTGTCGAGCCAACTGGGCGTTGCACCGGCGTTCATCGCTTGGTCGCGATTCTTGATTGGTACGCTTTTTGTGCTCCCGTTTTTGCCCAAAGGTTGCATCGCACTTTTTGCAAATTGGCGCATCTGGTTTCGCGCAGTTTTGCTGTCTTTCGGCATCACATCCATCCAGATCGCCCTACAGACCGAGATGATCGCAACCGTCTTTGCAGCGTTCTTTATCGGCCCCCTGATCAGTTTTGTCCTCGCTGCGATATTTCTACGCGAACCTGTCACACCTTTGCGCTCAATTCTGATCGCGTTTGGTTTCCTCGGCGTGCTGGTCGTCGTGCGACCTGGGATGGGTGCTTCTACAGGCCTGTTATGGGCGGTGGCCGCGGGGTGCAGCTACGGCGCGTTTCTGACAACATCGCGCTGGCTCAACACACTTGGCTCTCCTATTGCGGTGGTGTTTTCACAACTCGCAATCAGCGCACTTCTGCTTGCCCCCTTCGGGCTGACACAACTGCCCCCGTTCACGGGCACAATTGCAGCGCTGACAATCACGTCGGCCTTTTGCTCGATGTTGGGAAATTTGTTGCTGCTTTATGCGTGTCAGCTGGTCCCTGCGACCCGTGTGGCCCCGTTGGTCTATTTTCAATTGGTTGCTGCCGTTGGGCTCGGCTGGGCCGTCTTTGGCGATCTACCCGACAGCTGGACCTGGATTGGTCTCAGCATCATCATCACGTCCGGCCTCGCCTCAACCCGACTCCGCTGACCAATCTCCTGCCGCGCGAATAGCACTCGAAGATATGTCCACCATCGGCACGTTTACAAAACACCACGCCGGTGCATCTGCGCGCGCCAGAAGCTGACTAAACCGCCCCGGTATTCGGTAAGGTGCATAAAGCGACGCAGCCCGGCTCATCCGCGCTGAGATACGCTGCCCGGGGCGCGCCAAAACGCCGATGGGTACCGTTTCGGCGATCTGCCGCCAGTCTTGCCACAGATGAAACTGGGCCAGATTATCTGCCCCCATCAACCAAACAAACTTCACTTGCGGGTATCTGCGTTGCAACGCGGCCAATGTTTGTGCCGTATAACGCGTGCCCAGATGGGTTTCGATGTCTGTCACCGTCACGCGGGGGTGTCGCATAACCTCCCGAGCACGCGCCAATCGCGCAGGCAACGGTGCTGGTCCGAGCTTCTTCAGGGGATTGCCCGGGCTCACCAGCCACCAGACCTTATCCAGGCCAAACCGCTTAAGCGCCTCACGGGTGATATGCGCGTGACCCGCGTGCGCAGGGTCAAACGATCCACCCAAAAGACCAATCACTTGGCCGGGGTGCGCAAAGGGAAAGTGATGGCGCAAAAAAACGGCCCCCGAAATCTAATCCGGGGGCCGTTAGGGCGCCTTGCGGCACCTGTGTCAACCAAAGCTCAGTGACCGTGCTTGACGATCTCACCTGATTTCAGGCGCGCGAAGTAGCTGATCATCTCAGCCTTTACGATCGGCATCAGAACGTAGAGCGCCGAAATGTTCACCACAGCCATCGCAAAGATCGCAGCATCGGAGAAGTCGATAACCGGACCAAGGCTTGCTGCCGCACCGATCACGATGAAGATGCAAAAGATAACCTTGAACACAAGTTCGGTCGTCTTGCCTTCACCAAACAGGTACGTCCATGCCTTCAGTCCATAGTAGGACCAGCTGATCATGGTCGAGAAAGCAAACAGAACCACTGCAATCGCCAGTACGAATGGGAACCAGCTAAAGCCTGTCGCAAACGCCGCCGAAGTCAGTGACACACCGGAGTTACCATCCACTGTTGCAATCGCGGTACCCGCTTCATTCAACATGTAATTGCCCGTTGCCGGATCAATAATCAGCTGACCTGAAATGGTGATGACCAATGCTGTCATGGTACAGATCACGACAGTATCGATGAAGGGCTCCAGCAAGGAAACCACACCTTCTGTGATAGGCTCTTTGGTCTTGACCGCAGAGTGCGCGATCGCCGCAGAACCAACACCAGCCTCGTTAGAGAATGCAGCCCGCTTAAAGCCTTGGATCAAAGCGCCAACAAAGCCGCCTGCAACCCCAAGACCGGTAAACGCACCGGCAAAGATTTGACCAAAGGCCCAACCAATCTGATCATAGTTGACCAGCAGAACCACCAGCGCCGCTGCTACGTAAAGGATGCCCATGAATGGCACGACCTTTTCAGTAACCTGCGCAATGGATTTGATACCGCCAACGATCACAGCAAAAACCACACCAGCAAAGATGATGCCCGTGATCCAGCCAGGATAGTCGCCTACGATGCCAGAGATTTGCGCATGTGCTTGGTTGGCTTGGAACATGTTCCCGCCGCCCAACGCACCAAGGATACAGAAGATCGAGAACAAGACCGCAAGGAACTTGCCACCCGGTGCGCCGCGCTCAGCAAAACCCTTTGAAATGTAATACATCGGGCCACCAGAGACCGATCCATCAGCATATTCATTCCGGTACTTCACGCCCAGCGTACATTCAGTGAACTTAGACGCCATGCCCAGAAGGCCCGCAGCTATCATCCAGAACGTCGCACCCGGCCCACCGATGCCTACAGCAACAGCCACGCCGGCAATGTTACCAAGTCCGACAGTTCCCGAAAGTGCTGTCGCAAGGGCCTGAAAGTGACTGACCTCGCCCGCATCATTGGGATCGGAATAATCGCCTTTTACGAGGCTAATCGCATGACCAAACGCCTTGATCTGGATGAAACCAAAGTAGATCGTAAAGATCGACGCGCCGATCACCAACCACATCACAATCCAAGGAAAGGATGTGCCGGGGATTGGAGCGAAAATCAGGCTTACAAACCAGCCCGTCGAGCTGGCAAATATGCTGTTGATCTTTTCGTCCATGCTGCCCGCTTCCTGAGCGGCGGCAAGTGTCGGTAGGCTCAGCGTCGCTGCTGCAGCCAGAACCGGATTGAGAAAATTCTTCATCGGTATGCCCCTTCAGGTTATGGAATGATTGTGACAGGCACGGATGCCGTGGCGACAAGACGACCCGACACACCACCGAAAAGGCGCTCTTTCAGCCCCCGTGCGCCGACCCGGCCCACAACGATCTGACTGGCACCATGCTGCTTAGCAAGGTCTTCTAAAGTATCGGCAACATCGCCGTGGCGTACGATACCAACAACGTCAAAGCCTTCTTTTTTAGCCGCCGCGACCGCGGGATCCAGAACGCGTTCGTTTACGGTCTGCAGCTCTTCTTCGCGGCGCTTATGGCGCATTTCGTTCTCTTCAGGTGTCTGAAAGCTGAACGGTGACCATTCGATCACGTAGCACAGCGCAATAGCGCAGTCCCCGATCCGCGTGGCCTGTTCCTTGGCATAGGTGAGCGCTCGTGCGCCTGCCTCTGACCCATCCAGACCCACAATGATTGTGGTTTTTGTCATGTCGATGTCCCTGTTAATTATCTCGTGCCTTTCGACTGCACCTAATTAAAGAGGATCGCTGAACGCTCTCCCCTTCGCAAGTCTAACAAATTCCAGAAAGTCTAATTAACCGAATGCTCGATATATAACAGTCATCTGAACTGCAATTCAAAGAAATGGCAGCCTTATCGGATATCTATTTTTGATTCAGTGGATGGCCCTGCGTCAATTTGACCACCTTGGGTGCTATCGATCGGACTCAATCACGATTTCTGGCAAGCGCTCGAGTGGATAATTTGACTGCAACACCCAAACGCCGTCCTCATCCGCTTCTAGGGGGCGCAATGTACCGCCGGGAAAGGCGCGGGTGCGCAATGCCAGCACGATATCTGACAGCACGGCAGGATTATTGCGAAGGTACGAATGGCTGTCAGCTCTACCGGCTCCCTCTACGCGGATAAACTGAATCAGATCTTCTTTAGCCAGTCGGGCAATTTCGACACGGCTAAAGTCATCTTGGCGCAGCGCTCCAATGCGCGGCGTTTTGGTCAGGAACGATGACACGCGAATGGCAGTATCATCCGGGTTCACATAAACATTCACCTGCTCAAACGCCTCTGAGAACCGCTCAGAAAGCAAGCGTTGGCGTACAATCCCGGTATCCAGATCAGCAGCCGCCAAAATCAAAGTGCCCGTCTTCAACCCCAGCTTTGGGTTCACACCCCGACCGCGCTGAAAGATGATCAACTCACGCAACGCCTGTGTCATCACGTCTGTGCCGCGCGAATGCGCAACGATATCAATGTCTTCGACTTCTGGCATTGCAGCTAGCATGCGCAGGAATTCTTTGGCGTGAAAGACGCTGAAATCTCCCGCGGCGCGGTCTCGGAAATAGCCCAGCGGCCCGCGATTACCCGCCGGCCAACTGAACGAAATCGGGATAGAGCGACGGCCGGTAAAGTGCCACAGGTTCGCCAATGTGGTTAAACTGTCGTCAAATTCATTTCGAACGCCGTGCACGTAAACCAAAATACGTCCATGACCGGTGTGCTTGATTTGTGCGCGCACTTCATCTTGGAACGCTACGGTCTGCGCCTCATAAGATTGCTCGGCTACGGTTTCGACCCGCAATCCCCCATCCAGGCGCGTGGCCGCGAGAGGTGCGGGATCAAATCGTACGAACTCTTCGACGCCAATGACATCCAACCGCGACAAACGCCCACCTCGGTCCACATGGGTCCGCGCCACTAGATCGTCCCAGTCTTCAGCCCCGAACCTGATGGGGTCGTCTAATCGCATAGTGTTTTGCAAGCACTTTTTCCCATAACCCAGCAATCGCGGTACCTTTTCGGGCTCCTACGTAGATTGGCAAAGCTGGTCTTGCACTTTGCTCCTGAGGGTCGAGATCTCGTATGCCGGGTGCAGGGTCGTCTTCGCGGTCGACATATAGCCGCCGCATGATGGGTTTAGCAGGTGGAGCTTCCAATGTGGATGACGCACTCAACAGTGAATGCCGGTGCAGCCCATCAAACGGAATTACTCAACCCACGTCCCGGCAGGGACGTCTCGCCGCGCTCAGGATGTCGAGCGCAAGAGGGTGTTTAGAGGCTTAATGGTTGAGCAATCGGATTGAACGCTGATCCGGTTTTCAGCATCGCATGCATTGTGACTGCCAATTTGCGTGCCAATGCGACTGCTGCGCGTTTCGTGCCAACACGTTCCTTAAGCTTGAGCGCCCATGTTCGCAGATCACTTTGCATCTTTGACCGGGTTAGGATGACGAGTGCGGCCTCGTAAAGGAGCCCTCTGAGATGTCGATCTCCGCGGCGAGATACCCTGCCGCTGTAATCAACCTCCCCAGATTGGTATCGTCGGCTGGTCAGTCCGAGCCAGGCCCCGACAGCGCGTGAGTTTTTGAAGTTACCCGGATCTTCAATAGCTGTCGCATAGGACGTGGCTGTAATTGCACCCACTCCAGGGATGGTCATGAGAAGTCGACAGGCGTGGCTTTTGCGCGCCACCGCGAGCAGCAGTTTTGTAAGATCCGCTGCGCGCATCCGCATGTCGTGCCAAGCATTCAACAGTGGCAATAGAATGTTGGAGAGCTCGGTCTGATCCACCAGAAGTCTACGAACATTTGCGTCAAAGCTGCGTCCTTTGCCCGAAGGCACAATCAATCCGAACGTCTTCATGAGCCCACGGATTTGGTTTGACAATTCGACTGTGATCCTGACCAGTCGAGTTCGCGCAGCTATCAGTGAACGAGCAAGCATACTGTCATAACCTTTCACGCGAACCTCTCGATAAAAACCGACCTCAGCTAACTGAGCCAGACCATCTGCATCATTTGCATCCGTTTTGTTCGCCGCCATGTCGAGCGCCGCCTTAGCGTGGCGTGCATCGATACAAATAGCAGGCAGTCCCTCTTCCTTCAAAGCATGATAAAACCACACTGACAGCGGACCAGTTTCGAAAATCACCCGCACGACGCCGGGTGCGCGCTTTCTAACAATTTGCGCAATTCGCGCTGGATCTGAATTGCATTTCCCTCGCCAAACGCGCGCACCTGCGCGCCGAATGGAAATCGCAGTCTCTTTCATTGATACGTCGAGTCCGATATAATCGGCCATGGCTGTTCTCCAATGATGCTTGGGCCAGACACCTCGTCATGAGCCCGTATTTTCATCTTATCGGGGAACAACCACCATCAACTTCTTTTGAAGTTTCATGGCGACTCATCCCGCGATTACACCATGTGGATGGCTCTTGCTCCAACCGGCGTCGCAATGCGCCATACTGTAGATGTCCATATCTGCTTATAGGAGGAGCCACCCAATGCGAGTTACCACAATCGGCCTTGATCTGGCCAAGAACATTTTCCAAGTTCACGGGATCACGAAAGACGACGAGGTCGCCTTCAACCGGCCTTTGAGACGGGCACAATTGTTGCCGTTCTTCTCCAAGATCGAACCTTGCCTGATTGGCATGGAAGCTTGTAGCAGCGCGCATCATTGGGCACGCGAGCTGACGAAGTTTGGCCATGACGTTCGGTTGATCCCACCGATTTATGTGAAACCATACGTGAAGCGCGGCAAGTCCGATGCCATTGATGCGGAAGCCATTTGTGAGGCCGTTACCCGTCCTACAATGCGGTTTGTGGCAATAAAAACCGTTGAGCAACAAGCTTTGTTGTCACTCCATCGCGCACGAGCTCTGCTTGTCCGCCAACGCACGCAGCTGATCAATGGCTTGCGTGGTATGGTCGCTGAGTTTGGGGTTTACATTGCGAGGGGCCTCGCCCAGGTCATCGGATTTGCGGAGGATATTTTAGCAGGCGAAGTGCTTGACCTGCCCGCGATTGCCAATGAGGTGATCCATAACCTTTGCGAACATCTCATGGCATTACATTTACGGCTCCGCTGGTATGAAGACCGGCTGAAGCTTGTCGCCAAGGAAGATGCGCGGGTCCGTTTGTTGCGCACCATACCAGGCGTCGGCGCTGTGACCGCCTCGGCAATCATCGCCAGCATTGGGGATGGTCATCAGTTCAGCAATGGCCGCGAGTTTGCAGCATGGCTCGGTCTGACGCCTGCGAACAAATCCAGCGGCGGCAAAGAGAAGCTCGGTCGCATTACAAAAATGGGCGATCAATACTTACGATCATTGTTGGTCGTTGGCATGACATCGCTTGTCCGACAGACCAAATCGCACCCAGAGCGCGCAAGTAAATGGCTGGTATCGCTGCTGGAACGAAAACCCGCGCGCTTGGCAACTGTCGCTATGGCCAACAAGACTGCTCGGATCGTCTGGGCCGTTCTCACCCGCAACCAACCTTATACACCGCACACGGCCTAAAAGGAAAAAGAACAAAGAGTTAGCAAGACCCGCGAGATGATGGTGCATAAGTCTGCCGCCAAAACCAGGACACCCCGTCGAAGGTCCCGGGCGTCATAGCCCGCTAAGCTGTAAGGGACTTGGTTTGCGGAACCCATCAGGGCCAGCGGTCAAAACCGCGCAAACAGGCCGGACACATGACTGCTTCTGACAAATGCACAAATCTGATCAAAAATGTCTTGCTATGCAGGAGCCATCCACACAGGACCTTCGCTGCGCCGAATGCCATGCCCTGTGAACGGGCCCGCGAATAGCTTGTTTGGCCGCTATCCGCATCCACTGGCGCACGGTCTGTTACATAAAAAATATTCGGCTCGATGGTTTGCAAAGAGGCCGGAACCAGTTCAGCCGGATAGTTTTTCCCATTAAGGTACAGGTTCGGCGGTGCCGACAAACGAGCTGCAACACTGCACCCCACCAGAAGAAGCGCCAGGCCCACCAAGAAAAAATTGCGCATCATCCGCCCCTAAAACACTGCTTTAATCAGACGATCTGACCACGCTGCGTTGATCTTGCCCGGCGTCAGCGATATTGCAACCCAAACGTCTCTACTTTGAAGGAATGCCGCAATGGCCGCTTATCAATATGTCTACCACATGCAAGGTGTCTCCAAGACCTATCCTGGCGGCAAAAAATGCTTTGAGAACATCCACCTGAACTTCCTGCCGGGCGTAAAAATCGGTGTAGTTGGTGTGAACGGCGCGGGTAAATCCACGCTGATGAAGATCATGGCCGGCATGGACAAAGACTTCACCGGCGAGGCGTGGGTCGCAGAAGGAGCCCGCGTAGGCTACCTGCCGCAAGAGCCCAAACTGGACGAAACGCTGTCTGTACGCGAAAACGTGATGCTTGGTGTGGCTCCTAAAAAGGCGATCCTTGATCGGTACAACGATCTGGCGATGAACTACTCCGACGAGACCGCCGATGAAATGGCGCAGTTGCAGGACCAGATCGACGCAGAGGACCTTTGGGATCTCGACAGCCAAATCGACGTGTCGATGGAAGCGTTGCGCTGCCCACCTGATGATGCGCGTATTTCGGACCTTTCAGGCGGTGAAGCGCGCCGGGTGGCGCTGTGCAAGCTGCTGCTTGAAGCGCCTGAAATGTTGCTCTTGGATGAACCGACCAACCACTTGGACGCTGAAACCATCGCGTGGCTCCAGCAACACTTGATCAACTACAAAGGGACGATCTTAATCGTCACGCACGATCGCTATTTCTTGGACGATATCACCAGCTGGATCCTTGAACTGGATCGCGGCAAGGGCATTCCCAACGAAGGCAACTATTCCGATTGGCTTGAGCAGAAAGCAAAACGCCTCGGCCAAGAAGCCCGGGAGGATAAATCCAAGCAGAAAACGCTGGAGCGCGAACTGGAATGGATGCGCCAAGGGGCCAAAGCCCGTCAGGCGAAATCCAAAGCCCGGATCAAATCTTATAATGAAATGGCTGAAACGTCCGAGCGCGAAAAGCTTACCCGCGCTCAAATCGTCATCCCCAACGGACCTCGCTTGGGCAACAAAGTTATCGAAGTCAGTGGCCTGCAAAAAGCCATGGGCGACAAGCTTCTGGTAGAAGGTCTTGATTTCTCACTGCCGCCCGGCGGCATTGTCGGCGTGATCGGACCGAACGGTGCGGGTAAATCAACGCTGTTCAAAATGTTGACCGGCCAAGAAGAGCCTGATGCCGGGACGATTGAATATGGCGATACGGTCGACCTCTCTTATGTCGATCAGTCGCGCGATGATCTCAAAGCCGATGATAACGTATGGCAAGCCATCTCAGGCGGTGCTGAATTGATCCAACTTGGTGATGCCGAGGTGAATTCGCGCGCCTATTGTTCATCGTTCAACTTCAAAGGTGGCGATCAGCAAAAGAAAGTCGGGCAACTTTCAGGTGGTGAACGTAACCGCGTTCACATGGCGCGGCTTTTGAAAGAAGGCGGCAACGTGCTGCTGCTTGACGAACCGACAAACGATTTGGACGTTGAAACACTGCGCGCCCTCGAAGATGCGCTGGTAGATTTTGCTGGTTGCGCCGTCGTGATCTCGCACGACCGTTTCTTCTTGGACCGCATTTGTACGCATATGTTGGCCTTTGAAGGCAACGCGCATGTCGAATGGTTTGAAGGTGGCTTTACCGACTATGAAGAAGACAAGAAGCTCCGTCTGGGTGCCGACGCTTTGGAACCAAAGCGTTTGAAGCACAAGAAATTCGTTCGCTAACAATATTGGTGGGCGGCACCGCCCACCAAACTCCCGCCGATTTCACCTGAGATTTCGACGCCTATCCACCCAGCATGACTGCCGCTGTGGATTGAACCTGATGGCTAATCTTCTGGTCGATCAGCTGCGACCAAACCGATATTCTGTCACTTGTTCATAAACCTCTTCGGCCTTCAGCCGAATGCTTGGAAACGCCGCGTTGTTGGGTGCATCTGGCCAACCTTGCGCCTCAAGCGCGACCCCGGCGCGCGGCCCATATTGCCGCCCGTCAAGCCCTGCCAAACCGTCTGGAATTCCCTCGCCTGTATAGACATGCAGGCCCGGTTGCGTTGTCCAGACTTCCATCACCACGGCACCACCGCTTAGCCGTCCGGCAAAGGCCACCGGCCCCATTGGGGCACTCGACAGACAAAAGGTATTATCAAACGCATCTGCGCCAATCTGGTGAGGTGCTCGGAAATCAGACGGGCCATCAACCCCCACAACCTCGCCTGTCGGCAAGGCCGTTTCGTCTGCTGGCAGATATCGATCTGCCGCGATCTCTAGCGAATGGTCATTGATTGTCGGGGCTCCGTCAAAATTGAAGTAGGGATGGTGGCATAGGTTCAACAACGTCTCTGCCGAACTGCGCGCAGTCAGGGTTAATCGCAAAATCGGCCCCTCAACGATCTCATAGTGGGCGGTCACATCAACCGAGCCGGCATAACCTTGATCGCCAGCCTGACTGTGAAGAGCCAATGCAGCATATTGATCGCTGCGCCCCACTACTTGCCAGTCACGCTGGGAAAACCCTCCCGGTCCCCCATGCAGATGATGGGGGTCACCGTTTATGGGCAGTTGAACGTTGTTGCCTGCGATCTGCGTTCGCCCGTATCCGATCCGCCCTGCGACGCGGCCAACAACCGTTCCAAAATAGAGGTTTGCGTGCGCGCGGACGTCTTCTGGAGCCAAACCCACGACCAAAGGATGCGAAACCCCGTCGATCCGCAGATCGCGCAAGGTCGCACCAAACGAAAGTAGGCTTGCCTTAAGGCCGAACCCTTCAAGAATGATCTCATCTGAATGCAACGCCAGTGCCCTCCGGTTGACATGGTCAGGGGCAAGCTCTCACATTGTTGGCCGGATTGCGACAGAACAGACCTTTCCCTTGCGACAATCTTCTAAGCCCGTCCAAGCCACAAATAGCTACAATTAGCGCATCCGAAAGTAGCAAATTCCACGCGTCTAAAGCAGAAAAATCGTGCTCCGTAGGCCGCTTTTGCCATGAATTTCCCGGCACAGTTGCGTCGCAAACAGACCCATTTAAGTCAACCTAACGAAAACGTGATGCGTTCCTTTCATCGATTTCCTCAATAAAATAGCGATTACCGGCACAAATATGCCTATCCGCGAGCCGAGCCGGGGTCCATCTTGAACGAATCACCTTGGAATGCCATATCCAAAGAGCAAACGTTATTCTATTTCGACCCACTGTCTCCCTAATACGGCGCTCAGTTCGATCCAGACCGACAACGCCGGGCCATCGCACAACGCGGATGGCATGAAGATGGAGACTACGGATATGGCCACTGGCACCGTAAAATGGTTCAACACAACAAAAGGCTTCGGCTTTATCGCACCCGATGGCGGCAGCAAAGATGTGTTCGTGCACATTTCTGCCGTTGAGCGCGCAGGCCTGACAGGTCTGGCCGACAACCAGAAAGTTACTTTCGATATCGAAGCAGGCCGTGACGGCCGCGAATCTGCGTCAAACATCGCACTCGCCTAAGCTTTCGTCGCAAGAGACACGAAAACTTGACCGGCCATTCCGCAACGGATGGCCGGTTTTTTGATGCGATGGGTTGCTAAAACGGCGTGTTTTGGCAATCTAAGTGATAATTATGCCCTTAAAATAGGATATTTTCATGCGCCGCCGTACATTCATTGCAAGCACTGCTGCTGCTGCAATTTTGCCCCAAGTCCTTTCCGCACAGTCACTTGCGTTTGATCCGACCCCACAAGAGGTGAAGATCAAGAAGACATACCAGCCCGGCCAACTCTTGATTCTGCCGCGCAGCTACTACCTCTATTTTGTGACTGCACCAGGTACTGCCTACCGCTACGGCGTTGGCGTTGGCAAAGCTGGCCTTGAGTTTTCGGGCACCGCGACAATCTCTGTGAAAAAAGAGTGGCCCACATGGCGTCCCACAGATGAGATGATCGAGCGTGACCCCAGCGCCTATTCCCGCTTCATCGGCAACACCGAAGCGCAACCAGGTGGCCCAGGCAACCCATTGGGTGCGCGCGCGCTTTACCTGTTCCAAGGCGGCAAAGACACGTACTTCCGGATCCACGGCACCATCGCTCCGAAATCTATCGGTCGCTCAGTTTCTAGCGGCTGCATTCGGATGCTAAATGCGCATGTCGAAGATCTGTATGAGCGCGTCCCACTCGGAACGGTCGTCACCGTACTGTAAAAGACACAAAATCGATTGAACGGGTCGGAGGAAACTCCGGCCCTTTTTCGTTTTGCCCCCTAAAACCAATGGGCACAAAAAAGGCCGACGTTATGGCCGGCCTTTTCTTTAGCGTTGATGCAAAGAGTTAGTTCAGCGCTTTATCCGTGATCGCGTGCGTCCAAGCACCTTCAGGAGCTTTGGAAATCACCGGGTCCGAACCGCCAGACAACAGCGAGTCGACTGTGCGCTGATAATCTGCCTCATCAAGAGCGCCGTTTGAGCCCGCTGTCAGCTTGGCTACCTCGCCCATCATCCGACGCTGGTGCTCTTCGGTTTGTGCACCCGAAGCGTCATTTTCCAGAACGATGTCAGCCGCTTCTTCGATATTATCTTCGGCGTATTTCCAACCCTTCATCGATGCGCGTACAAAACGGACCATTTTGTCCTCGAACGCAGGATCAGACAGCTTGTCTTCCAGCACATAAAGACCATCTTCCAGCGTCGCGACGCCTTGGTCTTCGTATTTGAACACTTGCAGATCTTCAGGCGTCAGGCCCGCATCAATCACCTGCCAATATTCATTATAGGTCATCGTGGACACGCAAGCCGCCTGCTTTTGCAAGAGCGGATCAACATTGAAACCTTGCTTGAGCACGGTCACACCGTCATCGCCGCCATCAGTGCTGAGGCCAAGCTTGTTCATCCAGCTCAGGAATGGGAACTCATTGCCAAAGAACCAGACGCCCAAAGTTTGGCCTTTGAAATCATCCGTAGTTTCGATCCCGGCATCCTTGCGGCAGGTCAGCATCATGCCCGACGATTTGAAAGGCTGCGCGATGTTGACCATCGCCAGACCCTTTTCACGCGCAGACAGGGCCGATGGCATCCAGTCCACAGTCACGTCAGCGCCGCCGCCAGCGAGCACTTGAGTGGGTGCAATATCCGGTCCACCGGGCTTGATCGTGACATTCAAGTCTTCTTCTTCGTAGAACCCTTTGTCGAGCGCGACGTAATAGCCTGCAAACTGCGCCTGCGTGACCCACTTCAGTTGTAGTGTTACATCATCCGCCGCCAAGGCTTGCGTGCCCAACAAGCCCATCGCCGTCGCTGCGGCTGCATATGTGATCTTTTTCATTATGGTATCTCCCTTTGGTTGGTCGTTCGTTTCTATCTTATTAGCGTTGGCTTGGATGCCAAAATGTCACTGCCCGCTCAATCAATGTCATCGTGCCATAAAAGGCAGAGCCTGCAATCGCGGCCACAACAATCTCAGCCCATACGAGATCAAGCGCAAGTTGGCCGACACTCGTTGAGATACGAAAACCCATCCCCCGCGTCGGAGAGCCAAAAAACTCAGCAACAATCGCACCGATGAGGGCCAAGGTCGTGCCGATCTTGAGCCCGTTAAAGATGAAGGGCATCGCCGCTGGCAGCCGTAACTTGGCCAGAGTACGCCAGTACCCCGCAGCATAGGTCCGCATCAAATCACGCTGCATGGCATCTGTTGATTGCAGCCCTTGCACGGTGTTCACCAGCATCGGGAAAAACACCATTACCACGACAACAGCAGCCTTTGATTGCCAGTCGAAACCGAACCACATCACCAAAATTGGGGCCATCCCAATCACCGGCAATGCTGCCACGAAGTTCCCGACGGGCAGCAATCCGCGCCGCAGAAAATCAAACCGATCTACTGCAATCGCAATCAGGAATGCCGCACCACATCCAATGACATATCCCGAAAGCGCGCCTTTCAGGACTGTCTGCACGAAATCCACCCAAAGGATGTCCAACGACGTGGCAAACCGCGCTGCAATCGCTGAGGGTGCCGGCAACAGAACTTGGCTGATCTGAAACCCGCGCACGATCCCTTCCCACACTGCAATCAGCGTCAGGCCAAAAACAATCGGCGCAGCGAGCCCGCGTACGCGCGACGGTTTCTGGCGCGCGAGCGTCATGTTGATGGCCATGCCAATCACCCAGGCCGCGACCGCAAAGATGAGCCAGCCCACTACGCCATCCCCATCCGCTTAAGCGTGACCCGCTGGATCACCCCGATAATGCCCACCAGCGCTGCTGCCAAAGCCGCCGCCATGATCAACGCACTCCAGATTTGAATGGTTTGTCCGTAGTAGCTTCCGGCCAACAGCCGTGCGCCTAAACCTGCAATTGCGCCTGTCGGCAGCTCCCCGACGATCGCCCCAACCAACGACGCCGCCATCCCGATCTTTAGCGAGGTAAAAAGATACGGCATCGATGCAGGCAAACGCAGTTTCCAAAACGTCTGTGCAGCACTCGCATGCCATGTGCGCATCTGATCAAGTTGCATCACATCCGGGCTGCGCAATCCCTTCACCATGCCCACGACAACCGGGAAAAACGAAAGGTACATGGAAATCATAGCCTTGGGCAGCAATCCAGAAATGCCCACTGCGTTCAGCACCACGATGATCATCGGTGCAATCGCCAAAATGGGAATGGTCTGGCTGGTGATCACCCACGGCATTACGCTCATATCCATTACGCGGTTGAACACGATCCCAACCGCAAGCAAAATGCCCAATCCCGTTCCCATCGCGAACCCAAGTAAAGTTGCGCTCAGCGTCACCCAGCTGTGGTAAACCAGCGACCGCTTGGACGTGATATTCTTCTCTACGGTCGTTTTCCAAATTTCGGTTACAACCTGATGAGGTGCCGGCAGCTTTGGCTTATCTTGTGACCAAGTATCCGCGACCAGCATGCGCGCTGTCAGGTCCTCCCCTGACCGCGTCGCCTTGTCATAGGCCCAAGGCGCATTCAGCCAAACAGCCGCCGCATACCACAACACAACCAGCAGGCCGACAATGGTCAAAACAGGTAAAACGCTGCGGCTCATGCGGAGGCCTCCTGTTTCGCCATTCCCAGCAATCTCGATCCACTCATGCCGCGGATGTTCAATGCTTTGGCCTGCGCAGAAAACTCAGTCATCCGCATGCCCCGCGCGTAACCCGTCCCGCACACGGTGCGCGATCTCCAGAAATTCTGGACTGTCGCGAATGTCCAAGGGCCGTTCTCGCGGCAAAGGACTGTCGATCACATCCGTAATCCGTCCCGGTCGCGGAGACATCACAACGATCTTGGTGCTCAGGTAAACCGCCTCTGGGATCGAATGGGTCACAAACGCGATGGTCTTGCCGGTCCGGCCCCACAGCTTCAAGAGCTGCTCATTCAGGTGGTCTCGAACGATTTCGTCCAAGGCACCAAACGGTTCATCCATCAACAAGATGTCCGCATCAAAACTCAGCGCCCGCGCAATAGAGGCGCGCTGCTGCATGCCTCCAGAAAGCTGCCAAGGGAATTTGTTTTCAAACCCAGCCAATTCAACCAGCTCTAAAACCCGCGCCACGCGTTCGATCTGCTCGGCCTTGGGCAATCCCATAATTTCGAGCGGTAAGCGAATGTTGCCGCCAATCGTGCGCCAAGGATAAAGCCCCGCCGCCTGAAACACATACCCATAGGCCCGAGCGCGCCGCGCCGCTTCGGGGCTCACCCCGTTCACGGTCACATTGCCCCCGGTTGGTCGCTCGAGATCCGCCATCACCCGCAGGAACGTCGTTTTGCCGCAACCCGATGGCCCGATGAAACTGACGAATTCGCCTTTTTCAATGTCGAGGGATACGTCCTTCAACGCGTGGACCGGCCCATCGTTCGTTTGGAACGTCAGGTCCAAATTCTTCGCAGAAATTACAGTGCTGGTAGTCATCAAATGCCCGCAGGAATGTTGAGCGGATCGCGTTTGATCATCTTGGGACTGTTCAGTTCTTTCCACTTAGAAAGTGCGACATTTGCCGACGGGAATGCAGGCCGTGGAATGAATTTGCCTCGGCCCGGATTAGGTTGCGAATTCTGCCCCCATGCCCAGATCACTTCACCTCGGCTCAGCGTATATCGGCTTTGTGCTTTCACCTCAAAGCCCTCGAACACGTTATAATCCAACACTGAATGGTGGTTAGCGGGTGATATCGTCTTGCTTATCTTCGGATCCCACACCACGATGTCTGCATCAGCCCCTTCAACGATCGCGCCCTTGCGAGGATAGATATTGAGGATTTTGGCCACGTTTGTGCTGGTCGCTGCGACAAACTCATTGGGCGTGAGGCGACCCGTTTCCACGCCTTCGGTCCACAGTACGGCAAGGCGTTCTTCCAGCCCATTGGACCCGTTCGGGATGATCCGAAAATCATCGCGCCCTGCCCGCTTTTGCTCGGTGTTGAACGCGGCGTGGTCCGTCGCAACCACCTGCAATGACCCGGACTGCAAACCAGCCCAAAGACTGTCCTGATGGTCTTTGCTTCGAAACGGCGGCGACATTACGCGACGGGCTGCATGGTCCCAATCTTTGTTAAAATACTCAGATTCGTCCAACGTCAGGAACTGAATAAGCGGCTCGCCATACACCCGCATCCCCTTTTGGCGCGCACGGCGGATCGCCTCATGGGTCTGCTCGCAAGACACATGCACAATGTACAAAGGCACCCCTGCGGTGTCGGCGATCGTGATCGCCCGGTTCGCAGCTTCGCCTTCCAACTCGGGAGGCCGCGAATAAGCATGACCCTCTGGCCCGGTGATCCCCAGATCAAAATATTTCTGCTGCAGCTCCGCGACCAAATTGCCGTTCTCCGCATGCACCATCGGCAGCGCGCCCAACTCTGCACAGCGCTTGAAAGAGGCGAACATCTCGTCATCCTCAATCATCAACGCGCCCTTATAGGCCATGAAGTGTTTGAAGGAATTAACGCCCATCTCAACGGCGTCTTTCATCTCGTCAAAGACGTTCTCGTTCCATCCGGTTATCGCCATGTGATAGCCGACGTCCGAGCATATCTGTGGCGCAGATTTGCGGTGCCACTCATTGATCGCGTTTTTGATCGATCCATCCGCACCGGGCAGACAGAAATCGACGATCATCGTGGTCCCACCAACGGCCGCAGCCCAGGTTCCGCTCTCGAAAGTCTCGGCGGCAGTTGTACCCATAAACGGCATCTCAAGATGTGTATGGGGATCGATCCCACCCGGAATAACGTAGGCTCCTTCCGCGTCGATATACTCGTCGCCCACCAGATCTTCGCCAATGCGAATGATCTTTTCGCCTTCGATCAGCACATCCGCTTTCCAAGTCCGGTCCGCAGTGCAAACCATGCCGCCTTTGATCACTTTGCTCATCACGTTTCTCCCAATCGCACGACCCCAGAGTTACCGAGGGTCTGATTTCATCTCTCCCGAAAAGCTTCGGGAATTTACAGGGCTGCCTAGCCTAGACCGATCCGTAGCACCCAAGTGCTGGTCCATGCACGCCAATGTCCAAGGGCCCGAAATCACTTTCAACGCAAAGCGAAAAATACCCTGCTGTGGGCAGATACACCACCCGGTAGGTTCCATCACCTTTTGAAACCGACCAGCATGTCTGTGCCATTCCGCCCGAAAAATTGACCGTCACTTCGCGGGGTGTGCGTCGTGTCTGCACAAAAGCCTGCGCTGTCTTGCGCGTCACCCGATCCTTGCTGCTGAGTGCCATGGAAAGCTCGTCATCGATTAGGGCATCGATCTTTCCAGACGTTGGTTGACCCACCACAATCATGCTCGGTTCACCCAATAACCTCTGCCGTCTCGACAACCGCATGGAGCAGTACATCCGCACCCGCCATTGCCCATTCTTTGGTGATTTCTTCCGCCTCGTTGTGGCTTAATCCATCAACACAAGGGCACATCACCATCGCAGTCGGAGCCACTCGGTTGACCCAACACGCATCATGTCCCGCGCCTGAGATCAAATCCATATGGCTATACCCCAGACGTTGCGCCGCCTCGCGCACGGCCGTCACGCAGCCCTCATCAAAGGCTACAGGATCAAACCCCCCTACCTTTTCAAACTCGATCGCCAAGCCCATGTTATTCGCGACCGCTTGAGCCTCGACGCGCAAACGCGCCTCCATGTCTTCGATCACACTCAGATCTGGGGACCGGAAATCAACGGTAAAGACAACTTTGCCCGGGATGACATTGCGCGAGTTTGGATAGACATCGATATGGCCCGCTGCACCCACAGCATGAGGCGCGTGGCTTAGTGCGATCTCGTTCACCTTCTCCAAGATGCGCGCCATACCCAGACCCGCATCTTTGCGCATCGGCATCGGCGTTGATCCTGTATGGCTGTCCTTGCCGGTTACCGTAACCTGCGTCCAGCTCAGGCCCTGGCCATGTGTCACCACCCCAATGTCCTTCCCTGCTGCTTCAAGGATCGGCCCTTGCTCAATATGTAGCTCAAAGAACGCATGCATCTTGCGCGCGCCAACTTCTTCTTCTCCGCGCCATCCTATGCGGGCCAGTTCATCGCCAAAACTCTTGCCATCTGCGTCGACACGATCATACGCCCAATCCTGCGTGTGAATGCCCGCAAACACCCCCGAGGATAGCATCGCAGGCGCATACCGCGTGCCTTCTTCGTTGGTGAAATTTGTCACAACGATGGGGTGTTTTGTCTTGATGCCAAGATCGTTGAGCGTGCGCAGAATCTCGAGCCCGCCTAGCACGCCTAGAACTCCGTCATATTTCCCGCCCGTAGGTTGGGTATCCAAATGCGATCCAACATAAACCGGGAGTGCTTCAGGGTCCGTGCCTTCGCGGTGCGCAAACATATTGCCCATCTGGTCTAGACCCATGGTGCAGCCCGCAGCTTCGCACCAAGATTGGAACAAGGCGCGACCTTCAGCATCAGCATCCGTGAGCGTCTGTCGGTTGTTGCCCCCTGCAACACCTGGGCCAATCGTAGCCATCTCCATCAGGCTATCCCACAAGCGGTCTGGGTTGATCTTGAGGTTCTCTCCTGGCGCGGCCATTACTGGCTCCTTTTGCTGGGGTGGCGTTTTTTACCATTTGGTAAAGCTACGATTGCGGTTAGGCTCAAATCTGTCAAGAACTGCTTTGCCGCTTTACCCAATGTCCTGCGCGCAGAGCCTCATTTGGCGACACAACATGGAGACCACGATGGCGCAATCTACCGGGAAAGAACCAAGTCGTATCCAAAAGCGCAACCGGCTATTGATTTTGGATGCCGCGCTGGAGGTCTTTTCTGCCCACGGATTTCGCGGCGCGACCCTTGATATGATCTCGGCTCAAGCGGGCCTCAGTAAGCCAAACCTGCTTTATTATTTCGACAGCAAGGAAGACATTCACGTCACCCTGCTTAGCCAACTCATGGAGACATGGCTCGATCCGTTGGTCGAATTGCATCCGGACGGGGACCCGATTGAGGAAATCCTCAGCTATGTACAACGCAAACTTGACATGGCCCGTGATCTGCCACGTGAAAGCCGCTTGTTCGCCGGGGAAATCCTTCAGGGTGCGCCGCGCATGCTGCCGCATCTACAGGCTGATCTGAAACCTCTATTCGATGCAAAATGCGCCGTGATCCAAGACTGGATTGATGCCGGGCGGCTTGCCCCGTTAGACCCTGCGCATCTAATCTTTTCGATCTGGGCAACAACGCAGCATTATGCAGATTTTGGGGCCCAAGTTGCTGTGTTGTTGACCCCAGAAGACCCTCATGCGCGTGCCTCGGCACATTTGCGCAGTCTTTTTCTACACCAGCTGGCCCCAACACTAGGCAAGAATTAACCACCCTTTGCGATAACCGCAGGCATTAACTTCGCGTTCATATCTAAGGCGCAAATTTGTTGTCAGGTGGCGGGCTCCTCTTTTGGAATAAGATGGAGATAGCAGATGAGTTCAATTCTATTGGGCGGCCTGACTGTGCAACAAGCGCCGGCCCCGCAAACCCCGCAATCGGCCACACCAAAAGGCGAGGCACAAGGCGTCCAAGCGGTCGCCCCTGCGCAATCTGGCAACGCCAGCACCAACAACGGCACGCCGACTTCGCACTCTGGTTTGGGCGGCGGCTATGGCACTGGAAGCGGGAGCGCGCCGCCAATAGCGCCGTTTCGAAGGTTCTCTGCCGGCCCAATACAGACAACCGATGCGACCCGCAGCTCTGTGGTAAATGCACAGGTTCAAAATGCGCAAACCCCACAACCTGACACCAACAGCAGGCGGCGTTTGGTTGAATCGGGGCTCGACGCGGCGCGACGCTCTGCTCAAACGGAAAGCACAGGCGATGACGCAGGCGAGCCTGTCCCTTTTGGCAGCAACCTTCCCAAAGTAGACCCGCCCGATCCTCTACCAACTTCACCGATGCTGAAACGGCTATCTGGCAGAGATGACTAACGCGTTACTCCGCCGCTTTGGCCATTGGGTTGTTGGGATGCGTCGTCCAGTTGGCATATTCAAGCTCGACAATGCGGCCGGTGCGAGGATCGGTTGTACCGGGGGCCATTTGCTCCATTGTGATGCAAGCCTCAACTGGGCAGACATTAACGCACAGATTACATGCCACGCATTCATCGTCGATCACCGTAAATGTGCGGTCCTCAGACATGGCAATTGCTTGGTGTGATGTGTCTTCGCAGGCTGCAAAGCAACGCCCACAAGAAATGCACAGGTCCTGATTAATCTTGGCCTTCGCAACATAGTTGAGGTTCAACTGGTTCCAATTCGTGACGTTCGGCACCGCGCGGCCAACGATCTCATCGACCGATGTCATCCCCTTTTTGTCCATATAGTCTGACAAACCGCTGATCATTTCCTCAACGATCTTAAAACCATAAGTCATTACAGCCGTGCAAACCTGCACGTTACCCGCGCCCAACGTCATGAATTCGGCGGCGTCGCGCCACGTCGTTATGCCACCGATCCCGCTGATCGGCAGGCCGTGCATGTCGGGATCGCGCGCAATTTCAGCCACCATGTTCAGCGCGATGGGTTTCACGGCAGGGCCGCAATAGCCGCCATGCGCACCTTTGCCGTCTATGGTAGGTTCGGGTGCAAACAGGTCCAGATCAACGCTTGTGATCGAGTTGATCGTGTTGATCAGGCTTACCGCATCCGCGCCGCCATTCTTGGCTGCTTCCGCTGGTTTGCGCACATCCGTGATGTTGGGCGTCAGCTTTACGATCACAGGCATCCGTGTGTTCGCCTTGACCCAGCGGGTCACCATTTCGATGTATTCAGGCACCTGCCCCACAGCACTGCCCATCCCGCGTTCTGACATGCCGTGTGGGCAGCCGAAGTTCAGCTCGACCCCGTCGGCCCCAGTTTCTTCGACCAAGGGTAAGATGAACTTCCAAGGGTCTTCTTCGCAGGGCACCATCAAGGAAACGATCATTGCGCGATCAGGATAGTCGCGCTTGACCGCCTTGATCTCAGCCAAATTTGTTTCCAACGGCCGGTCGGTGATCAACTCGATGTTGTTAAGCCCCAAAAGCCGCCGGTCCGCCCCGTAGATTGCGCCATAGCGCGGACCATTTACGTTGACCACATGCGGGTCCAACCCCAGCGTCTTCCAAACCACACCACCCCAACCGGCCTCAAAGGCGCGGCGGACGTTGTATTCTTTGTCCGTGGGCGGCGCAGAGGCCAACCAAAACGGATTAGGTGATTTGATCCCGATAAAGGTGCTGGTGAGGTCGGCCATATCTGCTGCTCCTAAGTGTCGAGCAGGGTCTCGAACCCTGCATAAATCATCCGTTTTCCGTCAAACGGCATCTCACCCATCGCTGCAAAGCGGGGGTCTTGCATTGCGTTGCCGATATTGGCGTCACACGTGGCCTTGTCGGGCCATTCTTGCCAGCCAGTCACGACGGTTTCGTCCTCGTTTGCCGCCACCGCTAGGGGGTAGGATGTCATCTTTCCGGGCGGCACTTCGGTCCCCCAGCATTCTACGACACGCACTGCGCCGTGGGATTTGAAAATCTGGGCAGCGGCAGTGCAGTGGGCTTCATATTCAGCGCGTTTCGCCGTTGGTACGGCGGCAACAAAACTCATGATGTACATTGTGCAGTCCTCCCTGATGCGGGGTTCAACCCGCGTTTTTCGAAAGCGCTGCATGGATGTCCATTGCAGCGTCACGGCCCTCAGCGACGGCAGTCACAGTAAGGTCATCCCCGCCTGATGCACAGTCACCTCCGGCCCAAACTCCGCTCACGGAAGTCTGGCCTACAGCGTCCACCTTGATCTTGCCTGCGTCAAGTACTGGCAGGTCAGCGCCTTCAAGCGTCTGGCCGATGGCCTTAAAAACCTGATCCACAGCCAGTTGCAGTGTCTCGCCTGTTGGCTGCATTTGATCGTCCACATAGTCAAATTCGATCTCGCGCGCGGCTCCATTGCCGTGCACCGCTTTTGGCATGGCATGAGTGACGATCCGCACCCCTTTTGAGGCTGCAAGGTCTTGTTCAAAACCAGATGCGTTCATGGCACCGCGCCCGCGACGGTACACAAGTGTAACATTCAGCGCACCCAACAGCTTGGCCTGCACTGCGGCGTCCACTGCCGTCATGCCGCCCCCAATCACCACAACATCGCGACCCACTGGGATCTGCCCCAAATCGCCCGCTTGCCGCAAATCTGAGATAAAATCGACTGCATCCAAAACATTGTCTTTATCGGCTCCCGGCACGCTTAGCCCATTCACACCGCCAAGCCCCATGCCAAGGAAAACCGCGTCATGTTCAGATTTCAGGCCATCAAGGCTCAGATCAGAGCCCAGCGTTTTGCCATGCTGGATGCTGATTCCACCGATTTGCATTAACCAATCGACCTCGGCCTGCGCAAAGCCGTCAGGCGTCTTATAGGCCGCGATTCCATATTCATTCAGCCCACCGGGCTTGGGTTGTGCGTCATAGATGACGACGTCGTTGCCCAGCATCGCAAGTCGGTGCGCGCATGACAGTCCAGCGGGGCCCGCGCCAACAACAGCGACGCTTTTCCCCGTAGTTTCAGCGCGCGTGAAGGGATGCATGTCTTGGGCTTGTAAATGATCGGTGGCATAGCGCTGCAGCTGACCAATCAGCACAGGTTTGCCTTCAGCAACCTCCCGCACGCAGGCTTGTTCACACAGCTGTTCTGTCGGGCAAACTCGAGCGCACATACCGCCCAGGATGTTCTGGCTCAGGATTGTGCGGGCCGCTGCATCGGGCGTACCCGTCGCGATCTGGCGGATAAACAACGGGATATCGATGTCCGTGGGGCAAGCCGTGATGCAGGGCGCATCATGACAGAAATAGCAGCGATCAGAAGCGACAAGCGCCTCATGCGTGTCCAGCGCCGGATGCAAATCTGAGAAGTGATCCGCATATGCCTCGGCCGTTAGTCGCCCTGCCTTGATCCCCGGCTCAAATACCTTGTCGCCCATCTAAGATCCCTTTGCGTAATGCCCTCTAATCCAAAAAATCTCGCACAGGCTCATTTTTTTATCAACTGGTAAAATTAATAATGAGCATTTTGCATGTGACGCCAGTTCGCCTATGTCTTAAAACTGGTATTTCATTGGAGGTTCAGGGGCGTTCCCACGCCACGCTACAAAAGGCAGGAAATCGCCTTTCCTGCAGGCGTCCCATAACCCCTAGGATGCAAATCTTACTTTCAAAGCCTTTATTCTTTGATTGTATCGATCAGTGCCAAAACCTCAGGGCCGATGCGCGTCACAATATTGGCGACGCCCTCGGCGTTGGGGTGAATGCCATCTGCTTGAAACCAGCGCTGCAAACTGGCGGGGTCCGTGGCCTGAGCGCTCTCAAGCAACCCTGCGAAAAAGTTCTGCATCAAAAGCACATTATGTTTGGTCGCGAGTTCGGGATAGACCGCATCAAACCGCGCCTTGTAGTCGGCCCCGAAATTCCCAGGGGCCTGCATTCCGATAAGCAACACCTCGACCTGTTTGGAATTTGCGGCACTAAGTATCCCGTCGATGTTGGTACGGGCATCCTCGGGGGCGAGGCCGCGCAGCAGGTCATTGCCACCCAGCGCTACGATCATCGCGTCCACGTCGGGCGTCAGCGTCCAATCAACCCGCGACAGCCCTCCGGCCGTCGTATCACCGGACACACCGGCGTTAAGTAGGACCACGTCGGCCCTTTGCGCATCAAGCCAACGTTGAAGTTGCGGCACCAGACCATCCTCGGCCGGCAGCCCGTAGCCTTGGGTCAAGCTATCCCCAAGTACTGCAATCACAATATCGTCAGCCTGCGCCATGAGCGGCTGGCAGAGTGACAAACTCATAAGAATGTAGGCGATCACCTTGCGCATTGCGTTTTTTCCTCCATATCCCAAAGGGTACGCGTAACCAAAGGTGGCCCGATGAGCGATCCCGTCTTCTCTCTCCAAGATGCAGTGTTGAGCCTGAATGGCAATGCCGGTCGTGTGGATATCCTCAAGGGCATCACGCTTGAGATCAACGCTGGTGAAACGGTGGGGCTGGTTGGGCCGTCCGGATCGGGCAAGTCATCACTGCTGATGGTTATGGGCGGGCTTGAACAAGCAACGGGCGGGACCATTTCAGCCTTGGGCCAAAACCTAAGCGCGATGAACGAAGATGAGTTGGCGCTGTTTCGGCGTGACCGGATGGGAATTGTGTTCCAGTCCTTTCATCTGATCCCTACGATGACAGCGCTCGAAAATGTTGCGACGCCACTAGAACTTGCTGGCCATGCAGATGCGTTTGACCGCGCAGAGGTCGCCCTTAATGCTGTCGGGCTTGGCGACCGGATGGGCCATTACCCTGCGCAGTTATCAGGGGGCGAGCAGCAGCGCGTCGCATTGGCCCGAGCCACGGCACCTGAACCTGCGATATTGCTGGCAGATGAACCAACCGGAAACCTCGACAGCACAAATGGTGCCGCGATCATGGATCTACTCTTTGATCTGCGCGACCGTTACGGGGCCACTTTAGTACTGGTTACACATTCAGATGAATTGGCAGCGCGCTGTGATCGGGTGATCCGGCTGCATGACGGGCGCGTCGCATGAGCCTAAAACTGGCGGCCCGGTTTGCCCGGCGTGAATTACGCGGAGGGTTGCGGGGATTTCGCCTGTTTCTGGCCTGTCTCGCCCTTGGTGTCGCTGCAATTGCGGCCGTTGGATCCGTCCGAGCCGCAATTGAAGGCGGTCTTGCACGAGAAGGTGCGGCACTTTTAGGCGGTGATGCAGAGCTGGACCTGACATACCGGTTTGCCACAGATTCTGAGCGCGCATGGATGCAGACCCAAGCGCTCGCGATGTCCGAAGTTGCAGAGTTCCGTTCCATGGCCGTCGTCGGGGATGGCGGGGCCGCGGATCGTGCGTTGACCCAAGTCAAATCAGTTGATGACGCCTATCCTTTGATCGGCACCATGTTGCTTGAACCCGATATCTCTTTGCAGGCCGCCCTTGCAGTCGAGGACGGTGTCCCCGGTGCCGCGATGGAACGTGCGTTGAGCGACCGATTGGGCCTTGAAGTGGGAGACAGCTTCAACCTCGGGACACAGCCTTACCGATTGTCCGCGCTAATTGCGCGCGAACCCGACAGCGCGGGCAGTGGCTTTGCTCTTGGGCCCCGGACGTTGGTGCGCACCGACAGCCTTGCCGAGTCCGGTTTGTTATCCCCGGGCACACTTTATTCAACGAAATACCGACTAGACCTGCCGGCTGACGCCGACCTCGATACGCTCAAAGATCAAGCGGCGGACGCTTTTGCTGATAGTGGCATGCGGTGGCGTGACGCGCGCAATGGTGCTCCCGGCGTCGCTCGCTTTGTAGAGCGGCTATCGGCGTTCTTGATCCTTGTGGGGCTGTCTGGTCTTGCCGTGGGCGGTGTCGGGGTCTCAGCGGCAGTGCGCAGCTATCTGGCGCGCAAAACCGAAGTTATCGCGACATTGCGAGCCCTTGGCGGTGACCGGGCCACGATATTTCAGACGTATTTCTTGCAGATTGGCACGCTGAGCTTGCTTGGCGTCGGTATCGGCGTCGTTTTGGGCGCGCTGGCTCCTGTTCTGCTTGCGCCCTTGATTGAGGCGCGGCTGCCGATCCCAGCGGCCTTCGCAGTATACCCTGCACCGCTGATCGAGGCGGCAGCGTATGGATTACTGACCGCGTTCATTTTCACACTTTGGCCGCTGGCCCGCACCGAACAGGTTCGTGCAGCGACGCTCTTTCGCGATTCCTGGGATGGGGCTGCACGTTGGCCCGCAGGGCGCTATGTCTTTGCGACACTGGCCGCAATCGCGCTGCTTGTTGGCCTTGCCGGTTGGTTCAACGGCAGTTGGTGGCTCACGCTTTGGACGCTGGGCGGAATCGCCGCGGCCCTTTTGTTGCTTGTAGGGGCCGCAGCGCTGATCCGGGTTGGGGCACGGCGCGGTGCACAATTGGCGCGTGGACGACCACGCTTGCGGTGGGCATTATCGGCAATCGGTGGGACCGGTGAAGGTGCTGGGGCCGTTGTGCTTTCTCTTGGATTGGGTTTGTCGGTGCTCGCTTCTGTTGGGCAAATCGATGGGAACCTAAGGCAGGCTATTTCAGGCAACCTGCCCGATGTCGCCCCGTCATACTTCTTTGTCGATATCCAAAAGGATCAAATGGAAGGCTATACCGCTCGCCTTTTGGGCGATCCGGCCGTCAGCGCTGTGGACAGCGCTCCCATGCTGCGCGGGGTCGTCCGCGAGATCAACGGCAAGCCAGCGCGCGAGGTCGGTGGCGATCATTGGGTGCTGCGGGGTGATCGCGGTGTGACTTATGCAGCCGCCCCAGACCAGGACACAATTATCACCGAAGGCAGTTGGTGGGACGCGGATTACACCGGCCCGCCGCTGATCAGCTTTGCCGCCGAAGAAGGCGCCGAAATGGGGCTTAGCCTTGGCGACACCCTGACCATCAACGTGCTTGGCCGTGACGTAACTGGAACCATCGCCAGCTTTCAAGAGGTCGATTTTTCGACGGCGGGTATCGGCTTTATCCTGACCATGAACCCCAGCGCCCTTTCGGGTGCGCCGCATACGTTTATTTCCACCGTCTATGCCGAGCCCGAAGCCGAAGCCGCGATCCTGCGAGACCTCGCAGGCCAGTTCCCCAACATCACCGCAATTCGCGTCCGTGATGCGATTGACCGGGTGGCGTCAGTTCTTACAGGGTTAGCAGCCGCTGTATCTTACGGGGCCGCGGCGACATTGCTTACCGGGTTTTTGGTTCTGATCGGCGCGGCAGCGGCAGGGGCCGAGGCGCGCACGTACGAGGCCGCGCTTTTGAAAACCATGGGGGCTTCTCGGCGCGCCATTGCTGCGAGTTTCATCTTTCGTGCTGCATTCTTGGGCCTGTGTGCAGGGGCTGTGGCTTTGCTAGCCGGAATATTGGGTGGATGGGCCGTGAGCCGTTTTGTAATGGAGACAGATTTCACCATTATTTGGTCCTCAGCGTTGCTAATCGTCGCGGGCGGAATCGCAGCTACAGTGTTGGCGGGCGTTGGTTTTGCCCTGCGCTCGCTTAATACCCGGCCTGCACAAGTGCTGCGTGCGCGCGAATAGTCCCCTTGCCCCGGCGGACCCAAGAGGGTCAAATGCTCCCAATTAAAGGAGCCATCCACGATGACCGCGACTGAAACTGAGAGCCTGCCCGCCAAGCTCGCCCCGGCGCTGAGCAATGCGCAGCAAAATCACGTCATAAACACCGTGCGCCGCGCGGCCCGTGCCGAGATCCTGCCGCGGTTTCGCGCGCTGTCCCAAGACGCAATTCGCAGCAAATCAAGCCCGGATGACTTGGTCACTGAAGCGGACACCGCCGCTGAAGCGATGATCGCCCGCGCTTTGCAGATCGCCTTTCCGCACGCGCTGGTCATCGGCGAAGAGGCTGCATCAACCAACCCAAAGCTGCTGGTCGGTATTGGTGATGCTCAGCTGGCTTTTCATATTGATCCAGTGGATGGGACCTGGAATTTCGCCCATGACATGGCCCTTTTTGGGGTGATCATCGCCGCCACCCGCTATGGCAAGCCGGTGTTCGGGATGATCTATGATCCCATCGCCGACAACTGGGCGATTGCGGATGAAGACGGCATACCGCAGTTGCAGCGCTCCTTTGGCCCCGCACGTGACCTCAAGGCCGCGATGGGCAAACCGGTTGAGGCGCTCTCGGGCTTTATTCCGCTGAGTATATTTGCCCATCACCACAAACCCGCGCTGGCCGCGACCTTTCCTAGCTTTGCAAAGGTTGGGTCGTTGCGCTGTTCAGCACATGAATACCGGATGCTTGCACAAGGCTATGCGGATTTCTTGTTAACGGCCTCGTTGCATCCGTGGGATCACGCCGCAGGCGCGTTGATCTGCGCGCGCGCTGGTGCCCATGTTGAGATGCTGGATGGTGGTGATTATTCCGCAGCACGGCTTGAGGGACATCTGTTGGTCGCGCCGGATAAGGTCACATGGAACAAGCTGAAGAAGATCTTCAGCTTTTTGTTGGAACCCGCTGGCTGAGGCGAAGCGCCGCCTTAACCCAAGATCACGGATCCACCTCACGCATCTGAGGTAAACGTTAGGGTCTTGGCCTGTGCCGGGGCATTCAATTGGCCAATTTCGAAGTTGGGAAATATTCAGGCGACAAATTTCTGATAGGCAGCTTCATCCATGAATTCGTCCATCTGGGACGGGTCGCTTAGCTTCAATTTAAAGAACCATGCTTCGCCCTGTGCGTCTTCATTGACCATGCTGGGCGTGTCAGACAGCGCGCCATTTACCTCGGTTATTTCGCCGTCAACTGGGGCCAGAATATCCGACGCAGCTTTAACGCTTTCGATCACGACCACTTCGTCATCTTTGCTGATGGTGGTGCCTTCATCGGGCAGATCGACAAAGACCACATCGCCCAACTGCTCTGCGGCGTGGATGGTAATGCCTACCAAAACTTCATCGCCCTCAACGCGCAGCCACTCATGCTCTTCAGTAAATTTCATCATGCGTTTGTTCTCCGTTTTCTATTTTCTGAAATTTGCATCTAGAAAGAGCAGTTTGGCAACCTGAAACGGCAATCACCCACCACGAATTTCGCGCAGCACGGTCGATCCTTGGGATCTTCAAGCGTCTCCGCGCAGTTGGTCCTTTGTTATTGGCAAGCCACATCGGCCTAACCTTTGACATGGCCATGCAAGTGTTACCTCAGATGCCCTTGTGACGGAGCACACAAAATGATTGGGTAAAAGCCAATGATTGCGGAGCCTTGATATGACCCCTTACTTCTTTGGCTACGGCAGCCTGGTCAACCGCGCGACCCATGACTACCCCGATGCTCGGCATGCCCAACTACAGGGTTGGCGGCGCGCTTGGGTTCGGACCCATGGCCGCGACATTGTTTACCTTACCGTCGTCCCTGATCCCTCCAGTGCCATCGATGGGCTTATTGCAGCCGTACCGGATGCAGATTGGGGAGCGCTTGATCTTCGAGAGACTGGATATCAGCGGCACAGCTCGGGCCCTGCGGTCGTGCATGAGATGACGCCACCCCCACAGATTGCGCACTACGTCGTTCCACCAGAAAGCCAGAAAATCGGCGGCGATCACCACATTCTGTTGAGCTACCTCGACGTCGTGACGCAAGGGTTTCACCGTGAATTTGGAACCGCTGGTGTCACGGGTTTCTATGACACGACAGATGGCTGGGACACGCCTGTCTTTAACGACCGCACAGCACCCCGGTACCCGCGTGCTCAAGAGCTTTCTGCAGAAGAAACCGCTTTGGTGGATCACCACCTTGGGCGTGTTAACGCGCTGGTTCGCTGACTGAGGCTCTAAGCATCGGCTAAGCAGCGCGCTGTTCAGCCCCGCGCCTTCAATACCTGCAACAGCGGCATCAAGGATGCCATTTCCGGCCCGTGGGCTTGCCCTGTCAACGCTTTGCGCAGTGGCATGAACAGGCCTTTGCCTTTGCGCCCGGTTGCCTCCTTGACCGCAGTTGTCCAGTTGGACCACGTCTGACCATCAAAGGGCGCATCCGGCAGCAGCGTCATCGCTTGTGCAATAAATTCACGGTCTTCTGGCTCGATATCGGGCTCGGCCCCTTCGCTAAACATCTTCCACCACGGCGCAAGATCATGCAGCGTTGTGATGTTGTCATGTGTCACGTCCCAGAATTGTGCTGCGAGTTCTGCTGGCACGCCAGCGGCTTCGACTTCGGCTGCGACGTCTTCTAATGACAACGTCTGCAAGTAACGCGCGGTCAACGGCATCAGATCAGCATCATCAAGTTTTGTTGGCGAGGAGCCAAAGCGCCCGATGTCAAAGCCATCAATCAGCTCGGCCATATCTGTGCGCAATTCAACCGGATCAGACGACCCAAGACGCGACATCAGGCTTAGTAAAGCAAAGGGCTTCACGCCGCGTTCACGCAAGTCGCGCAAAGCCAAAACGCCGAGACGTTTTGACAGCGCTTCGCCTTGCGGGCCGGTCAGCAGTGAATGATGTGCAAAGGATGGCACGGCACCGCCAAGTGCGTTCATGATCTGAATTTGTGTGGCCGTATTGGTCACATGGTCAGAGCCGCGCACCACATCGGTAACGCCCATATCCGTATCGTCAACAACGCTAGCCAGCGTATAAAGGATCTGCCCATCGCCCCGGATCAAGACCGGGTCCGAGACCGATGCCGCGTCGATTGAGATATCACCAAGGATACCATCGGGCCATTCGATCCGCTCGCGGTCGAGCTTGAAGCGCCACACACCTGCTCCGCGATCCGCCCGCAATGCGTCTTTTTCCGCATCCGTCAACGCCATCGCCGCACGGTCATAGACCGGAGGTTTGCCCATATTGAGCTGCTTTTTGCGCTTTAGGTCCAGCTCGGTTGGCGTCTCAAATGCTTCATAGAACCGATCCATCTTGCGCAGTTCTTCAGCGGCGGCTTCATAGCGATCCATCCGCAATGATTGCCGCTCCACCCGGTCCCAATGCAGACCCAACCATTCAAGATCACGCTTGATGCCGTCGACATATTCTTCTTTGGAGCGCACCGGGTCCGTATCGTCGATGCGCAGAATAAATTCGCCGCCTGCTTTGCGTGCGATCAGGTAGTTCATCAGCGCTGTGCGCAAGTTGCCCACATGGATCCAACCGGTGGGGGATGGGGCGAAGCGGGTGATGGTTTTGGCGGACATATCGGGGTTCTCCTGTTCGATGTGGATTTGTCACAGCACTGTGGATTTGTCCAGTTGGCTGCTGGTGCCTGCGCGTTCAAATGAGATGCACCCGAGGCTGCCGCCCCCCTTGACCTGACGAAAAAATGAGCACCCTTCCCTGTGCTTGCGCGGGAAAAGCGCTAAAGTAGGACACCAGAGCGAAATCTTACATAGGAGATCCACTGTGACCAACACACCTTCATTCACCCGTCGTGCCGCACTTGCCGGGGCCGCTTCATTGCCACTTGCCGCCGCAGGGGCCAGTGCCGTCCGCGCCAGCGCACCGATGCAAGGATTGGGCATTGCCCCCTATCAGCGCGTCAAGCTGGGTGCGTTCGAAGTGACCACGATTTTGGCAGGCACACGTCCCGTTGAAGGCCCGCACAATATTTTTGGCCTCAACGTCGATGAAGCCACCTTTAATGAAGTATCGGCCGCTGCAAACCTGCCGACAGATGTCGCACAGTTTTTCTTCACGCCAACAGTTGTCAACACCGGATCAGAACTGATCTTGTTCGACACTGGCCTTGATGGCGCAGCGACCGCTGCGGCGCTGATGGCTGCGGGTTATAGCTCTGACCAGATTGATGTTGTGGTTCTGACGCATATGCACGGAGATCACATCGGCGGGCTGACCACCGGAGACGCACGCACATTTGCAAATGCCCGCTATGTCACCGGCTCAACTGAATTCGATGCATGGGCCAAGGCGGAAAACGAAGGGTTCGAAGCCAAAGTACGCCCGCTCGCAGATGAAACCACCATGCTAGATGATGGTGGTAGCGTCGCATCAGGCATTACGGCAATGGCAGCCTTTGGCCATACACCCGGGCACATGGCTTATATGCTGGAATCAGACGGTAAGCAGCTGTTGTTGGGCGCAGATTTCGCCAACCACTATGTCTGGTCGCTTGCGCATCCCGATTGGGAGGTCAAGTTTGACCAAGATAAAGCCGCCGCCGCCGCGACCCGCCGTACCATGCTGGGCATGCTTGCCGCCGACAAGACACCCTTTGTTGGCTATCACATGCCATGGCCTGCTGTCGGTTATGTTGATTCAAAAGACGATGGATTTGTTTATGTGCCGCACAGCTACCAGCTGTTGGTCTGATCCTTCCCGGGCTGGCACCAATTTGTCAGCCCGCACCACCCACTGAGATCAAGTCGGGTTTACGGGCCAATGGCTTTGGAGATTCTTGAGACCTGCGCGGATCAGTTCAGCCAGCACATCAAGATCGGCATCATCCAGCTTGTTCAGATACAAACAAGATTGCCCCATCTTATGCCGACCCAAACGGCTCAGAATATCGTCAAAATCCGCATAGCCCGGCAGAATGTAGATCGAAAGCTTGGCCTTGCGTGGTGCAAACCCGGTCGCAAAATAGCTCCCTCGGCGACCAGATTTGTACCGGTAATCGTAGCTGCCATACCCTAACATACCGCCAGAATAGAGCACTGGCTGCCAACCGGTAACATCTCGGAAAAACGCATCTAGGCGCACTGCTTCATCCTGCCTGTTGGCCGGTGTGACGTTTTCCAGAAATGCCGCAATATCGTCTGACATGGCCGAGCTTATAGCTTGTTTACGTCCCGCAGGCGACCGATGCCAAATTGCAAATACTCAGTTCGGAACGAATGGCCGCCCTTAAACAAGCAGAACTCCAGAATTTCGCCACCCGGGCTGGTGCGCGTCTCGCAATTAAGCCCTGGCCCCTGGGACGGCTTGGTCGGGCCGAAACTCCCAAAATCCGCGTACATGCTTAGCGCTTCGGCAACGGAACCCTGTTTGGTCTCGCGAATTTCACGACCATTCAGAGGGACGGTGCCATCCCTGTCGCCGTGGATGTGCACAATGCTGGTAACGGGCGCGTCGCATGTCTCCGGCGTCTTCAGCCAATAGGTGCCTGAGAGCGGCACAAAACCCACGTAATCCTCAGAGCGCGCGCAGGCCAACGTCCATGTCATCATGCCACCTGCGCTGAATCCGCTTGCCACAAGATGCGACTTATCAAGTGGAAATTGCTCGGCTGCGTCTTCGATAACTGCGTCAAAATAGGCCAGTTCCGCCTCGCCTGTGCTGGCCATATCGCGCGGATTGTTGGGAATATCCCAACCGCCACCCTTTGCCTCAACCGCGATAAGCGCCAAGCCTTGGGCTGCTACCATTTTGCGCAAACTGCCGTTGCGCATCACGCCTGCGGAGCTTCCACCATACCCATGCGACCAGATCACCGCCCCAATCGGCGTTTGCCCGTCGTATCCTTCGGGCAGAGCAATCTGGTAATGGCGGTCGCCGATTTTGCATTCGCTGTCTGAGCCGCACGCCAGCGCAGGGCTTGCGAAACCAAGGAAGACAAAGGCCGCGGCCCAACGTGTGACAGACATGAAAAAACTCCGGTGAATTGGTTATCCGGTTCAGTCTGACAACGCGGCGAGAAGTTCACAAGTCACAGAGCCGTGGTCAGCGGCATTCAAGCTCAACTTTCGGCGTATGACCGCCGCGGCTCATCGGAGATGGTCAAAGTTTCTTAGGCTGCCGCCCTTCGATGAAATCGCATGGGGCAGCACACAATTACCGCGCTCAGCTTGGATCGCGCCAACGGTTTGCGATGGGATAACGGCGATCAAGCCAGAAGGCACCTTTTGTCAAACGTGGACCGGGTGCCGATTGGAAGCGTTTGTATTCGCTGATATAAATCAGATGCTCGACCTTCTTTGCCACGTCGCGGTCAAAACCCGCTGCGACGCAATCAGCCACGCTGCCATCCGCATCAACGAGGATGCCAAGGATCGCATCCAATACTGGGTAATCAGGCAAACTGTCGCTGTCTTTTTGGTCATCGCGCAGTTCGGCCGAAGGGGCTTTGGTGATGATATTATCGGGAACCACGGCCCCTTTTGGGCCCATCATCCAATCGCGGTGATTGTTATTGCGCCAGCGGCAGGTCTCAAACACACGCATTTTATAAAGGTCTTTGATTGGATTATAGCCACCCGCCATGTCGCCATAAATGGTCGCATAGCCAACGGCGACTTCGGATTTATTCCCAGTGGTAAGTAACATCTCACCGAATTTGTTGGACATCGCCATCAACAGCAATCCACGCAGACGAGATTGGATATTTTCCTCTGTCAGGTCAGGCTCAGTGCCATCAAAGATCGGAGCAAGCGTGTCGGTAATGGCTGCGCGACTTTGGGCTATGGGCACATAGTCATATTGGCAACCCAGCGCGGTCGCACAGGCCTGAGCATCATCCAGCGAACTTTGCGAAGTGTATTCCGAAGGCAGCATGACACAGCGGACATTCTGGGGGCCCAAGGCATCGGCTGCGATTGTTGCCACAAGCGCCGAATCGATGCCACCGGACATACCAAGCAGGACCTTTTTAAATCCGGTTTTGCGCATGTAATCCCGCAAACCTTGTACCATCACGCGGTAGTCTTGCTCATATTGGTCGGGTTGCGGCGCTTTTTCACCATCAACGATGCGCCAACCCTCAGTACCTTGCTCCAGATCAATATGAGCCACAGTGCTGTCAAAGACCGGCATCTGAAATGCCAATTTGGCACCCGGATTGAGGCCAAAGCTCGCACCGTCGAACACCTGATCGTCTTGGCCACCGACCATATTAAGGTAAATCAGCGGCAGCTCCGTCTCGATTACGCGGGCCACCATATGGTTTAACCGGGTCTCAAATTTGCCGCGGTAGTAGGGTGATCCATTGGGCACCAGCAAGAATTCCGCGCCTGTCTCAGCCAGCGTTTCTGCGACGTCTTCATGCCATGCATCTTCGCAAATAGGGCTGCCAATTCGGGTATTCCCGACGGAGTAAGGACCGCCCAAAGGACCGCTGTCAAAGATGCGCACTTCGTCAAAAACGGTTTCATTGGGCAAATGATGCTTAAGCATACGGCTGGCGATCTTGCCGCCTTTGAGGATGAGATAGGCATTAAAAAGCTCGGTGCCCTCTGCCCAAGGCGCACCAATTGCCAGTGCCGGGCCATCTGCGCAATCCGCAGCCAACGCGTTGATGTGGGTCATCACATCAAGCTGAAAAGCGCGTTTCATCACAAGGTCCTGAGCATTGTAGCCCGTAAGGAACATCTCGGGCAGCGCAACCAGATCGGCACCCGCCTCTTTTCCTTTGGCCCACGTGTCACGCGCCAAATCAGCATTGCCTGCGAGATCCCCAACAGTTGGGTTTAGTTGCCCCAATGTGATGCGAAAACGTGCTGTCATGTGCAGGGCCTCTTTCAACAAACCTACGCTCCGATGTAGCAGAACCGCGGCCGAGGGAAAGACCGTGCGTAACATATGCTGCCCAAAAGAAGATTGCCCAGTTGCACCTGCGCCATTAGGCTGCGGTTTAGCACCCATGCTGAGCATGGCGTGATGATCCTTGACGCCGACAGCAGGTACACCATGATATTTCGCCGTTTGATCCTTGCAGCCACCACCTTGCCACTCGCCTTTGCGCACCCCGCCGCGGCTCAGGTTGAGAGCAAGCAATACGATGATGGCGGGGTTTATGAGGGTACCTTCAAAGAAGGGCTGCAACACGGCAATGGCACCTACCGCCTCCCCAATGGCTATGAGTATTCCGGTGAATGGGTAGAGGGTGAGATCAAAGGCGAAGGGATCGCCAAGTTCCCCAATGGGTCAGTCTATGAGGGTAGCTTTTCCAAAGGAAAGCCAGATGGGTTTGGCAAAATTTCCATGGCAGATGGTGGGACTTATGCAGGCGATTGGGCCGATGGCACCATTATGGGGCAAGGCGTGTCGCAACATTCGAACGGCGAACGCTACGAGGGCGGATTTCGCAATGGCAAGCGCCACGGCAAAGGGGTGATGCAGACCTCGACGGGGTATCAATACAAAGGCGACTGGGTTGACGGAGCAGCTACAGGCTTTGCGACGATCACAGACGCCGAAGGTGCCGTCTATGAGGGCTCGGTCGTGAATGGTGCCCGCAGCGGCGAAGGCAAACTAACCCACCCTGAGGGCTTTGTGTTGGATGGGATGTGGAAGAGCGGTCAGCTGAACGGCAAAGGCAAGATCATTCAGGCCAACGGCGATATTTACGAAGGCGATCTGGTTGACGGGCGCCGCGAAGGCCAGGGCATATCCACCACCAAAGATGGCGATGTCTATCAAGGCAGCTATGCCGCTGATCAGCGCGCGGGACAGGGCACCTTTACGGGCGTGGACGGCTATATTTACAGCGGCAATTGGGTCAATGGCCAGTCAGACGGCGAAGGGATTGTGACCTATCCCGACGGCTCAGTTCAGACTGGAACTTTCACCGCCAACCTCGCCGAAGGTAAGGGCAAGATCACCTATCCCGATGGTTCCACCTATGAAGGCGATTGGGTCAGCGGAGTGATCGAGGGCCAGGGCGTCGCGACGTATCCCAGCGGCATGGTCTATGAGGGCGGTTTTGTGAATGCGCGCAATGACGGACAGGGCGTTCTGACCTATAGCGACGGTCGTCGGTATGACGGGGGGTGGAAAGACGGTCTGCGCCACGGCAAGGGCATGACAACCTACCCCGATGGCACTGTCTATGAGGGTAGTTTTTCTGGTGGCACCCGCAACGGAGCGGGCGTGATCACGATGGCCAGTGGGTTTTCCTATGAAGGCACGTGGGTTGATGGCGAAATCGAGGGCCAAGGAATTGCGACCTATGCCAATGGTGATGTCTATGCGGGTAATTTCGTCGGTGGCAAACGCCAGGGCCCGGGCTCAATGCGCTATGCGAGTGGCCAAGAAGTAAGCGGCCAGTGGGACGGCGGCGCGCTTGCCGAGGAAACCATTGATGTCGCGCCAGAAACTGAAGCTGAGCAAGAAACCAACGGCGGTTAATGAATCAGGCTGTTTTTGGGAACATTTGCGCAAAGGCGCGGCTGCCCTCGGGGGTGAAATCTACGATACGGGTCTTGGGAATTCGGCGGGCCCAGCCCAACACCTCCATCCGATTTAGCAACGCACGTCCAACGCTACCGGCAAGGTGATTCCGCCGCGCGCTCCAATCCAGACAGGGGCGGCAAAGTGGGGCGCGGGCAGTTGAAAGCTCGGCTAAATCTACGCCAAAATCCGAAACAAAGGTATGGCCTGCGTCCGTCAGTGACAGCGCATCCCCTTCGCCCGCGATCCACCCTTTGGACACAAAACAGCCAAACACGGCGATGCCTTTTTCCCCGGCAAGGTGATTGTAGCAAACCCGCGCCTCGCGCAGCGCTGCATCTTTGGGCCCCGGTTGCCTGCGCAAATGTCCCGATCCAGCGGCCAGCCCCATCAGCGCCTCAAGCACCTGTGCGACCTCTGGTCCGGCAAGCGAGATATATTTGTGCCGCCCCGATTTGCGCACAATTGTCAGCCCACCCGCTTCGAGCTTGGCCAGATGGGTTGAGGCCGTCTGCGCCGTCACCCCTGCCTCCGCGGCCAGTTCCGTTGCGGTCAGTGCCTTACCGCTCATCAACGCAGTCAGGATATTGGCGCGCGCGGGATCACCGATCAACGCCGCGATGTGAGAGATATCTGGGCCTTCTTTCATACTTCGACCTTAGCCGAAGCATTCGCGCCATTCAATGGCCTAGATAAGGACAGCAACCCCAAGGAGATAACATGCTGACCTGTATCATCCGCTACCAAATCGATCCGACCAAACATGCTGCATTTGGTCAATATGCCCGAAATTGGGGGCAAGCCATCCCACGCTGTGGGGCCGAGTTGATCGGCTATTTTGCACCGCACGAGGGGTCCAGTACGCTAGCGTATGGTGTCTACAACATCCCCTCTTTGGCGGCTTATGAGGACTATCGCGAGCGGCTTCGCAATGACCCGTTGGGACAAGAAAACTACGCCTTTGCACAGTCTGAGAAGTTCTTGCTGCGCGAAGAACGGTGTTTCCTGAAGCTGGCATCTGCGCCGCACGGATCATCCCAATGATTGCCGTCATTTTCGAAGTTATGCCTGACCCTGCCCACAAACATCAGTACCTCGATATCGCCGCAGATATGCGGGCTTTGGTCAACGAAGTCGAAGGTTTCATCTCGGTTGAGCGTTTCCAAAGCCTGAGCGATCCGAACAAGCTGCTGTCCCTCTCGTTCTTCCGAGACGAGGCCGCAGTTGCCGCATGGCGAGAGCTGTCCAAACATCGCAGCGCCCAAAAAGCCGGACGCTCAGGTATCTTTACCGATTATCTTTTGCGCATTGCGCATGTGATCCGGGACTACGGCATGTTTGAGCGCGATGAAGCGCCGACAGATAGCCAATCGGCACATGGTGAACTAGACGGCTTGACCCGCGTCGAGCCGGGCCAGTAGCACCTTGGCATCATCCAAAACCTGCACCTTGTGGTCGTCTTTCATGCGGTCCCAGGTACGGTACATATTGCCCATCCGCGCATTGTTTGCGAACCGATCGCGGTGGCGAAGCAGGAAGTCCCAATACAGAAGATTAAAGGGGCACGCGCCCTCTCCGGTCTTCTGGGAGACCTTGTAAGCGCAGGTTTTACAGTGATCCGACATGCGATTGATGTAGGCCCCCGAGGACACATAAGGTTTGGATGCGATCACGCCGCCATCCGCGAATTGGCTCATTCCAACAACGTTGGGAGCTTCAACCCATTCAAACGCATCCGCATACACCTCGAGATACCATTCATGCACCTGGTGTGGGTCGATCCCCGCGAGCAGAGCGAAATTTCCGGTGACCATCAACCGCTGAATGTGATGCGCGTAGGCGTGTTTTTTGGTCTGGTCGATGGCGGCAGTAACACAGGCCATCTTTGTCTTTGCCCCCCAGAAAAAGCCGGGCAAATCACGCGTGTGCTCCAACGCGTTGCGCGAAACATAGCTCGGCCCTTCTAGGAAATAGATTCCGCGCATATATTCTCGCCAGCCGATGATCTGACGGATGAACCCTTCGGCCGCGTTGATTGGTACATCGCCACGCATAAAAGCGGCTTCAGCAGCTTCACAAACCTCAAGCGGGGTTAGCAGACCGATGTTGAGGTAGGGCGAAATCACGGCATGATACAGAAACGGATCCTCTGTCAGCATCGCGTCCTGATAGTCGCCAAAGCGCGGCAGGCTGTGGGTGACGAAGTGGTTCAACGCCGCAAGCGCTTGTTCCCGCGTGGTAGCAAACCAGAACGGGCGCAAGTCGCCAAAATTCTCACCAAACTGTACCTCCACAAGGTCCAGCACCTCGCTCACCACCGGATCTGGCTCAAACCGCAACGGGCCTTGGGCAAAGAGATCCGCTTTTGCGGGCTTACGGTTGTCGTGGTCAAAATTCCATTTGCCGCCCTGAGGTTTATCGCCCTCCATCAACAGCCCTGTTTTGCGGCGCATGTCACGGTAGAAATACTCCATCCGCAGCTGCTTGCGGTCTCTTGCCCAGCCCTCAAACTCTGCGTGGCTGGCAAGAAACCGATCATCCGGCAACAGATGCATATCAAGCGGCGTATCCCTGAGCGCTTCAATAAGTCGCCATTCGCCCGGCTCCGTCACCAGTACCGTTTGCGCCTTAAATTCCGCAGCGCGCCTAAGCAGCTCACCAGGGATGGAGCCCGCGTTATCTGGATCATCGAGCCGGGTGTACGCGACGTTCCAGCCGTCCTGCTTCAGTTGACCTGCAAATTTGCGCATCGCCGCAAAGATCAGCGCGATCTTCTTTGGATGATGGCGAACATATTCGGCTTCCGAGGCAACTTCGGCCATTACGACCGTATCGGTTTTGCAATCGGCCTCGCGCAATGCGCTCAAAGACGGCGTCAATTGATCGCCCAGCACTAAAATGAGCCGATTTACCAAGGGATCACCTTGCCGGCCCAGTCAAAGAAACCACCAATGTCCTGCGGGGACAGACCGTCGATCACATTGAGTAGGTTATTCGCCGCATCCTGGGGTGGAACAGAAGGATGTCGCCCCAGATAACTTTGCGTGAAAGGCGTCGCAACTGTGCCGGGGTGTAAGGCCACGCAAATGCTGTGCGTGTGGCTGCGGGAAAGTTCAATCGCGGTGGTGTGCACGATCTGATTTACTGCCGCCTTGGCTGCGCGGTAACTGGTCCAGCCACCTAAGCGGTTGTCACCGATTGATCCCACGCGCGCCGACAGCACGGCGCAAACCGCACGCCCATCCTTCGTTAACAGGCGCGCTGCGTGGCGCAGGACAAGCGCCGGCCCAATGGCATTGGTGGCAAACTGGTCCATCATCGCCTGCGCTGTCACAGCTTTGATAGATTTCTCAGGCTTGGCACCATTCACTTCCAGCGCCCCTGTGGCCAAGATAATCGTGTCGAACGGCCCATCAAGTTTGCTTAGGTGTGCCTCAACCGACGCCTCATCTGTGATGTCGAACCCGTCAGCCGAGCGCGAAAGCCCCGTTACATCGCACCCTCGCGCCGCTGCCGCAGAGGCCAAGGCGCGGCCAATGCCGCCCGAACTGCCGATGATAAGAACCTGTGTCATGCCCCTCAGCTAGACGATGCGGCGGTGCATTCAAGGGCTGTTTCCAAAGACACTGCGGGCCATGGCGATTTTTGCGCTTTTCTTTTTCGCGCGTGCAGGTATCTTGTCTCTTATGAATAACGCAGCCCATACTTCGTCCCTCGCGCGCATGACCGCGCCTTCGCTGCGTGCCCTACTGCTGTTGCTAGCCCGCCTCTGAGCGTGCCATCCAGGCGCGCCCGCTCAGAGGGATGTGCCGCGCGCCACGGAAAATCACAGCAGAACAGAAAGCCATAAAATGACTGACAACACCAATCCGCACGCCGCTGGTACACAACAAGACCGCGTCCTGATTTTTGACACTACTTTGCGCGATGGCGAGCAATCGCCGGGTGCGACAATGACCCACGCTGAAAAGCTGGAAATCGCCGGACTGCTGGATGAAATGGGCGTAGACATCATCGAAGCCGGGTTTCCGATCGCTTCCGAGGGTGATTTCAATGCCGTGTCCGAGATTGCGCGCAATTCAAAGAACTCAGTGATCTGCGGGCTGGCCCGCGCGCAGATCGGCGATATCGACCGTTGTTGGGACGCGGTAAAACATGCCGCCCGCCCACGCATTCACACGTTCATCGGGACCTCGCCGCTGCACCGCGCGATCCCGAACCTTGATATGGACCAGATGGCCGATCGGATCTTTGAAACCGTGACCCACGCGCGCAACCTGTGTGACAATGTACAATGGTCACCTATGGATGCCACGCGGACCGAGTTGGATTACCTTTACCGGGTCGTCGAAATCGCGATCAAAGCGGGTGCCACGACGATCAATATTCCCGACACCGTCGGCTATACTGCGCCACGCGAAAGCGCCGAACTGATCCGCGGCCTGCTGGAAAACGTGCCGGGCGCGGACGAGATCATCTTTGCCACGCATTGTCACAACGACCTCGGCATGGCGACAGCCAACAGCCTTGCCGCCGTTGAAGCTGGCGCGCGTCAGGTGGAGTGCACCATCAACGGTCTGGGCGAACGTGCGGGCAACACCGCGCTCGAAGAGGTCGTGATGGCCCTCAAGGTGCGTAATGACATTATGCCTTACCGGACCGAAATCGACAGCACCAAACTCATGAACATTTCGCGCCGCGTTGCAGCCGTCAGCGGTTTTGCAGTGCAGTTCAACAAAGCGATCGTTGGCAAGAACGCCTTTGCGCACGAAAGCGGCATCCACCAAGACGGCATGCTGAAAAACGCAGAGACGTTTGAGATCATGCGTCCCGAAGATGTGGGGCTGTCAGAGACCAACATCGTCATGGGCAAGCATTCGGGCCGCGCTGCCCTGCGCTCCAAGCTGGAGAACCTCGGGTTTGAGCTGGGGGATAATCAACTCAAGGACGTATTTGTACGCTTCAAAGAGCTGGCAGACCGCAAAAAAGAAATCTACGACGACGACTTGGTTGCGCTGATGCGCACGGCCACAGACCCCGAAGCAGACAGGATCAAACTTAAATCCATGCGTGTCATCTGCGGGACAGACGGGCCACAGCAGGCCAATATGGTCCTTGATGTAGACGGAACCGAACAGAGCACCCAGCAGACCGGCGACGGCCCTGTCGATGCATCGTTTAACTGCATCAAAGCGCTGGTGCCCCATTCCGCACGCCTGCAACTTTATCAGGTGCATGCGGTGACCGAAGGAACCGATGCACAGGCCACCGTGTCCGTACGTATGGAAGAAGACGGGCGCATTGTGACGGGCCAATCAGCGGATACCGATACGGTTGTGGCCTCGGTGCGCGCCTATATTCACGCGCTCAACCGTCTGTTGGTGCGCCGTGAAAAAGGCGGCACGGACAAGCGTGAGGTCAGCTACAAAGATGTGAGCTAAATGTAGGGTGGGCAATCAATTTGCCCACCTCGCCTCGCCTAAATCTCTAGCGCATCTGTGCAGTGGCCTCAATTTCGATCAGGAAATCTGGCAAAGCAAGCGCCTGCACACCGATCCAAGTGTTCGCAGCCGGGGTCGCATCCCCGTAAAACGCCATCATTTCTGCGGCCACTGGCTCAAGCTTGTCGGGCGAATGGTCCACAACATAAGTCCTGATCCGCACCAAATCAGCCGGGGTCAGCCCTTGGCTTTCCAACACTGCTTTGAGATTGGCATATGCCTGCCGTGCCTGTGCACCGAGGTCATTTCCACCAACCACGTTGTACTCACTGTCCCATGCTACTTGGCCTGAAATGTGCAACAATTGCCCTGGCTCGCTCACTGTGGCGTGGGAAAATCCGTAGGTAAGACTGTTGTAAAGGTTTTCTGGATTTATGCGTTTGGGGGCCATGAATATGTCCTTTTCAAATGTTGTTGCGGACCAGAACCATATCACAATCTGGCGAAGATTGGGGTGCCCTTATGCAAAAGGGTTGCGTGCCCCGCGGTCTTCGCTCAGCGATTTTTGCCCCCGCTCCACGATCAACAAAGCGGCATCTGCCAAATCTTCGCGTTCAATCGCATTGGCACCGCGCGCGACCCGCAATTTATGCGCCTCCAACATCATCTCAGCATGAGACGACCCGCGCGGTGGGATGAACGTGTAGCAGGCCATTTCGATCAACAGGCCCAGCGGATCCTTAAAATAAATCGAATGCATGAAGCCGCGGTCTTTGACGCCAGAGTGTTTAATGTCGCGCGCCTCTAGGCGTACAGGGACCTGGTCAAACATTGCACGGTCAACTTCGAAAGCTAAATGATGGACGCAGCCCGGATCCGTTGGGGTCCGGTCGCTGTTGCCTGCGCGGTTTTCGTCGGAAAAGATAGTTATCAACCGCCCGTCGCCTGGATCAAAGTAAAGATGTCCCTCTTCAGGGTTATCAAGATTCGGTTGGTCAAAAATAAAGGGCATGCCCAGCACGCCCTCCCAGAAATCAATGCTCGTCTGTCGGTCCGCCCCATTTAGGGTGATATGATGAACGCCCAAAACTTGAATTTTCTTCATGACTTGCTCCTGTTAACGCTGGGTTGACCGGTGGCTATGCCTCACAAGATATCATAGCGGCAACAACATGCCGAGGTCCTTACGGAACCCCCCTTTCACCCCATGATCGCGGCGCATATAAAGACCCCCAGCCAGCCTTGAAAGAGTCGCGGGCCAAACCCAATTGTGAGAGTACCGAGCCCGATGAATATCTTTGGAAACCTGCGTGGGCTGTTCTCGTCCGATATGGCAATCGATCTGGGTACCGCGAACACGTTGGTCTACGTCAAAGGGCGCGGCATTATTTTGTCAGAGCCGTCCGTTGTGGCCTATCACGTCAAAGACGGCGTCAAAAAAGTACTGGCCGTGGGCGAGGATGCAAAGCTGATGCTTGGCCGTACGCCGGGCAGCATTGAAGCGATCCGCCCCATGCGCGAAGGGGTCATTGCCGATTTTGACACCGCCGAAGAGATGATCAAATACTTCATCCGCAAGGTCCACAAACGCTCCACTTTTTCCAAGCCCAAGATCATTGTGTGCGTGCCTCATGGGGCCACACCGGTTGAAAAACGTGCGATCCGGCAATCTGTTCTTAGCGCTGGTGCACGCCGCGCAGGCCTGATTGCAGAGCCGATTGCGGCCGCCATTGGGGCCGGCATGCCGATCACTGATCCAACCGGTAATATGGTCGTGGATATTGGCGGCGGCACCACCGAAGTCGCGGTGCTCTCGTTGGGCGACATCGTATATGCGCGCTCAGTGCGCGTTGGCGGCGACCGTATGGACGAGGCGATTATCAGCTATCTGCGCCGTCAACAGAACCTTCTGGTCGGCGAAACCACGGCGGAGCGGATCAAAACGTCGATAGGCACTGCGCGTATGCCCGATGACGGTCGCGGGAGTTCTATGCAAATTCGTGGGCGTGACCTGTTGAACGGGGTGCCCAAAGAGATCGAAGTGACCCAAGCTCAGATTGCCGAAGCACTGGCCGAGCCGGTTCAGCAAATTTGCGAAGCTGTGATGACCGCGCTTGAAACAACGCCTCCCGACTTGGCTGCCGATATCGTGGACCGGGGCGTGATGCTGACAGGTGGTGGCGCGCTCTTGGGCGATCTGGATTTGGCGCTGCGCGAGCAGACGGGCCTTGCGGTTTCGATCGCGGATGAGCCGCTCAATTGTGTGGCGCTAGGCACTGGCAAGGCGCTTGAGTTTGAAAAACAGCTGCGCCACGCGATAGACTACGACAGCTAAACGCCCCGCGCGACGGGCAGGAGAGCCTGAACCGACATGGCCAGAGACAGATCAAATTCCAATGATTACACGGGGCCTTTGCGCCGGTTGCTTTTGGCTGTGCTGGTGTTGGTATTGGGCGCTATATTCCTGATATGGCGCATCGACAGTCCGCGTGTAGAACGGTTTCGCGCCCAAATCACTGACAGCGTCGTGCCAAATTTTGAGTGGGCCATGGCTCCTGTCACAGGCACGGTGAATTTGTTACGCGATTTCCAAAGCTATCGACGCCTCTCTGAACAAAACGGTGAATTGCGCTCAGAACTACGCCAGATGCAGGTTTGGAAAGAAGCGGCCCTTCAGCTTGAGCAAGAGAACGCGCGCCTGTTGGATCTGAACAAGGTGCGGCTTGATCCGCGGCTGACCTATGTTACGGGCGTGGTTTTGGCCGATTCCGGCTCGCCCTTCCGGCAATCCGTGCTGCTCAATGTCGGCGCACGCGATGGATTGGTGGATGGCTGGGCGACGATGGACGGCATCGGGCTGGTTGGGCGTATCTCCGGAGTGGGCCAAAACACCGCGCGGGTGATCCTGCTGACCGATGCATCCAGTCGCATTCCAGCGACGATTCAACCCTCGGGCCAACGGGTCATTGTGGCTGGTGACAATTCAGCGGCACCGCCGCTCGATTTCATTGAAAATCCAGATTTGGTACGCCCCGGCGATAGGGTTATCAGTTCGGGCGACGGCGGAGTGTTTCCAGCGGGATTGCTTATCGGACAGGTTGCGGCGGATCCGGGTGGACGTCTGCGCGTTCGCCTCGCTGCAGATTATGAGCGGCTCGAATTCCTGCGCGTGCTGCGTGATCACGGTACTGACCCGGTTTCAAATACTGCATTCGTCATAACGCCAAACGGTCCACTTAACCCTGAGATGATCGTGCCGTCTGAAGATGCCCCGGACGCCACGCAGCCATGAACGAGCTCTCCCCTGCCCGGCTTTGGCTGATGCGTGCGGGTTTTGTGCTCCTTACCGCGCTGATTATTTTCTACCAATTGCTGCCGCTTGATACGGCTCCGGTTGATCTTTTTACCACTGATCTGGTGCCGCTTGCGGCCTCGGACAGTAGTGATGCACGGCTGGAACGCTTGCTTCACCTAAGCGATCCACGGCGTTGGATCGGCCCCGACTTACTGCTTGGTTTTGCGATGGCGTGGTCCTTGCGGCGGCCCGAATACGTCCCCGCAATCTTGTTGGCGGGGATATTTCTTCTTGCGGATATGTTGCTGCAGCGCCCGCCAGGGTTGCTCGCTTTGTTGACGCTGGTGGGGTGCGAAAACCTAAAGATGCGCGAACGCGGTTTGCGCGATGCTACCTTCGTAGCAGAGTGGATTGCAGTGGCTTTTGTGATGGTCTCCATCTTTATAGCCAACCGGATCATCTTGAGCCTCCTCCTGGTCGACACGGCACCTTGGGGGCTCAGCCTGATTGAGCTGGGAATGACATTGCTTTTCTACCCGTTGATCGCGGGCGTAACCCATGGTCTGATGGGCGTACGCAAAACTGCTCCCGGGGAATTGGACTCGAAGGGGCAGCGCGCATGATACGAGGCATCCAATCATGAGACGCAGCCGCGCAGATATCGAGGCAAGCCATAGTAAACTAAGCCGCCGCGCCGCTCTTTTGGGGGGAGCGCAGCTGTTGTTTATGGGTGGGTTGGCCGCACGGATGCGCTTTCTACAGGTGGATCAGGCGGATCAATTCCGCCTACTTGCCGAAGAAAACCGCATTAATATCCGGCTGATCCCACCAACTCGTGGCGAAATCTTTGACCGCAAAGGTATGCGTTTGGCGCAAAACGTGCCCAGCTACCGTATTGTGTTGGTGCGCGAGGATGCAGGCGACGTCGAGGCCGTGTTGGACCGCCTTGCCGCCATCATTGCCGTTGATGATGAAACGCGCGCACGGGTACTGGCAGAGGTGAAACGCTCTGCCCCGTTCCTTCCGGTCACCATTTTGGAGGACGTAAGCTGGGATGATGTCAGTCGCGTTTCAGTGAATGCGCCCGCGTTGCCGGGTGTGTCGCCTGAGGTCGGGCTTACCCGCGTTTATCCGCGTGGGTCTGACTTTGCACATATCGTTGGGCGTGTAGGACGGGTTTCGCAAGCAGATCTGGACGCATTAGACGACCCCGATCAAGTGCTTCGCATTCCAAGGTTTAATATTGGCAAGATCAACGTTGAGGCCCGCGAAGAGGCGCTTTTGCGCGGCACCGCCGGCACCAAGCAGGTCGAGGTCAACGCCACGGGTCGCGTCATGCGCGAACTGGCGCGCCGCGAAGGGCAATCAGGGGCCGATCTGCAGCTGACAATTGATGCGAACCTCCAGAATTACGTGATGGCGCGGTTGGGCGGCGAAAGTGCCGCTGTGGTCATGATTGACCTCGAAAAAGGTGACCTAGCTGCAATCGCGTCGGCTCCCAGCTATGATCCCAACCTTTTTATCGGTGGCATTTCATCCAAAAACTATAACCCACTTCTCAATTCAGCCTACAGACCACTGGTCAACAAAACCGTGCAAGGGGCTTATCCACCGGGATCAACGTTCAAGATGATGACCGCAATGGCGGCTCTCGAAGATGGGCTAGTAGGGCCAGATGACACCGCTTATTGCCCCGGCCACCTTGAGGTTGCCGGGCGGAGGTTTCACTGCTGGAAACGTGCGGGCCATGGTTGGGTCGATCTGGAAAACTCGCTCAAGCAATCGTGCGACGTCTATTACTACGATTTGGCCGTAAAAGTCGGGATTGAAAAAATTTCTGCCATGGCGAGACGCTTTGGCCTTGGGATCAAGCATGATTTGGCGCTGAGTTCGGTGAATGCTGGCCTGATGCCCACAATGGCATGGAAGCGCGAGAACCGAGGCGAGGGCTGGGTGGTTGGTGATACCGTCAACGCCTCCATCGGTCAGGGATTTATGCTAGCGTCGCCCATTCAGCTGGCTGTTATGACAGCACGGATCGCGACGGGGCGGTCGATCACACCGCGATTGGTGAAATCTGTTGATGGCGTGGAACAGCCGTCAGGGGCGGGCGAAAAGCTCGACATGAATGAAAACAATCTGCGCAAGATACGCCGCGCAATGTACGAGGTGGTCAACAACCGTCGTGGGACGGGCTATCGCAGCCGAATTATCGCGGACGGCGAGCGCATGGCAGGCAAGACCGGAACCAGTCAGGTCCGTAATATTACGGCTGCTGAACGTGCACGCGGCGTGACCCGCAACAAAGACCTCCCTTGGGGGCGGCGTGATCATGCGCTTTTTGTCAGCTTCGCACCTTATGACAAGCCACGCTATGCGGTGGCAGTATTGGTTGAACACGGCGGTGGCGGATCAGTTGCGGCCGCTCCGATTGCACGAGATGTGATGTTGCAGGCGCTTTATGGCGGGGAGCCCCCGTTGGAGGCCTATCCGACCGGCGACCGCGATAGGATCAAAATCCAACAAGAAGCCTTGCGTGATGTAAAGCCAGTGGCCCAGATCAAGGGCAACGATCAGGCATGAGTTATCTAGAGCATAGCGTCAAATCTGTCCCTGTCGGGCTGCGCAAAATCCTGTTCTTCCACTGGCCTCTGGCCTTACTGCTGGCCAGTGTGGCGGGCTTTGGGTTTTTGATGCTTTATTCCGTGGCAGGCGGCAAATTTGACCCGTGGGCCGCAACGCAGATGAAGCGGTTTGGCCTCGGGGTCGTCTTGATGCTGGCAGTTGGCATGGTGCCGATTTGGCTTTGGCGCAACCTTGCCGGTCTGGCGTACGGATTGTCTTTGATGCTGCTTGTTGCCGTTGAACTCTTTGGCGCGGTCGGAATGGGTGCGCAACGTTGGATCGATCTGGGGTTTTTCCGTCTTCAACCGTCTGAGCTGACCAAGATAACGCTCGTGATGTTTCTGGCGGCTTATTATGATTGGCTACCGGCCAAGAAAACCTCGCGCCCCTTGTGGGTTTTGCTGCCGGTGCTCATCATCCTTGTGCCGACGGGGCTTGTACTTGGCCAGCCGGATCTTGGCACCGCGATCTTGCTGCTGACGGCCGGTGGTGGGCTGATGTTTCTGGCCGGTGTGCACTGGGCCTACTTCGCCGCCGTTCTAGCGGGGGCCATTGGACTGGTGACAACAGTTTTTCAATCACGCGGCACGCCTTGGCAGTTGATCAAGGACTATCAGTTCCGCCGCATTGATACCTTTCTCGATCCGTCTACGGACCCGTTGGGCGCGGGCTATCACATCACCCAATCCAAGATTGCACTGGGATCTGGCGGCTGGACTGGGCGCGGCTTTATGCAAGGCACACAGAGCCGTCTGAATTTTCTGCCCGAAAAACACACCGACTTTATTTTCACAACGCTCGCCGAAGAGTTCGGCTTTGTTGGCGGGATATCCTTGCTGACGCTATATGCACTGATAATCGTGTTCTGCGTGGTGTCTGCGATCCTTAACAAGGACCGGTTTGCCTCTCTCCTGACGCTTGGTATTGCGCTCAATTTCTTCCTCTTTTTTGCGGTGAATATGTCGATGGTGATGGGCCTTGCTCCCGTCGTCGGGGTACCACTGCCATTGGTTAGCTACGGAGGCTCGGCCATGCTGGTTTTGCTTCTTGCCTTTGGGTTGGTGCAATCCGCGCATGTCCATAGACCACGCTAACGTCATGAACCCTTCAGAAAGAACCTAAATGTCGATATTTCACCTTGCTTTTAACGTGACCGATTTGGACGAGACCCGGCGTTTTTATGGCGATCTTTTGGGATGTGCCGAAGGGCGCAGCACACAGACGTGGGTCGATTTCGACTTTTTCGGACATCAGATTTCGTGTCATTTGGGTACGCCATTTGCCGATGCCCCTACAGGATTGGTCGGGGATCACAAAGTGCCGATGCCCCATTTTGGCGTAGTGCTGCAACATGCAGACTGGCGCGCACTGGCTGACCGGCTCGAAGAGGCTGGTGCGGATTTCGTGCTCTCGCCGCAGACACGCTTTGCAGGTCAGCCCGGCGAGCAGTCAACAATGTTTTTTCGAGACCCCTCTGGCAACCCAATCGAGATCAAGGGCCTTGCCGACATGAACGGAGCCTTCGCTACATGATCAACATTCTGTTCGCAGCCCAACCTGACCGGTGGCAAAAATATGAATCGCACCTGCGTGTAGCTTTGAAAGCCGCAAATATTGACGCTAACCTAGCCCAGGACATCCCGGCAGATGAAGTCGACTATATTGTCTATGCGCCCAACAGCGAGCTGCAGGATTTCACCCCCTATACCCGCGCAAAAGCGGTGCTGAACCTGTGGGCCGGGGTGGAGACAATTGTGGGCAATGAGACCCTGCGCATCCCGCTGGCGCGAATGGTCGATCCGGGGCTGACAAGTGCCATGGTGGAATGGATCTCGGCCCATGTGCTGCGCTATCATTTGGGTTTGGACATCGACATTCTGAACCGGAGCACCGATTGGACCCCGCGCACCCCACCTTTGGCACAGGAGCGTCAGGTGGTTATCCTTGGTCTTGGCGCATTGGGTCAATCGGCGGCAGCAGCGCTGATTAATCTCGGGTTCAATGTCACTGGTTGGTCGCGGAGCGCCAAAGAAATGGCGGGGGTGACCTGCCTACATGGCGAAGCAGGTCTAGCAGATGCGCTGTCTCGCGCCGAAATTTGCGTGACGCTCCTGCCTGATACAGCAGCTACGGAAAACACCCTAAACGCGCAAACGCTCGCGCAAATGCCGCGTGGGGCGTTCATTATCAATCCCGGGCGCGGACCTCTGATCGACGATAGCGCATTAATTGAAGCGCTCGACAACGGCCAGATTGCACACGCCACGCTAGATGTATTTCGGATTGAACCGCTGCCTGTAGAGCACCCCTTTTGGGCGCACCCGCACGTTACCGTGACGCCGCATATCGCGGCGGAGACACGGTCGGTGACTGCATCGCAGGTCATCGTTGAAAACATCCGACGTGGCGAAGCAGGTGAGCCTTTTCTTAACCTTGTGGATCGAACACTGGGCTATTGAGGCAGAGGTTAAGCTGCCAATCCCCGTCCTTTGAGCAGGGCCTCAACCCCCGGCAGTCGGCCGCGAAATGCAACGTAAAGTTCGGCTGCATCGCGGCTGCCTCCGGTAGACAGAATATGTTCTTCCAGTGCCTTGGCGCGTTCCGCGTCAAAGGCGCCGCCTGCTTCTTCGAAGGCTTCAAAAGCATCGGCATCCATCACTTCGGACCACATGTAGCTGTAATAACCGCTGGAATAGCCGTCCCCCGCAAACACATGCGCGAAATGCGGTGTCGCGTGCCGCATGGTGATCGCAGCCGGCATGCCAAGTTCAGCCAACACCTCCGCTTGTCGTGCCATTGGATCTGCTGGGACATCGCCCTCGTGGAAAGCCAGGTCAACAAGAGCCGAGGCCACGTATTCTACGGTCTGGAACCCCATATCGAACGTCGCGGCACCAAGTACTTTTTCGAGCATCTCAGCCGGCATCGCTTCGCCTGTTTTGGCATGGATCGCAAACTCACCAAGCACTTCTGGCACATCAAGCCAATGCTCATAAAGCTGGCTTGGCAACTCAACAAAATCTCGCGCGACAGAGGTGCCCGACACACTTTCATAGGTCACATCCGACAGCATTTGGTGCAAAGCGTGGCCAAATTCATGAAAAAGCGTGCGCGCGTCATCATAGCTCAGCAGCGCTGGATCGCCCTTGGCAAAGTTACACACGTTGATGACAATTGGCGTCTGAGCTTGGGGAAACCGCGCCTGCGCCCGCATCGCAGAACACCACGCGCCCGACCGTTTGGATCCGCGCGCAAAATAGTCCCCGATAAATACAGCCACATGTTTTCCGTCGCGGGTCACTTTCCATGCACGGCAATCCTCATGATAGAGCGGCACGTCGAGGGGTGCGAATTTCAGGTGAAATAGTCTGGTGGCGCAGGCAAAGGCCGCGTCAATCATCCGGTCCAATTGGAAGTAAGGCTTTAGCGCAGCTTCATCCAGGTCATGCTCCGCCGCACGCCGCTTTTCCGCATAATAGCGCCAGTCCCACGGAGCCAGATCGTCATTCACGCCGTCTTTGTGCATCATCGCGGTTAGCACATCAGCATCTGCTTCGGCTTGGCGCTTGGCGGGTTCCCAGACGTCCATCAGAAGGCCACGGACGGCGTCAGGTTTTTTGGCCATTTCGGTTTCAAGCTTGTAGTCGGCAAAGCTTGCGTACCCAAGAAGCTGCGCGCGTTCTTGCCTTAGGGCGAGGATTTCGGCGGCAATCGCACGGTTGTCGGTCTTGCCGCCATTTGCGCCGCGCGCTTCCCACGCCTTGAACGCAATCTTGCGCAGGTCGCGACGCGGCGAGAATTGCAGGAACGGCACGATCAATGAACGGGACAACGTTACAACCGGCCCATCTTGCTTTTTCTCGTCCCCAGCCGCGCGCGCGGCATCAATAACGAAATCCGGCAGTCCTTCAAGATCGGCCTCCGCCAGCGGCATGAACCAGCTGCGCTCATCTGCCAGAAGGTTCTGGGTAAATTCGGTTCCCAGCACGGCAAGCCGCCCCTTGATCTCTTTCATGCGTGCTTCAGCGCTGCCTTCAAGTGCTGCCCCTGAGCGTACGAAACCGCGGTGCGTCAACATCAGAACTCGCGCTTGTTCGCCTGTCAAACCCAATGCTTCGCGTCCGTCCCAGACAGCTGCGATGCGGGAGAACAGTGTTTTGTTGCTGGAAATCTCAGCAAAATGCGCGGCAAGTCTTGGTGAAAAGTCACGCTGCAACGCCTCACGCGCGGGGTTGCTGTCCGCTCCGGCGACCGTGAAAAACACCCCAAGCACCTGATCAAGCGCTTTGCCCGCGGCCTCCAGTGCCTCAATCGTATTGGCAAAGTTCGGATCCGCTGATGCCGTCGCAATTGTATCAATTTCATTTCGATGCGCTGTAAGAGCCGCCTCAAGTGCAGGCGCAAAATCATCATCAGAAATGGCATCGAACGGGGCTAATCCGTAAGGCGTAGTCCAGTCCTGCAGCAGTGTATTTGTGGTCGATGTCATGGGGGGGCTCCTTTGAGACTAAAGGTATGCATGCGTCGGTCAGGTTGCAATCACAGCGCGGAATTTCTTGACGATGCGGGGCCCTTAGCTGCCCGCGCCACATACGGCGCAATCAGGCCGACGTTTCAGCTTGATCTGACGGCTTTCACCATAGAGCGCGTCATAAATTACCATCTGGCCGCGTAGTGCTGTGCCTGCCCCCGTAACCAGTTTGACTGCCTCTACGGCCATCATTGCACCCACCACGCCAGGCAAAGGGCCAATCACACCGGCCTCAGCACAGCTTGGGGCCAAATGCGCCGCGGGCGGTGTCGGAAAAACACAGGAATAGCAAGGTGCATCGCGGGCAGGATCAAACACGCTCAGCTGCCCTTCCCATTGGCTCAGCGCACCAGAGATCAGCGGTATGCCTGCTGACACAGCAGTCCGGTTGACCAGATAGCGCGTGTCGAAATTATCTGTCCCATCAAGCACCACGTCGAAGTCCGCGAAAAGGTCGGGCGCGATTTCTTCCGTAAGGCGGCGATTATAGGGTTTGATTGTTACGAACGGATTTTGGGCCAGCATTTCAGCTTCAGCAGAGAACACCTTTGGCGTGCCAATTGATGCGTCCTTATGGATTACCTGACGTTGCAGGTTCGCGTTCTCAACGGTATCGTCGTCAATTACCCCGATGGTGCCCACGCCTGCCGCAGCAAGGTATTGCAACGCGGGCGCACCCAATCCGCCTGCCCCTATCACCAGTACTTTCGCATTCTTAAGCGCCTTTTGCCCAGCACCGCCAACCTCCCGCAGAACGATGTGGCGGGCATAGCGGTTTAGTTCTGTATCGGAAAATGACCCATTCTGAGCGACAACGGGAACGTCATCCTGAACAGCCTGCGCCTTCAGTCGCTTCAAGATAATTTTATAGACCCAGACCACGGCCGCCGCCCCTAGGACAATCAGCCACAAGGCAGCCTCTCCTCCGGTGACAGCGCGCAGCGGATGACCGTCAGGAAACACCAATTGAATGCCTATGGCCGCAACCAGCAAAACGCCCAACATAAGCCAACGCGCTGGCTTGGGTGTGCCTAACACAGCCCCCATGGCCCAAATCACAACGCCAAGAACTACGACCAGCACTAGCTAACCCCGGTTGAGCCGAAGCCACCAGCGCCGCGCACGGTATCATCAAGTGCCTCGACAGCAGCAAAATCTGCTTGCACCACAGGCGCAACAACCATCTGAGCAATCCGCATGCCATGTTCGATCACAAAAGGCCCGTCGCCGGCGTTTAACAGGATCACCCCAACCGGTCCGCGATAATCTGCGTCGATGGTGCCGGGACTATTTGGCAAAGTGATGCCATGCTTGAGCGCAAGGCCCGACCGGGGCCTGATCTGTACCTCGAACCCTTCGGGGATCGCCATACGCAGCCCAAGCGGGATCAAGACGCGCTGTCCGACCGGCAGCTCAACAGCGCCATCTGGCAATTGAGCACGCAAATCCGCGCCAGCAGCGCCCGCGGTTTCATAGCGCGGAAGCCCCAGCGATCGATCCGCGTCCGGCTCCCACATACAGGCGATTTCAGGCACGGCAGCGTTTCCAATTGTTTGAGTTCATCATCGCAGACATCGCCTTTTTTACCCCAAAGCTTCAGCAATACGCGCAGCCAGTTTCTTGGCCACCGCAGCTTTGTCCATGCGCGGCCAATCTTCTGCCCCGGTGTCACTGATCAGTGTGACGGCATTTTCCGTGCCACCCATAATGCCAGTACCCGGTGAAACATCATTGGCCACGATCCAATCGCAGCTTTTACGAAGCCGTTTGGCCGTTGCGTTCTCCAGCACATCATCAGTCTCAGCTGCAAAGCCGATGACCAATGCAGGGCGTCCCTTTTTCAGGCCACTGACGTGGCGCAAAATATCGGGATTTTCGGTAAATGTCAGCGCAGGGATACCATCCTTGGTCTTTTTTAGCTTGCGATCAGAAGCGGATGTGACGCGCCAATCCGCGACGGCTGCGGCAAAGACAGCCGCATCTGCAGGCAATGCGGCTTCGACGGCTTCTAACATCTGCTGTGCCGTCTGGACCGCGACCACCTCAACGCCGTCCGGCGGTGGAACATCGGCGGGGCCCGTTACAAACACCACCTCAGCGCCCAGCGCCGACAAAGCGCGCGCAATCGCTGTGCCCTGCGCCCCTGAAGAACGGTTTGCGATATAGCGGACTGGATCAATTGGCTCATGCGTCGGGCCGGATGTCACCAAAACGCGCCGCCCTGTTAGAGGTCCATCCGACAAGCGCGCCTCAATCGCTGCAACTATCTCCAACGGCTCCGACATGCGTCCGGGGCCAAATTCGCCGCACGCCATGTCGCCTTCGTTCGGTCCCACGACCGCAATGCCATCAGCCTTGAGGGTAGCGAGATTGCGTAGCGTTGCTGCGTGTTGCCACATGCGCACGTTCATTGCCGGTGCGATCAGTACCGGTGTGTCTGTCGCCAGCAACAAGGTTGAGGCCAAATCATTGGCCAAACCGCCCGCCATCTTGGCCATCAGATCGGCGGTGGCCGGAGCAACCACGACCAGATCAGCCACACGGCTTAATTGGATGTGGCCCATCTCGGCCTCGTCGCCCAGATCAAACAGATCGCGGTACAGTTTGCTTCCGGCCAATGCTGAAACGGAAAGGGGTGTTACAAATTCTTCGCCCGCAAGGGTCAAGACTGGGGTTACGACGGCTCCGCGTTCACGCAAACGCCTGATCAAATCAAGCGACTTGAACGCTGCAATCCCACCACCGATGATGAGCAGAATATGTTTGCCTGCCAGCATGATGCGCCCCTTCATGGCCCTTGAACGCTGAGCATAGGCCCCACCTTTGGGCGCGACAAGGGCGCAGCAATGTCACCGCAACGCTGTTGGCATCAAATCATCAGATCACAAGAAATGACGTACTTCGTGCGATTGTGCCTCAAGCGCCTTGCGCATCTTGTCAAACGCCGCGGCTTCAAGCTGCCGCACGCGTTCTTTGCTTATGCTCAGCTCTTGTCCCAAACTTTCCAACGTGCGTGGATTTTCACGCAATTTGCGCTCGCGAACAATAAATTGCTCTCTGTCGTTCAACCCGACCAGCGCGTCCAACAACCAAGAGCGCAATTGCACAAGGTCATGGCTTTCTTCAACGTTTTCGGCGGCTTGGGCGCTATCATCTTCAAGTGCGTCAATCCATTCGCGGCCTTCGTCTTCTGACGATTGCGTCGCATTCAGCGAATAATCAGAGCCGGACAGCCGCCCTTGCATCATCTCGACATCATGGAGCGGCACGCCAATCTCAGTTGAGATCATCTGACGTAGCTGATGTTTATCAAGCGTTCCACCTTGAGCTGCGGCCTCGCGTTCCAGACGCCCCTGCACGCGGCGCATGTTGAAAAACAGCGATTTTTGGCTGGACGTCGACCCGGTGCGCACCATCGACCAATTGCGCATCACGTGATCTTGAATCGATGCTTTGATCCACCAGACGGCATAGGTCGAAAACCGCACGCCCCGATCAGGGTCAAATTTGTCGGCGGCTTTCATAAGTCCCAAGCCCGCTTCTTGGATCAAATCGTTCATTGGCGCGCCGTACCGTTTGAATTTTGATGCCATGGAAATGGCGAGGCGCATGTAAGCTGTAATCAAGCGGTGAAGGGCTGCTTCGTCGCGCTCATCTCGCCACGCATACGCCAGTTTCAACTCGGTCTCGGCATCTAAAAGCTCGGCTTTCATTGCTGTCCGGGTCAGAGAAAAATCCTGTGAAGTTCTGATTGCCATTGCACAATACTCCCTATCGCAGTGGCGTATCTTGTGATGCGCCTTCGATAGGGATACGCATGAACTTCGGAATTGGTTCATGAATGAAGGTGAAAAATGTTGCCATCAGGCACGTTTGTACTAGGTGGGGCGGCCTCAGGGAAATCCCAATGGGCTGAAAACTTTATACTTTCCAATAACTTAGATGCGATCTATCTAGCCACAGGTCAGATCGGCGATAGCGAAACAAATTCTCGCGTGGCGATACACCGAGCGCGCCGAGATGCCCGCTGGCGCACTATTGAAGAGCCGCTGGACCTTGCGCCGACGCTTGCCGGGTTAACGTCCAAAGATGCGGTTTTGATCGATTGTGCGACCATGTGGCTGAGCAATCAGATGATGGCGGATGCAGAAATTTCTTTGGTTCAAGCATCCTTGCTGGACGCGTTGCGCAGGTGTGCCGCGCCGTGGATTATCGTCTCCAACGAAGTGGGGTACGGGATCGTGCCAGATAACGCTTTGGCCCGTCGCTTTCGGGAGTTCCAAGGGCGTCTGAATATCGCCCTCGCGGCTGAGGCTGACCTTGCCGTGCAGGTCATCGCTGGGTTGCCTCTGGTGCTCAAGGGACACTTACCATGACGGTTTGGCACTGGGTGCGCCACGGCCCAACACATGAAAAGACCTTTGTTGGATGGCGGGATGTCCCCGCCGATCTTTCGGATACCCAACAAATTGCGCGACTGAATGCATATTTGCCAGACGAAGCGCTTATGATCTCTTCGGACCTTATGCGTGCCTCTGCGACGGCAGATGCCCTTACCGCGCAGACGCGCAGGCGCCTGCCCCATCACAAAGATCTACGGGAGTTACATTTCGGCGAATGGGACGGCGTTCGGTTCGATATCGTTGCCAAACGCCATCCAGAATTGAGCCGCGCTTATTGGGAACAACCCGGTGATGTAGCCCCCCCCGGTGGCGAAAGCTGGAACACTACATCGGCGCGGGTGAACGCCATTGTGAACCGCCTGAACCAAGACCATCCGCATTCACATATAATCGCTGTCGCGCATTTTGGGGTGATCCTGACCCAGCTACAACGCGCCCTTAGGGTCAGCGCTTATGATGCCTTTGCGCATAAGATAGACAATCTGTCGGTGACGACCTTGCACCACGGTGACACCTGCCATGCTGAGGTTATCAATCACGTCCCGTGATGATCCGCGCCACAAAATTGCATTTGCACCAACCGGGTAGCTCCCGATAGGTTTGGCCCATGACATATAACCTAATTATCGGCGATCGCAGCTTTTCTAGTTGGTCCTTACGGGGCTGGCTGATGCTAGAAAAATTCAATCTGGACCATGAGGTAACTCTGGCTGGGCTCTACAGTGGCACGTTCGCGGACGATCTGGCCCCTTTTGCTCCGGCGCGTCTTGTCCCGATTTTGCGCACCCCCGAAGGTGAGGTGATCGGCGAGACATTGGCCATGGCCGAGACGTTGGCGGAACGGCACCCAGAACGCGCAATGTGGCCCACAGATCCCGTCGCGCGGTCGCGTGCGCGGTGGCTATGTGCTGCGATGGTGTCGGGGTTTGGGGCGTTGCGCGAAGCCTGCCCCATGCAGTTGGTCCATGTGAATGCAGGTTATTCTGCGTCAGACGCGGTCCTTGCTGATATTGCTCGGATTGAAGAGTTGTGGAAATTTGCGCGGGAACAAGCATCAGATGGGCCATGGCTTTTCGGCGCGTACTCGCTAGCAGATGCGTTTTATGCGCCCGTTTGTGCCCGGATCATCGGCTATGACCTGCCTGTGTCAGACGAAGCGCGCGCTTATTGTGAGGCCACACTCAGCGATCCCGCATTTCAGGCGTGGCGCAAAGAGGGGCTCAAGGTCACTTATGATCCGTTCCCCTACGATATGGGCACGGCAATAGCCCCTTGGCCTGTTTGAAACATCGTTAACGCTTCCTAAACACTCGCTCCCTACCTCTTAACCATTCGGTGAGAGTTGAAAGGGAATGACATGGTTTCGCGCGCCTATACTGTTGCGTTTCAAGGCGTTGAAGCCCGGATGGTTGAGGTGCAATGTGCCGTGACCCCGGGTTTGCCCGCGTTTTCTATAGTGGGCCTACCCAATAAAGCGGTTTCCGAGGCGCGCGACCGGGTGCGCACGGCACTGACGTCCATGGCGATAGCCTTGCCGTCGAAACGGATCACCGTAAATCTCAGCCCCGCCGATTTGCCAAAAGAGGGCAGTCATTTCGACTTACCCATCGCTTTGGCGCTGCTTGCTGCGCTCGATATTTTGCCGGGTGATGTCACGCAAGATGTCGTCGCATTGGGGGAGTTGTCTTTGGATGGAACGCTCGTGCCGGTTGTCGGTGCGCTACCCGCCGCAATGGCCGCTGCCCAAGAAGGGCGAAGCCTTTTGTGTCCTGCAGCATCCGGTGCAGAAGCCGCTTGGGTCGGGGCGACGCAGGTTATTGCGGCGGCCACATTGGGCGACGTGGTGCGCCACTATACTGGCCAGGTGCCGCTGTCTCCGGCGGAGCCCGGCGAGGTCAGCGAACAGGCTCACGCCAAAGATCTGCGCGAGGTCAAAGGGCAAGAACGTGCAAAACGGGCGCTGGAAATTGCCGCGGCTGGGCGTCACCACCTGATGCTTGTCGGTACACCGGGGTCTGGGAAGTCCATGCTGGCAGAGCGGCTCCCCTCAATCCTGCCACCCCTCTCGGCGGCAGAGGCGTTATCGACGTCTATGATCCATTCACTTGCGGGATTGTTGAACGAAGGTGGGATATCTCGGGCGCGACCTTACCGCGACCCTCACCATACCACGTCAACTGCAGCGGTTATTGGAGGTGGGCGGCAAGCTAAACCGGGCGAGGTAAGTCTGGCTCATAATGGCGTGCTTTTTATGGACGAATTCCCCGAATTCGGTCGCGCCGTTTTGGAAACTCTACGCCAACCCATTGAGACGGGTGAAGTGATGATCGCGCGCGCAAATGCCCATGTGAAATATCCTTGCAAGTTCTTACTGATCGCTGCCGCCAATCCCTGCAAATGTGGGTATTTGACTGATCCTGCACGGGCCTGCGCCCGGGTTCCGCATTGTGGAGAGGATTATCTTGGCCGTATTTCGGGCCCGTTGATGGACCGGTTTGATCTGCGTGTCGATGTGCCGCCAGTTTCTTATACGGACCTTGATTTGCCCGCTTCGGGCGAAGGATCGGCGGAAGTCCGAATGCGGGTTTCAGCGGCGCGCGCTGTGCAGCAGGCCCGTTATGCAGCCTACCCGGCGATGATCTGCAATGCGGATGCCGAGGGCGATGTGTTGGAACAAGTAGCGACGCCAGATGCAGAAGGGCGCGATATCTTAAGCCGGGCGGCGGAGCGGTTTCATCTCTCGGCGCGGGGCTACCACCGCGTCCTCCGGGTTGCGCGCACCATCGCCGACCTTGACGGCTCTGAAGAGGTTCGCCGCCCACATATTGCCGAAGCCGTCAGCTTTCGGTTGGCCAGCCTTGCACTTGCTTGATCCACTCTGCCAGCGCATCCAAAGTCTCGCGTGCCTCGGGCAGAATGTTATGCATGAGGGGCCAAACATGCGGTAGATCGTGACGCTCGACCAGATTTACGGGGGCACCATCACGGCGCAAAACATCCGCTAGCCTGCGCGCATCATCTCGCAAAATTTCGGTATCGCCCACGGTAAACCAAGTTGGCGGAGCGCCATGGAATTGACCATGGAGCGGACTGCAGCGCGGGTCGTCGGGAGGCTGGCCGTTCAAGAATATTTCTGCCATTTCACCAGCCCGCTCGGCTGGCAATATGACATCGCACTCTGCATTCGCCACAAAGCTCTCGCCGGAGTGGGTCATATCCGTCAGAGGAGAAAAGCCAAACACCGCGCCAGGCATTGGCGCGCCTTCGCTACAAAGCTGTGCCAACAGGCCAAAGGCCAGCGCGCCACCCGCGCTATCGCCACCAATGACCACATGCGCCGGATCAACCCCATCAGCGATCAACCCGTCCCAAGCAGCCCGGACATCCAGCGCGGCAGCAGGAAAAACGGCCTCAGGGGCAAGACGGTAGCGAGGCAGAAGTGCACGCCCCTTCACCCGGTGGGCAAGTTGAGCTGCGAGGGCGGCATGAGTTTCGGGGCTGCCAAAAACAAACCCACCCCCATGGAAGTACAAAATGACCCGATCCTGTTGGACGTGGCGGGGGGTAAGTTCCAAAGTGTCGACGCCGCCAAGGGCGGTCCAACGCTTTGTCGTGCCCCTTGGGGCGTGAAATAACAGGCGCGCCTGTTTTTCAAAATTATACCGCAACTCCATGGGCCCTATGGCGTTGCGCATTCGGCGCTTTTCAACCCGCATAAACCACTGATTGAGTAGAAGGCGCGCAACACTCATGCGCGTCGGCGCTCAATCGCTTCCCAGATTTTGGCGGCAATGTTAGTGCCGTCGAAACGTTCCAGCTCCTGAATGCCGGTGGGCGACGTGACATTAATTTCTGTCAAATAGTCGCCGATCACATCAATTCCTACAAAAATTTGGTCTTTTTCCTTCAAAACTGGACCGATCCGCGCGCAAATCTCAAGATCACGCTCAGTCAGCCCCACTTTTTCGGGGCGGCCACCCACGTGCATGTTGGACCGCGTCTCACCCTTGGCGGGCACACGGTTGATGGCCCCAACCGGTTCACCGTCAATAAGGATCACCCGTTTGTCGCCCTTTGATACGTCAGGCAGGAATTTTTGGGCGATCAATGGTTCACGCGAAAACCCCGTGAAAAGCTCATGCAGGGAACTGAGGTTTCGGTCGTCCTTGGTCAGCAAGAACACCCCTGCACCACCATTTCCATAAAGCGGCTTAACGATGATATCGCCGTGTTTTTCCTTGAAGGCACGGATGGTGGTAAGATCGCGGGCAATCGTGGTGGGCGGGGTCAGGTCCGGAAAATCCAATACCATCAGCTTTTCTGGAAAATTGCGTACCCAGAACGGGTCATTCACCACCAGCGTGGTCTCTCTAAGCCGGTCCAACAGATGGGTCGACGTGATGTAATGCATGTCAAAAGGCGGGTCTTGCCGCAGCCAGACTACGTCGAAATCAGCCAAATCAACTTCGCGCATCTCGCCAAGTTGGGCGTGATCTCCTTGAACCCGCTGCACGGTCATGTCCTGACCGCGGGCTGTTATCCGCCCTTCTTGATAGGCAAGGTGGTCGGGCGTGTAGAAAAACAGAGTGTGTCCGCGTGCCTGCGCTTCTTCTGCAAGGCGAAAGCTGCTGTCGGCATTGATGTCCACGGCCCCGATTGGGTCCATTTGAAAGGCGATTTTCATGGGCGTCCCTTTTGCTGATTGACCTTTAGATGGCCCAGCAAAAGCATCTGTGCAATGGGTCAGCCCTCACCAAAAGCGTTTTCGATGATCCGGTGCTCGCCCTTGCCGTTCACAAGTGCGACGTCAAACCGCATATCTGTGAGGCTGCCATTTGGCATTCGTGCCAAGTATTCTTCAGCAGAACGGCAAATCCGTTGCATCTGGGCAGGGCGCACATGTTCGGCCGCACGATCAAAACTGCCGCTTTGCTTGACCTCAACAAATATCAGACCGTTCCCGTCATTCAGGATGAGATCGATCTCTCCGGCCTTGCCACGCCAGCGCCGCTGCGCCACGCAATAACCGCGCTGAGAATAGTCCTGTTCGATCCTGTGTTCTGCAGCCAATCCCGCGTGGTACGCCAAAGCACCCTTCTGACTTTTTGCCTCACTACAACTCATGTCTTATCTTTCCCCAGTGCAAGGGCCGCCTGATAAACTTGCCTGCGTGGCAAAGCGTGTGCCGCCGCAACCGCATCCACAGCATCGCGCATCGACATATCCGCCAATGCCGCCCTAAGTGCAGAATTAACATCTGTCTCACTAACAATTGGTGAATTTCCACGCGCCACAAGAACGACAATCTCGCCCTTTGGGTTGGCCTCCGCGTAGGCCTCGGCCAGTTCGTCCAATGTGCCGCGTCGAATTTCTTCGAACTTCTTGGTCAATTCGCGACAAACTGCGGCGGAACGCTCACCCCCCAATGTCTTTCCAGCATCCCGAAGCATTGCGCCAACGCGCTTGGGTGATTCGTAGAAAACCAATGTCCCGGGCACATCGCGGAGCTTTTCCAAAGCTCCCAGACGGGCCGCTTTGGCATTGGGTAAGAACCCAGCAAAGAAAAACGCGTCCGTGGGCAACCCACCCAACGCAAGCGCAGTGACCACAGCGGACGGTCCTGGAGCGCAGGTGACCATCAATCCGGCTTGCCCAGCGGCACGCGACAACTCAAAACCCGGATCGGCAATAAGCGGCATGCCCGCCTCTGAGGCATAAGCGACCGACTGGCCTTGAGCCGCGGCCTCCAAAAGGCGTGCCACTGTCCCTGAACCCGTGTGTTCATGGAGCGCCACAATCCGGCGTCCGTTCAGAGGGACGCCATGAATATCCATCAATTTGCGCATTGATCTGGTGTCTTCGGCGGCCAGTACATCAGCGCTGGCCAACACATCGAGTGCACGCAAAGTGATGTCGCGCGCGGACCCAATTGGCACCCCGACAAAATACAGCCCCGGTGCCAGCTTCACATTCATGTAATTCAACGCTGGACCCGCCTTTCGCACCGTTTATTATCACTGCATCAGACGGGCGGCGCAGGCCCTCGACCAACACCTTGGGAGTTACGAATTTATGTTTGCCTTTTTACGCGCGATCCGCAAGCCGTGGCACATCATCTCGATGCCTATTTTTGCCTTGATCCTTGCTGCTTGTGATCCAACCTCTCTGGGTGGTTCTGCTACGAGTGGCGGCCCCAAAATTGATACGAATGCTCCTGTTCCGGTGGCGTTGTTGATCCCGCGCGGCGGTTCAGCCTCAGACGAGCTTTTGGCGCAGAACCTTGAAAACGCGGCAAGACTTGCGATCCGTGACCTAGGTGGGGTTCAGATTGATTTGCGCATTTATGCAACGGCGGGCAATGCAGCACAGGCGGCGAGTGTTGCAAGCCAAGCCGTAAACGAGGGCGCAAAGATCATTCTTGGGCCAGTCTATGCCGAGGCCGCAAATGCGGCAGGCAATGCCGTGGCGTCTCAAGGCGTTAACGTTCTGGCGTTTTCCAACAACCCAACCATCGCAGGCGGCAACGTCTTCGTGCTTGGGCCAACCTTCGACAACACGGCATCTCGGCTTGTGAGCTATGCTAAACGCTCAGGTAGGGACCGAATCGTAATCTTGCATGCGCAGGATGTCGCCGGTGAGCTCGGGCGCTCCGCGATCCAAAAAGCGATTGCGGCAAATGGTGCCACCCAGTCTGGCGTTGTGGCCTATTCCAACAGCCAAGAATCTGTCTTGGCAGCTGTGCCGCAGGTCAAGGCGACCATGGATAGCTCGGGCGCAAACGCACTGTTTCTGACGACCAGCTCTGCGACAGCGCTTCCGCTCTTTGCCCAACTACTGCCGGAGGCCGGTGTAACGTCACCCGCCACCCAGTACATTGGCCTGACCCGCTGGGACATTCCGGTGCAGACGCTGGAGCTTTCTGGTGTTCAGGGCGGCTGGTTCGCGTTGCCTGATCCGGGGGCGACCAGCGCGTTTCGTCAGCGCTACACAGCTGCTTATGGGAACGGTCCGTTGGACATCGCAGGCCTGTCTTTTGACGGAATTGCAGCGATTGGGTCACTGGTGCAGTCCGGCAAAACCGATGCTCTGACCGGCGCCGCACTAACCCAAGGGGCGGGCTTTCGCGGGGCCAGCGGTATCTTCCGGCTACGCGCAGATGGCACCAATGAGCGCGGACTTGCGGTTGCATCGATCCGCAATCAACAAGTTGTCGTGCTAGAGGCCGCGCCGCGTGCCTTTGGCGGCGCTGGTTTCTGAGCCACACATTGCCAGAAACCCAAAAACAACAATCAGGCGGGGCGGAGACACCGCGCCTGATTGCTGAACCTTCTGAAATTTTTGACGCTGTTGCGGTCGCAGAGGCGGTCCAAGAGGCAATAAAGGCGACCTCGGATCCGGCTGAACACCGGGCCGCTGTCGTCGAAGTGTTGCGTGCAGCCCAAGTGCAGGGCCGCGACCTAATTGCGCATCGCTTTGCATTATCGCCATTTGACGCGCGCGGAATGACGTCAGCCTATACGTATTTGACGGATGGGATGGTTAACACCGCCCTCGTAGCATCACTTCAACTGACTGCGGCCAGCACCCAAGATAAGCCCGATCGCTTGTCAGTCATCGGCGTAGGCGGATATGGGCGCGGCGAAATGGCTCCCTTCTCGGATGTCGACCTGCTGTTCCTGACCCCAAAAACCATCACCCCATGGGCGGAAAGCGTCATCGAGTCGATGCTCTATATGCTGTGGGACCTCAAACTAAAGGTAGGCCATGCCAGCCGCACCATTCGCGACTGTGTAAAGTTGGGTTCAGAAGACTATACGATTCAAACGACCTTGCTGGAGCACCGCCATATCGTAGGTGATGCAGCGTTGGCCAAGCAGCTGGGAACGGCACTGAACAAGGATCTCTTTTCCGGATCCGGGCGCGATTTCATTGAAGCCAAATTAGACGAGCGCGACGCGCGACACCTCAAGCAAGACCAACGTTATGTCGTTGAACCGAACGTTAAAGAGGGTAAGGGCGGTTTGCGCGATCTGCAGTCGCTGTTCTGGATCGCAAAATATATCCACAAGGTGAAAAACTCGGCTGATTTGGTCGGAAAAGGCGTGTTTCGCCCAGACGAATATAAGACGTTTCTAGACGCAGAGAATTTTCTATGGGCGGTTCGTGGGCATCTACATCTGTTGACCCGGCGCGCAACTGAACAGCTGACTTTTGACATGCAGGTCCAGGTCGCAGAGGCCATGGGATATTTCGACAAAGACGGCAGGCGCGGCGTTGAGTTGTTCATGCAGGCTTATTTCCGCCATGCAACAGAGGTGGGGGATCTTACACGTATCTTCCTAACCAAGCTTGAAGCGATGCATGCAAAGCCCGAGCCGTTACTGGAGCGCTTCTTTCGTCGCCGGCCCAAAATTCGTGAAGGCTACGAAGTGGTGCATAACCGCATTTCGATCATTGATGACGCGGATTTTCTATCAAACAAGCTAAACTTATTGCGCCTGTTCGAAGAAGCCTTGCGCACGGGTATGTTGATCCATCCAGATGCAATGCGGACGGTCAAAGCGAACCTAAAGCTGATCGACGACGACATGCGCAACAACCCAGAAGCCCAGCGCATTTTTCTTGATCTGCTGTTGAAACATGGCAATCCGGAACGCGCGTTGCGGCGGATGAACGAACTGGGCGTTTTAGGCGCGTTTATCCCGGAATTTGAGCCAATTGTCGCGATGATGCAGTTCAACATGTACCACAGCTATACTGTGGACGAACACATCATCCAATGCGTCGGCCATCTGGCCCGGATCGAAAAAGACGAGATGGAAGAAGATCAGCCGGTGGTGTCGACGATCCTAAAAGAGGGGGTCAACCGCCGGGTATTGTTCGTGGCGCTTTTGTTGCATGATATCGGCAAGGGACGCCCTGAGGATCACTCGATCTTGGGAGCCAAGATTGTGCGAAAAGTGGCTCCGCGTTTGGGCCTCAAGCAAGACGAGGTCGATACCGCCGAATGGCTTGTACGCTATCATCTGTTGATGTCCGACATGGCGCAAAAACGCGATATTGCTGATCCGCGCACTGTGCGCGACTTTGCCAAAGCCGTGCAAACGGTCAAGCGTTTGGACCTGCTGACAGTGTTGACGGTCTGCGATATTTGCGGGGTTGGGCCGAACACTTGGAACAACTGGAAGGCCGTTTTGATCCGTGCACTTTACCGCCAAACACGGCGAGCGCTGGAAACCGGGCTTGAGGACCTAAACCGTGAAAACCGCGGGACAGAGGCCAAGAAAGGGTTGCGCGCCGCGCTGGGCGATTGGCCAAAGAAAGACCTGAAAATTGAAACCGCTCGGCATTACCCGCCCTATTGGCAGGGCCTACATGTCACGGCACACGTCGCGTTTGCAGAGCTGTTGCGCGGCATTTCAAACGAGGACGTGCGCATCGACTTGCACCCCGATCAGGACCGCGACGCGACGCGCGCCTGTTTTGTCATGGCCGATCACCCAGGCATATTCTCGCGCCTCGCGGGCGCGCTGGCACTTGTGGGGGCAAACGTGGTGGATGCGCGCAGCTACACCACAAAGGACGGGTTCGTCACGGATGCGTTTTGGATACAGGACGCCGATGGCAACGCCTACGAAGCGGCGCGCTTGCCGCGCTTGCGGAAGATGATCGCCAAAACTCTGCGCGGTGAAGTTATCGCACGTGATGCGCTGAAATCACGCGACAAGGTTAAGAAGCGCGAAAAGGCATTCCGAGTACCGACCCACATCACCTTTGATAACGACGGGTCCGAAATCTATACCATCATCGAAGTCGACACCCGCGACCGCCCTGGATTGTTGTATGATCTGGCGCGCACATTGGCAGATTCGAACGTTTACGTCGCCAATGCCGTTATCGCGACCTATGGCGCGCAGGTCGTCGATACATTCTACGTTAAAGATATGTTTGGGCTGAAATATTACGCCGAGGGCAAACAGCGCACGCTGGAAAAACGCCTCCGTCAGGCAATTACCGAGGGTGTGGCGCGCGCGGACGTGTAGCGTTTGACCCAGAAATGGTAGCAGAATTTCGATCTATCCAATGTGATCGCGCCCCCTTCCCTGCAGCCTCTGCTACGCCTAAGCTGATTTGACCCAGCCAAGGCAGCCCTCCCCCCGTGCCCAGCCAAAACATTGCCCTCTATCCATGGTTCAAATTCACTCAAAATCTGCTGTTTTGGCAGGCCATTTGGTTTCTCTATTTCCAACAGCAGCTGTCTGCGTCTGAGGCGATTGCACTTTATGCCGTCTACGACATCTCAACGACAGTGCTTGAAGTACCTTCAGGCTATATGTCCGACCGTTTGGGGCGGCGTCGGACGCTGATATTCTCGGCGGTTGCGGCGATCGCAGGGATGGCTTTCATCGCGTTTGGCGACAGCTTTACTATGTTTGCGATGGGGCAGCTGTGTCTCGGGGCCAGCATCGCCTTTGCCTCGGGCACCGATACCGCATTGCTCTATGAATCACTTGTCGATGCCGGGCGTGCTGATGAGGTTGAGGAGCAAGAACTACGTGCGTGGCGGTTTACCTTTGCCGGGTTGGCGATATCTGCTGTCACCGGCGGTGCGATGGCACTTTATGCCCCTGCGTTGCCATTCTTAGCCTCTGCGCTAGCGTTTGCCGGGATGTTGTTCATCACCTTGCGTCTGTCAGAGCCGCAACGGCGTCGTTCGGGCCCGCACCCTGCCCTGCAGCTTGGCTCGCTCGGTGATGCGATCAAACATCCAGTGCTCTGCTGGCTTTTTGCATTGGCGGTTTTGATGTACGGCTTTAGCCACCTGCCATTTGTCTTTGGGCAACCATTTATCCTTAGTGCGCTTTCAAATACCGGTCTGGCCGCCCAAACTCCGTTGGTCAGTGGCGGCGTTTCTGCCATCATGATGCTGTTGTCGGTGGCAGTGTCGCTGGTAGCGCTGGGTTTACGCAACCGGATCGGCCTAACGGGGATCTTGCTCCTTGCCTTCGCGATGCAGATTGCGCTGGCCGGGGTACTATCGCTGACCACGTCGGCGCTGGCGATTGCATTTTTATTCCTGCGCATGGTGCCCAACGCTCTGTCACAACCCTTTATTCTCGCACGCATTCAACCTTTGCTGCCCGATGACAACCGCGCCACGTATCTTTCCGTACAAAGCCTCGTCGGCAGGCTGGTCTTTGCCGCTTCACTGCTGCTGGCGGCAGGATCAACCACCGCAGCTGGAGAAATGCCGGCAGGCGATATCCAGCGCGTTCTGGGGTGGTATGCCATTGCCGGACTCTTCTGTTTGGTCGGCTTGGCGCTGGCTGCGCGCCGGATCACCATGGAGCCGTCCACTTGATTGCCAATTGCACCGCTGCGTCCCAAGCGCTAGGTCACATAGCCAACCCGTAACGAGAGTTCCCGATGAAACCCATCCGCCTCATGTCCGGCTTTTTCACCGTTGGGGTCTGGACCCTTGCCAGCCGCTTTCTGGGATTTGTGCGCGATGTAATGATTGCGGCATACCTTGGTTCGGGCCCAGTGGCCGAGGCGTTTCTGGTGGCGTTTTCCCTACCCAACATGTTTCGCCGCTTTTTTGCCGAAGGCGCCTTCAACATGGCCTTCGTGCCGATGTTTTCTAAACGCCTAGAGGCGGGCGATGACCCCGAAGGGTTCGCCCAAGACGCCTTTGTTGGCATGGCATTTATCCTGACGATATTTACCACTGTGGGTGTCGTGGCGATGCCGGGGCTTGTGCTGCTAATGGCGTCAGGGTTTGCCGGAGATGAACGGTTTGACCTTGCTGTGGAATACGGCCGCCTCGCGTTTCCCTACATCCTCTTTATCTCTTTGGCGGCGCTTATTTCAGGCGTGCTCAATGCCACGGGACGTTTCATGGCGGCCGCGGCGGCCCCAGTGGTTCTTAACGTGATTTTTATCGGTGCCGTTCTGGTCGGTGCTGCCCTTAGCCAACCGGCACCTGATGCCGTAGCGAGTGGTTTGGACCAAGCGATGGGCCTGAGCGTTGGCGATGCGCTTGCGCTGTCGGTCCCCTTTGCTGGGGCTGCACAGCTTGCGTTGGTCTGGTGGGCTGCACGGCGCGCAGGGTTCACCTTGAAACTGTCGCATCGCCCGAGGCTGACACCTGATCTCAAGCGTCTGGCCATTATTGCGGCCCCGGCCGCCCTTGCCGGCGGTGTGGTTCAGGTGAACTTGCTGGTCGGTCGTCAAGTCGCCAGTTTTTATGACGGTGCCGTGGCGTGGCTCAGCTATGCAGATCGATTGTATCAGCTGCCGCTGGGTGTGGTCGGCATCGCAATCGGCGTGGTGCTGCTGCCCGATCTATCGCGGCGACTGAAAGCTGGCGATGATGCGGGATCACAAACCACATTAAGCCGCGCAGCAGAGGTGTCACTGGCGCTCACCATTCCATCAGCCGTGGCACTGGTAGTGATCCCCTTTACGTTGGCGTCGGTTCTGTTTGGACGTGGTGCGGCAGGGCCTGAAGACGTCGCCAATATCGCATTGGCAGTGGCGATATATGGGTTGGGGCTCCCTGCGTTTGTGCTGCAAAAAATCCTGCAGCCGCTATATTTTGCCCGCGCTGATACAAAGCGTCCGTTCTATTTTGCCGTTGTTGCGATGGTGGTTAATGCAGGCCTCGCGCTTGGGCTGGCTCCATTTTTTGGTTGGTTATCACCGGCTGTTGCTGCCTCAGTTGCGGGTTGGGTGATGTTTGCACAGCTTTCACGGGGCGCGCGCGGCTATGGGCAGGCAGCAAAGCTGGACGCTCGTTTCCGCAAACGGATCTGGCGGATTATTGCGGCCTCAATCGCGATGGGCGTCGCGTTGTGGGCGGCCAATTCGGTGTTGCAACCGATCCTTGACTTGGCCTGGTGGCGCGGCCTTGGATTGCTGGCACTGATCCTTGTTGGGGCAGTCAGTTACTTCGGTGTTGGTCAGTTGATCGGAGCCTTCAAAATTAGTGAATTCAAATCAGCGATGCGTCGGAGTTAAACTCGCCCGAGGAACAACCTAACTGCGATGACGAAAACGTCGCAACACGCTGGAAAAACCACCCGGCACCACCAAGAAGCTAAGACCAAATCCGCAAACAAACCCGGCGAGCTCTGCGACCCAACCCATTCCAACGCTGGCAAACATACTGAAAACCAGTTGGAGGCCCATCAGCATCGCAATCAGCGTAAATGCACGCATCTGCTGGCCTCCACCCGCGCCAAGCCTGTGCCATGTGACAAAACTGTAACCACCGATCAGCCCGTAAACACTTGGATAGGCTCCAACAAGCCACGCAGGATCGTTGAGCAGCAATGCATAGATCAACGCGCCACCGATGCCAGACAGGAAGAATATCAGGAACACAGCTACCTGCCCCATCGCCTCGCCGACCAGCTTGCCAAGCGCCAATAGCAACACCATCGCAAAGATGCTTTGGGAAAAGCTGAAGTAAATAAAGGGATAGGTCACGAACCGCGCGACGTGGCGCAAGGGCCACTGCCCTGACGCTAGCATCTGGTTAAAGATATCGCCCGAAAAGCCCCAATCCCGGATCAGTTCAAGACGCCATCCGATGGCACTGGGGCCGCCGATCAGCCCTGCTTCTCCTAGCGCCAGTCCACCCTCGACACCGGCGATAGCCAGAAACAATAAAACAACAACCTGTGGCAGTTTGTTGACGGGTGGCTCAAAGGACGGATCAGACATGTGCGGTCTCCTTGACGGGCGTATGCGCCATGGGTAAGCCCATCGCACCGCCACTTCCAGCCCCCTTTAGGAGCACGCCATGACAGATACCACTTTCACCCCGCGCGTGTTCTCGGGAATTCAGCCATCTGGTGGCTTGACGCTGGGCAACTATTTGGGAGCGATCAAGCGCTTTGTGGATATGCAGAACCTTGGCGATTTTCAGACCGTTTATTGCATGGTCGATCTTCATGCGATCACGGTGTTTCAGGATCCCGAGAAACTACGCCACAACACGCGTGAGCTGGCCGCCGGGTTCATCGCATCAGGCATCAGTCCTGAAAAATCCATTCTCATCAATCAATCTGCCGTGCCAGAGCATGCGCAGCTGGGTTGGATCTTCAGCTGTGTTGCGCGCATGGGCTGGATGGGTCGCATGACCCAGTGGAAGGACAAGGCAGGCAAAAACGCCGAATCCGCGAGCCTTGGTTTGTTTGGATACCCCGCATTGATGGCGGCCGATATTTTGATTTACCACGCGACGCATGTGCCTGTGGGCGAAGATCAAAAGCAGCATCTGGAACTGACCCGCGACATTGCTGCCAAGTTCAACCATGACTACGGCGTTGATTTTTTTCCGCTGACGGAGCCTGTGATCGAAGGTGCCGCAACCCGCGTGATGTCTTTGCGCGATGGCTCTAAAAAGATGTCGAAATCTGATCCATCGGACGCCAGCCGCATCAACATGACCGACAATGCCGATACCATCGCCAAGAAGATCCGCAAAGCCAAGACAGATCCCGATGCGCTGCCTTCTGAAATCGCCGGTCTTAAGGATCGCCCTGAGGCCCGTAATCTGGTCAATATCTATGCCGCACTCAATGAACAAAGCGTTGAAGATGTGCTGCGCGATGTAGGTGGTCAGCAGTTCGGCACGTTTAAGCCCGCTCTTGCGGAGCTTGCCGTTGAGAAACTCGCACCTATTTCGACTGAAATGGCGCGATTGATGAACGATCCCGCCGAGATCGACCGCCTACTCGCGCGCGGTGCCCTGCAGGCACGCGAGATTACTGCGCCGATCTTGCAAAAGACCCGTGAAATTATCGGGATGGTCGGGTAACCTAAGCCTGCCCCCATCAAGGAGCAGAACCCCATGGCCAACACAAACTCTCCGACCCGTGCGCTGATCGAAGGACGCGCGGCGCTCATCGTCATCGACATTCAGGCAAGTACCTTTATCGACGCGTCCGAAGTGCGTTCGATTGACAACATGCCCGGCTACCGTGACCACATGCTCAATGCGCGCGGGGCGATTGATGCCGCACGGGCGGCCGGTATTCCGGTGATTTTCATCCAAGAAGTGCACCGCCCTGACATGGTTGATTTTGGCCGCGAATTGGATGGCGACGAGGACGTGCATTGCCTTGAAGACAACCCAACCACCGCGATCGCTGTGCAAGAGATGGATTTTCGCCCCGACGACTATCTGATCCGAAAGCGCCGCTATTCGGCATTCTTTGGCACGGACTTCGAAATATTGCTGCGCGGGCTCAAGGTAGATACGCTTTTGTTGGTGGGTGGGCTGACAGATGTTTGCGTGCACTACACCTTTGTTGACGGCCATCAGTCGGATTATTTCTGCCGGATCATTGAGGATTGCGTGGCGGGGTCCTCGCTTGAAGCACATGAGGCTTCTTTGCGTGCGATGGAATATCTGCAGACCGGTGCACGGCGCTCGTTGGACGAAGTGATCACAGCGATGCAGGACATCTAAGGGGCGGTACGCTGAGCATGGACAATCTGCGCCGCATTCGCCAATTTCCAACGAAATATCTGGACGGGAACGCGACATGAGCACCGGTTTTTTCTTTGACGAACGCACGATGTGGCATGGTGGTGGCAATTATGCCTTTACGCTTCCCATCGGCGGGTTGGTACAACCCCTCGCGGCAGGTGGCCTGCCCGAAAGCCCCGAGACAAAGCGGCGGCTCAAAAACCTGATGGACGTGACCGGGTTAACCCACGACCTTGATGTACATTCGGCTTCCGAGGCCAGCCGTGAGGCGTTATTGCGGGTGCATCCAGCGGGTTACCTTGATGAGTTCAAAGCGATGTCTGATGCTGGCGGTGGCGAGCTTGGCCGACGGACGCCTTTCGCCGCTGGTGGGTATGAGTTGGCCGCGCTGTCAGCGGGCCTCGCCGTGGGTGCTGTGGATGCGGTTGTGACTGGCGAAGTCCAAAACGCCTATGCGCTCAGCCGTCCACCGGGCCATCACTGCCTGCCAGATTTTCCAAACGGTTTTTGCCTCATGGCCAACATCGCGATTGCGATTGAAGCAGCGCAAGCCAAGAGGCATGCGGCCCGTGTCGTCGTACTGGACTGGGATGTGCATCACGGCAACGGGACCGAAGCGATTTATTACGACCGCGACGATGTGCTCACCATTTCGCTGCATCAAGAGGGGAATTATCCTCTGGATACTGGCGCACTGCTGGATCGGGGTAAGGGCAAGGGCGTGGGGTATAACCTCAATCTGCCGCTGCCTGCAGGAACCGGGCATGATGCCTATCTCTATGCACTGGACCGTGTGGTGATCCCGCAAATTGAGGCGTTCAATCCAGATCTTATCGTTGTTGCCTGCGGTTATGATGCTGCGGTCATTGACCCGTTGGCACGTATGTTGGCCACCGCTGACACATTCCGCCAGATGACGCTGCGGATCAAGGATGCAGCAGAGCGCCTGTGCGACGGCAAACTGGTTCTGGTGCATGAGGGCGGCTATTCTGAGGTCTATGTACCCTTTTGCGGGCATGCGACGCTTGAGGCGCTGTCAGGCAGTCAGATCACCGCCCCTGATCCGTTTGCACACGCATTTACCGTGCGCCAGCCTAACGCGCGCTTCGGAGCGTTTTTGAAAGACACTATCGATGAGCTTGCTTTAGAATTGGGGATATAGTCTTGCCCGACCTTAACGCAGATGCGTTGCAGTTCCTGCAAACCCGGCGCTCGCGCCCCGCTAAGACATTGGGCCTACCTGTCCCAGATCAAACGGCGCTGATGCCGCTCTTGACGGCGGCCGCACGCAGCCCGGATCACGGTAAATTGGAGCCTTGGCGCTTTATTGTAATCGACCGGGCGGCGATGGGCCCTTTGGCGGAACTTGCTCAGGCAAGAGGAACGGCATTGGGCTTGGATGCCGAGCAGATCCAAAAAGGGCGCGGTCAATTCGACCTAGGACAACTTGCCGTCGTTGTCGTCGAAGTGCACAAACCCTCCGAGAAGATCCCAGCACTTGAACAGACATATTCTGCGGGGGCGGTTTGCCTCGCATTGCTGAACGCAGCGCTGGCTGCTGGCTGGGGGGCCAATTGGCTTAGCGGTTGGGTTTCTCATGATCGCGACTTTCAGACGCAAGGCTTTGGGCTGGAGGCGCATGAACGGATCGCAGGCATCATCCACATCGGTACGGAAACCAGCGCGCCCCCAGATCGCCCGCGCCCCGACATTGAGGCATTGACGACATGGCTATAGGGCTCATCTTTTCCGCGTTCTCACAGACGCTGGGACAGCTTGATGATCCGCGCTTTCGGCGGGTACTGTTGATGGGGATCGGGCTGGCGCTGTGTTTGCTGGTGGCTGTCTCTGCCGGCTTCGTCTGGCTGGGCAACTGGATGACCGGTGATGATGTTTGGTTGCCGTTTTTGGGCGAGGTGAACTGGCTCGACGATCTTGTAAGCTGGGGTGCGGCGATCCTACTGTTGGTGCTGTCGATCTTCTTGATGGTTCCTGTCGCCTCTGCCATCACGTCGATGTTTCTCGATGATGTGGCTGACGCCGTCGAAGCGGTGCATTATCCAACCCTGCCGCAACGCCCCCGCACGCCATTTTGGGAAGCGCTGCGCGATACTGTGAATTTTCTTGGTGTGCTGGTGGGCGTCAATGTGCTCGCGTTGATCGCCTATATCGTGTTTGCGCCTATCGCGATCTTCATTTTTTGGGGCGTAAATGGATTCTTGTTGGGCCGGGAATATTACACGCTGGCCGCAATGCGACGGGTCGGACGAAAGCAGGCCCGTGTGCTGCGGCGTCGGAATATTCTGACAATCTGGGCCGCAGGTATTTTGATGGCGATCCCGCTCTCAATTCCAGTGGTGAACCTGTTGGTGCCAATCTTGGGAGCCGCGACGTTTACCCATCTGTTCCATCTATTGCCACAGGGCGACCCCCGCCCATAAAGCTCCCTACATCATCTACACTGATCGCGCCCGACAGGATGATCACGGCGATGATCCCCCAAAGAAGCACGGCAATCACGGTAGTGATCAGTGCCTTTGGCCTGAGATGATGGTGCTCAGGCGCGCCGGCGTGGGTGCCGGGCAAGGTTTCACCAAGGTCACCTTGGGTTTTGATCCGAAACGGCAGCACAACAAAGAACGTCATGAACCAGATGACAGCGAACAGGACGAGACCAGACATAACACCCATGATTTAGACCTGCTCCAGTTCGACAAGCGCGCCGTTAAAATCCTTGGGGTGCAAGAACAGCACGGGCTTGCCGTGGGCACCTATCTTGGGCTCACCGGTGCCCAGAACGCGGGCGCCGGTTGACTGAAGATGATCGCGCGCAGCGATGATATCGTCGACCTCATAACAAATATGGTGAATGCCGCCGGCGGGGTTCTTTTCGAGGAAACCATTGATGGGCGAATTTTCCCCCAAAGGGTACAAAAGTTCGATCTTGGTATTGGGTAGCTCGATAAAAATGACTGTCACGCCGTGGTCTGGTTCGTCCTGCGGCGCGCCGACAGTTGCGCCCAGAGCATTGCGGTACTGATCAGCGGCAGCATCCAGATCCGGCACAGCGATGGCAACGTGATTGAGGCGTCCGATCATCTTCTTCTCCAACAAGGTGGGGCGTTTGGGGGGGTTATGCCGCGTGAAACTGCCCAGCGCAATGCGACGCATTAACGCCCTGTTAGGCAAGTTTACGTAACGATGGGTAAAGCGATTCAACCCTCGGAGACCCACATGGATACGTTAGACCCCTTTGCGGCGAACATCCCAACGCCAACCGCGGCGCGGCCTCTTTTGGGGCTTACCGTTCTAGTCATCGAAGACAGCCGATATGCATGCGAAGCGATGCGGCTCTTGTGCCTACGTTCTGGCGCGCGCATTCGGCGGGCGGATTGTCTGCGCTCAGCGCGGCGCCATCTTCAAGTGTACCGCCCATCAATTGTGGTGGTCGATTTGGGCCTGCCGGACGGAAACGGCGTTGATTTGATCACAGAACTGGCGCAGGCACAGGCGGACGGCACAATTGTCATAGCGACATCCGGGGATACCCACCGTGCCCCTGATGCGATGGCTGCTGGGGCGCATGGGTTTCTAGACAAACCTGTTGTGTCACTAGCGGCCTTTCAGGAATTGATCCTATCCGCCCTCCCCGCAGATCGGCTGCCTGCCAGTCCCCGCATGTTGTCGGATGAAACGATCACGCCTGACCGCATGGCATTTCAGGATGACATGTCCCACATTGCCGAAGTTCTCGAAGATCCGCCCAATGATGTTGCGTTGGATTACGTGGCGCAGTTTCTAAGCGGTGTGGCACGCAGTGCGGATGATCCCCGGCTTGAAAAAGCTGCGTTGGCTCTGGCTGAGAAGCGTGCACTCGGCCAATCCGCGGCATCTGAGACTGCGCAGATCGCGGGGTTGATCCAACAACGGCTTAACCAAAAAATAGCAATCTAAGCGTGGCGCGCTAAAGCGTGGGGTCGCTGGCGTCCCTTACAAGACCGGTCATATCGCCCAACCGCTCAATTTGTTGGCCATCTTTGTCAAAATTCGCAGGTGACAGCCACGTCGCATAAGCCTCTTTCAACGCGGGCCATTCAGAATCTATTGCCGCAAACCAAGCGGTATCACGATTGCGGCCCTTCACAACGAGCGCTTGCCGAAAGACCCCCTCAAAGCTGAAGCCCAGACGTTGCGCCGCACGGCGGGACGGGGCGTTGAGCGCATTGCATTTCCATTCATAGCGTCGGTACCCGGCCTCAAAGGCCCATTGCATCATCAAAAACATCGCCTCGGTTGACGCACGGGTGCGCTGCAGCGCCGGACCGTAGTTAATATTGCCTACCTCGATTGAACCTGCGTCAGCAGCGATACGCAGATAGCTCGCCACCCCCTCCCAGTGGCCTGTTTCAAGGTTCTTGATGGCATAAAACAGCGGGTCATCATGAGCAGACGCGTCTCGGACCCAACGGTGATATTTGGCAGATGACGAAAACGGGCCATAAGGTAAGTAGTCCCAGACTGCGTCATGTCCTTCGTAGGCATTAAAAAGAAGTGCTGCATGGCGTTCGGGATTCAACCGTTCCAGCCGGACATATTGGCCTTCAAGGGGAACACCGGACGGGCGCGCTGGCGCTGTCCAATTCGGTACGAGAGAGCCTAAAGGCGCGGGGGGATTTTCGGTCAACATACCTGAACGTTATGGCGAATACCCGCCATGGCCAAGGCCAGTAATTTCACGCCTGAAACCTGCATCTGCCGAAGTATGGGCCTCTCAGGACCAAACTCCTGCCACATTATGACAATAAACAAATCATTAATACTAACCCTAGGAGCAAGCGATGAAGCGCTTTTTGACAAAATTCCGTGCCGACACATCTGGTGCCGTGACCGTCGATTGGGTCGTTCTTTGCGCTGCCGTCGTTGGTCTTGCTGTAGCTGCGATTTCTTCTATCCAGACTGGCACATCCGATTTAGGTGACAGCATCTGGGCCTACACAACATCACTAGACTTCTTTTAGAGCCGTTTTTGGCGCGTCACATCAACAGTTGTGGATCCGCGCCCATTTCCAACCCTGGAAAAACGTGACGCTCTAGCGTTGCGTTATCGATGCCTGTCAGCCCTCGCATAATCCATGCGGCATGGGCACGCACATCGCGCGTCGGCATCAAATCACGTCCACCATAAAGAGCATCGGGTGTTACGCCTGGCCATTGCCCATGGACCTTGCCACCCCGCACCGCACCACCGGCCATAACCATCAGCCCGCCTGTCCCGTGATCGGTTCCCCGGGTCCCGTTTTCGCGCGCGGTGCGTCCAAATTCAGTCATTGCGATCACAGCTGTTTTCTGCCAGGCATCTGGGCGCATTGATTTTTCTAGTGTCAGCAGCGTTTCTTGCAAGGGTTTCAGCGCACGCGGCAACAAATTGGCCTGACCACGGTGCGTGTCCCATCCATTTAGCGAAAACGCAGCAACACGAGCGTCTTTGTTCAACCGGTCGGCCGCGTAATGCGCAATTTCAGCATGCGGTGTCTGACGCCCGGATGCATCGCCCTCCATCATCGCGGCTTGCGCCCCTTCAGAGAGCGACATCGCCTCAGCCAAGGCTGCGTGCATCTGCGGATCGCTTTCCATGACCAACTCAGCAAGGCGCAATGCCTGCGGGCTAAGACGCAGATCAGAATCAGGTGCCCAGTTCGCGACCGGCGCAGCCCCATTCAACAAACGCATGTCACTGTGGCCAATGGCATAGGCCGTATCTGCATGCACACCCGGCACTTGCTGGAGCATGCGGTTCAACCAGCCGTCGCGCGCAACCACACCATCTTCGCTGGTTCCAGCCTCCAGCAAATCCTGCCCGTCGAAATGGCTGCGTTTATCGCGGTAGGGAGTGGACACGGCATGCACAAATCCCAATTGCCCACGCTGCCACATCGGCATCAGACCGCCCAGCGCCGGGTGCAGTTGGAAAAACCCGTCCAGATCCAGCCCCGGATCACGCAACGTGGCATGCCGCAGCGCTGCAAATCCCGGATCACCAATGGGGCGCACCACATCCAGCCCATCCATTCCGCCACGCAAGATAATCACAACCAGTCGGGTATCCCAAGGTGCTTGGGCAAAGCTCACGGGGGTCAGCAGCGGGCTCGCGGCTAAAGAGCAGCCAACAAGCGTGGCGCGGGTCAAAAAGCGTCGGCGGGAGAGTGATGTCATTTGGGTCATCCTTTCCTAGCGCCGCTGAAACGCTGGTGCACAAAGCACGAGGCCAATTGCTTCATGCCGGCTTTCAGCGGCACCAGCGGCAAAAACCACCTCCGGCGGAGCAAGCGCGCCCAGCGCTGTTACGACAAAATCACGCGGGTCAGGCAGTTCCGGCATTAACCGCAGTGGCACCTGCATCGCCCATTCCATCCGCGCCGCAATACCTTGAGGTGTGACCCACGCGTTGTCCTCTTCGGGCCAACCGTCGGGGCCATCTGGTTTTTGATAGGTTTGGCCCATCAGCGCCATCGGCTTGTAAAACAGGTCAATAATGTCTTTTTCGACCAACCCATCAACAGCGCCAGATGTCATCCCCAGCGCACGAAAGGCTGCACCAATAAATTCATCCGCTGGTCGCATGTTCAGCGCAGTCTCCTGCCATGCGGCCGGATGTTCCAGCAAGGCCGCATAAACCGGCATCAGTGCACCGTCGTTTTCCAGATAGGCCGCTTCAAGATGCGCCACCAACAGGGGATCGGGCATGTCGGAAACAAAGTGCACGGCCAATTTCTGGGCGATATGGCGTGCGGTGGCGGGATGGCGCGCAAGGTCCTCTAGAACGCTGTGGATCACGCCGATGCTTGGTTTGGGTCCATAAGTCTTGCCAAGGACTGTTTCAGTTCCTGGTTCAACAAAGTCTTTTCGGAACTTGAATCCATGCTCAACCTGAAAGCTCATGCCAGTGAACAGCTCTGCCAATTGGCGCACGTCGTCTTGCGTATAAGGGCCACTGACGCCCAGCGTGTGCAACTCAATCACTTCGCGGGCAAGGTTTTCGTTCAGTCCTGCCTTGCGGCCTATTTTTAGGGCACGGTTGCTTTGCGGCCCCATGGATCGCTCTTGATCCAAATAGTGAACCATCAGTGGGTGGGTCACAGCCGCGATCAACAAATCTGCGAAGCGCCCACCAACGTGTGGCCGCATGACCGTTTCGATAAATGGCGCGGTGCCACGGCGCAGCACGCCGGCCTTACCTTGGGCCGAAAAATGATCCCCCCAAAATGCAACCAAACGCTCAAAAAATGCTTGCTGTGTATGAGCACGCCGCAACATGCTGGCAAGCATCCAACGCCTGCTATCTTGGCGGGCAGCGCGGTTGATCACCTTGCGCTCCTTTGTGAGGCGTTGGACGTCGTCCTTCGCTCCAGCCTTGCGGGCTTTCTTGAGCTCTTTGCGTTTGGATGTGGCAAGGATCATCCGATTGCGGAATGTCTCAAAACCCTCAATCGGGAAGTTTTCCGCCTGAACATCAGCAGCCGTTATTCCAGCGAGCATCGCTGCTGTGGAAGCTACAGGCGGATTTAACGGCGATAGACCGTAGCCAAAACGCCGCTCGGCAAACTCAGGTGAAAACGTCACAACCAGCCCTTTGCTTTGGTACCTTCTCGCCCAATATAGGGCTTCACCCGAGCCATTGCACGGGTCGCCGCGTTCAGGGGATGATTTGGCGGAACTGTGCCCGCGACATCTGCATCAGATTGAAGGAATGGCATGTACTTAAAGGCCACGCGGAAATTCATGCTGTCACGTAAGCAATAATGCCTCACGCCAAGCCAGCTTTCAAAACAAAGACCCATACCGCGGCAGACAAAAAAGAAACGCCGCGGGGATACCGCGGCGTTCTATTTAGTCTTGTGGGATGACACGCAGACCGAGCTCCATCAACTGATCCGGGGCTGGCTCACTTGGGGCGTTCATCATCAGATCTTCTGCGCGCTGGTTCATCGGGAACAAGATAACTTCGCGAATGTTCGCTTCGTCAGCCAGCAACATTACGATGCGGTCAATCCCAGCGGCACACCCGCCGTGGGGCGGAGCGCCGTATTGAAACGCGTTAACCATGCCGCCAAAGCGCTTGCGTACCTCGTCTTCGCCGTAGCCCGCGATTTCAAACGCCTTGAACATGATCTCTGGCTTGTGGTTTCGGATGGCTCCGGACACCAGCTCATAGCCGTTGCACGCAAGGTCGTATTGATAACCCAGCACTTTAAGCGGATCGCCCTGCAACGCTTCCATCCCGCCCTGCGGCATTGAAAAAGGGTTGTGCTCAAAATCGATCTTGCCGCTCTCAGCGTCTTTCTCAAAGATCGGGAAGTCGACGATCCACGCAAAAGCGAAGCGCTCTTTGTCGGTCAGACCCAGCTCTTCGCCGATGACATTGCGCGCACGGCCCGCAACGGCTTCAAAGGTCTTGGGCTTTCCGCCTAGGAAGAAGGCCGCATCGCCAACTTTAAGGCCCAGTTGCTGACGAATGGCTTCGGTCCGCTCTGGCCCGATGTTCTTGGCCAAAGGTCCTGCAGCTTCCATGCCCTCGCCTTGGTCGCGCCAGAAGATGTAGCCCATACCAGGAAGGCCTTCCTTCTGGGCAAACGCGTTCATACGGTCACAAAATTTGCGGCTGCCGCCAGACGGGGCCGGAATTGCGCGAATTTGAGTGCCGTCTTGCTCAAGAAGCTTGGCAAAAATCGCAAATCCGGAGCCTTCGAAATGCTCGGACACAACCTGCATTTTGATCGGGTTACGCAGGTCGGGCTTGTCAGAGCCATACCACAGAGCTGCATCTTTGTAGGAAATCTGCGCCCAGTCTTTATCAACGGCCCTGCCGCCGCCAAATTCTTCGAAGATGCCGCCAATTACCGGTTCAATCGTGTCAAAGACGTCCTGCTGCGTGACAAAGGACATCTCCAAATCAAGCTGGTAGAAATCAGTGGGCGATCGGTCAGCACGCGGGTCTTCATCGCGGAAACACGGCGCGATCTGGAAATACTTGTCAAAGCCTGAGACCATCAACAGCTGTTTGAACTGCTGCGGGGCTTGTGGCAGCGCATAGAACTTGCCCGGGTGTAGACGGCTTGGGACCAGAAAGTCGCGCGCGCCTTCTGGCGAAGAGGCCGTGATGATCGGTGTCTGGAATTCGCGGAATTTTTGGTCCCACATCCGCTTGCGGATCGACGTCACAACGTCTGAACGCAACACCATGTTGGCTTGCATCTTTTCACGGCGCAGATCGAGGTAACGGTAGCGCAGGCGCGTTTCTTCGGGATATTCTTGTTCACCAAATACCTGCAAGGGCAGCTCGGCGGATGCGCCCAGTACTTCGATTTCGCGGACGAACACTTCGATCTCGCCAGTCGGGATTTTGCTGTTGATCAAGGATGCATCACGCGCTTTGACCTCACCGTCGATCCGGATACACCATTCCGCGCGGACCTTTTCCACTCCGGAAAATGCCGCTGAATCCGGGTCACAGAGTATCTGCGTTATGCCGTAGTGGTCGCGCAGATCGATGAACAGAATGCCGCCGTGGTCGCGCACTCGGTGGACCCAGCCTGACAAACGCACAGTATCCCCGACATTAGAGGCATTGAGGTCGGCGCAGGTTTGTGAGCGGTAGGCGTGCATGACGGTCCCTTTCGGTGGGCAAATGTTCGGCGCAGATACACCGTTTGGGGGCCATGAAGTCAAGGGTGCGTCGTGCCTGCAGGCTATGCTTTGGCAGTCTGGGTAGTCAGATCGTAACCAAAGGGGCGCTCTAGGGTCCAATCCAGACCCTTTTGGATGAATTCATGATCCTCGGGAGACAGATCATCTAACGACGCTGAGGGCGGATTACCTTTGTTGCCGACGTATTCTTGGATCGGCTTAAAAGGGCCGCTGCGCGCGAGCCCAAAGCGGCTTTCAAGCGCATCGACCAACATTTCTGGGCGATCGCGCGCGTCATCAAGCGTCACGACACAGGCATGGGCAAACCGTTGGGTCATCCCAATATGAGCGCGCAGTTTAACGGTGCGCATCTCAAGGATGTTATGAAAGCGCCGGCCCTCAATTGGATGACGGTCAAGCTGTAGCACCTCGCCGCGCAAGGACATGTTCTGGCGGTACCCCGCATTGCGCCAACCTTGCCCCGCTGGCCGCGCAATACTGTCCCATTCCGCGCGCAGAAACTTGGATAGGCTCAGTTCTTTCAACTGGGGTTCCGCAGCAAAAGGCGTGGCGTGCAGGCTTAGGATCCACTCCAGCGGATCACGCACGATACATATGATCAGCGCCTCGGACGAGACAGCGGGCACAGTCATAAAACCATGTTTCCAGCCATAATGATGCACTGCCTTGGCCTTCAAATTTTGCTCCATGAGACTGCGCAGATAGGTTGTGCCAGATCGCCGTTCGCCGAACACCTGAAAATGGGTAATGGGGCGGGTCATGTTGACGGCGGATTGATGGACAAGGATCGGGTCTGGCATGTGGTATCCATGGTTTTTGGGCAGGTGGCCGTAGAGAAACCTGCGCGGATATGGCTATATCCTGGTACATTAATTTCTATGTAAGTTTGGCGCGAGCGTAACGCCGGCACTTCTTTTCCTATAATGAACCTCATGGAAAACTAGGACAAGCATTTCGTCTTGCCTTGGCTCGTCGCCAAGAAGTCCTGGATGCTGCCCAGACTAAAATTCAAGGTGTCAGCACCCGCAAGAATATTGGCCGTGCGGGCCGCTGCGAAATTCTGAGCCATGAATTGAAGGATCAACTACGCCGCCATTGCAGCTATTATCCAGACATTGACTTTAGTCACGTTGGAATCAGCAACCTATCGTCTGACTTGAACCCTCGGCAGCATTGCATCGGCGAAGCGCAGCACCTCATGGTAGGCTGTTGACACAAAAAGGCTCAACTAATAGGCGTTACTCGGGCCCTAAAATGATGGACTGGATTTAAATGAAAGTCGTCATTCTAGCCGGAGGTCTTGGTACCCGCATCAGCGAAGAAACGCATATCCGGCCAAAGCCGATGGTCGAGATAGGCGGCATGCCGATCTTGTGGCATATTATGAAGATCTATTCAGCACATGGCCTTAATGACTTCATCGTTTGCCTTGGATACAAATCATATTTTATCAAAGAATATTTCTCTAACTACCTTTTGCACAAGTCGGACGTAACATTTGACATGCGAACAAGCGGAGTTGATGTACATCATCGAGATGCCGAACCCTGGCGCGTTTCTTTGATTGATACAGGCCTCGAAACTCAGACAGGTGGACGCCTCAAGCGGGTTGCGAAATACATTGGTGATGATGATTTCTGTATGACGTATGGGGACGGCGTTGCTGACGTCGATCTAACTGCTGAAATCGCCTTTCATAAAAGTCACAATAAATTGGCGACGATATTGGCTGTAGCGCCCCCGGGGCGTTTTGGTGCGCTGGACATAGATGAGAACAACGCAGTCAAAGGCTTTGCAGAAAAGCCAAGTGGTGATGGTGCTCGGATAAATGGTGGGTTCTTTGTTCTATCTCCGAAGGTTCTCGACTATATCGACGGCGATTCCGACGCTTGGGAAGGTAAACCACTGACACAACTTGCGGCAGAAGGAGAAGTTCGGGCATTTCGGCATGACGGGTTTTGGCAACCAATGGACACGCTGCGCGACCGCAATACACTAGACGGGCTGCTGGCTCGGGATGAAGCGCCTTGGAAGACATGGAGCTAATTTCTTTCTGGAAAGATAAATCCGTATTCCTAACCGGACATACCGGGTTCAAAGGGGCTTGGATGGCTCTACTGCTGAGCCATATGGGTGCACGTGTCACTGGGTATTCTTTGGCACCTGAAAGTTCGCCAAATCTATTTGAATTATGTGGTGTCGCCGACAAAATTACAGATCACCAGATCGCAGATATTCGTGACGTAGACGCATTGCAGAAATCGGTCGCCAAAGCACAGCCCGAGGTTATTTTTCATCTTGCTGCGCAGTCCCTTGTCCGGCGCAGTTATTCAGTTCCGGTAGAGACCTTTGAAATAAATGTAATGGGCACAGCGCATGTATTGGAAGCCACGCGGCAACTGCCATATCCTTGTGCTGTTGTCGCTGTAACGACTGACAAAGTGTATGAAAACCCCGAGCGCATTTATCCTTTCCGCGAAATCGATCCGCTCGGGGCTGCCGACCCCTACAGCACCAGCAAGGCTGCCGCTGAATTGGTCATCGCAACATGGAGCAAGAGCTTTGCTCCAAAAAATGGCCATGGGATGCGCATAGCATCGGTCCGCGCGGGCAATGTTATAGGTGGTGGTGACTGGGCCAAAGATCGTTTGGTACCGGATTGTATCCGCGCATTCGTCGCGGGAGATTCAGCGCAAATTCGTAACCCAACTGCGGTGCGCCCTTGGCAGCATGTGCTTGACCCAATCAACGGCTATCTCGTCGTTGCTGAGCATATGATGCAATCAATGGAACACATCGTTCAAAAACCAGCTTGGAATTTTGGCCCTGATCTTCGCGGGGAAGCTAGCGCGTTGGCCATTTCAGAGCGCGCGGCGCTTTTGTGGGGTGATGGCGCAAGCCTTGAGGTGTCTCCCCAAGCTGATGCACCGCTTGAAGCAAACCTGTTGAGGCTCGACAGTTCTAAGGCAATGCTTGAACTTGGTTGGACGGCGCGCTGGGACCTTGACAGAACCATCGATGAAACCATCCGCTGGTACAAGGCATGGGCTGACGGCAAAGATATGGCTGCGTTTACTCAGGCCCAGATCGCAAATTTCATCGACCAGCAGCAAGGTGGTCATTGAGATGGCGGGGCGTTTTACTTTTCACGAAACAGCTTTGGCCGGCGTAATCGAAGTTCGACGACATCGCCTAGGTGACGACCGCGGATATCTTGAGCGGATGTTTTGCAAGGATGATCTTGCTCAGGCAGGCTGGCTTGGTGAAGTCGCACAAGCCAACCGAACCCTGACCAGCACCTTTGGGACGCTGCGTGGCATGCATTATCAACGCGCGCCTTTTTCCGAAGTCAAATTGGTCACATGCCTCGCTGGGCAAGTATACGACGTCGCCGTCGATCTGCGCGAAGGCTCAAAGACTTTTGGCCAGCACACCGCTTGTCTGCTCGACGCCACGATTGGCAATGCGTTGCTGATCCCAGAAGGTTTCGCGCACGGGTTTCAGACTCTGACTGATAATTGTGAGATGTTCTATTTTCATTCTCGACCCTATGCTCAAAAGCATGAGAGCGGCATTGATGCATTTGATCCTATTCTGAATATTCGATGGCCTCTTAAGCAAGGACAACAATCATCAAGAGATCGTGACCTTCCCCCGCTCGACAAAGCTGATCTTCCCGGAGTTCCGATGATATGATGACAACATCAAACTGCCGACATTGCGGACACAACCTGAGCCTTACATTCGTCGACCTAGGGACAGCGCCGCCATCAAATTCCTACGTGACGGCAGAACAATTGGCAGAGCCAGAAACCTATTTCCCACTGCGGGTTTTGGTTTGTGATGAGTGTTGGCTCGTTCAAACTCAGGATTTTGCCGAACGTGACGTATTTTTCTCTGCGGATTATGCCTATTTCAGCTCGACCTCGAAATCGTGGTTGGCCCATGCGCAATCCTACGTTGAAACGATGGCGGAGCGGTTTGATCTAACCACATCATCGTGCTTTGTGGAGGTCGCCTCGAACGACGGCTACCTTTTGCAGTATGTCCAAGAGCTTAAAGTTCCCTGCTACGGCATTGAACCGACCCACAGCACGGCCGTCGCTTCGCGCGAAAAGGGCATTGAAACACACGAAGAATTCTTTGGCCGCGATCTAGCAAAACGGTTGCGCAACGCGGGCAAATCAGCCGATCTGATAGCCGCCAATAACGTTTTGGCCCATGTCCCTGACATCAATGACTTTCTGGCTGGGTTTTCAATTCTGCTGAAGGACACAGGGGTCGTAACCTTCGAGTTCCCGCATTTGATGCGGTTGGTGTCCGAATGTCAGTTCGATACGATCTACCATGAACACTACTCCTATCTGTCACTTTTGGCGGTTGATCGCATAGCAACTGCTAACGGGTTGCACGTTTTTGACGTTGAGGAAATTGGCACACACGGCGGAAGTTTGCGAGTCTATGCTCAGCGCGCGGACCAACAGCCGTATCCACTTAGTGACAACGTTAGTATGTTACTGCAACGCGAACGTGATGCCGGGATGGCCACACGAGAGTATTATGCGGCGTTCCAAACGTCGGTCTACGACATCCGTAACGGCGCGATGCGGTACCTTATGGATGCCAAAGACCGAGGGCTCAGTGTTGCGGCCTATGGTGCCGCTGCAAAGGGCAATACGTTTATGAATTTCTGCGGTATTCGGTCCGACCTGATTGAGTACGTCTGCGATATGGCACCCGCTAAACAGGGTAAATACATGCCCGGATCACGTCTGCCAATTGAACGCCCGAACAAGATTGAGGAAACAAAACCTGACCGTATCCTGATCTTTCCTTGGAACATAAAAAACGAGGTCGCAGCGCAACTCAGTTATGTTGGCGATTGGGATGCAAAGTTTGTAATCGCCATTCCACAAATCGAAGAATTTAGCCCGTAAGGAGGCACGCGCGTTCCGTGACGATCGACATTCATCCAACCGCACAGATTTCCAAGCTCGCTGATATTGAAGACAGCACCCGCGGGACGCTGATACGTATCGGCGCGCACTCCATGGTCGACAGCTTCGTCAAGATTAAGCCCGTTGGCGGCAACGGAGATCTGATCCTAGGCGAACGGGTTTATATCAATTCAGGTTGCGTGCTTTACACTGGAAATGGCCTTACAATCGGCAACGATGTGGCCATTGCAGCCAATTGCACCTTTGCGCCAGTCAACCATGAGTATGTCGATCCCGACATCCCGATTATTAATCAAGGTTTTCGGCCCAGTAAGGGCGGTATTGTGATTGAAGATGACGTTTGGATCGGCGCAGGCGTGGTTTTTCTGGATGGTGCCATCGTGCGCAAGGGGTGTGTGATAGGTGCACAAAGCGTCGTGCGGTCTGAAATTCCAGCGTATCATGTAGCAGCGGGAAATCCTGCGGTGCCGATAAAGGCCCGGCGATGAAAGCGACTGTTCTGGGATCAACAGGTTTTATCGGCACCGCTTTGGTTGCCCGTCTGCGGCATGAGGGCTACGCAGTCGAAACACCAAGCAGAGCAGAGCTTTCAGAGCTTAAAGGTGATCTGGGTGCTGTGTTTTACTGCATTGGGATGACGGGTAATTTTCGGCTATTCCCCCACCTCACGATCCAGTCGCAGGTAACGTTGCTTAGCGAGCTGATGCAGCGCTGCAGTTTCTCATCCTTGGTATATCTGTCTAGCACCCGTGTTTATGGAATCACCGAGCACGAAAAACCTGCGCAAGAAAATCAAATACTTAACGTACTGCCTTCTCCAGATTCCACCTATGATCTGGCCAAGCTGTTGGGTGAAGCGTTGTGCGCTACCTACCCTGATGCGCGTATGATTAGCGCACGTTTGTCGAATGTATACGGTGCGGGAATGAGCTCAAATACCTTCTTAGGATCAGTGCTGGGTTCGGTTGTCCGCGACGGCGAGGTTGTGATCAGCGAAGAGCCTTCCTCCGCTAAGGACTATGTGTCTGTCGAAGATGTCGTAACGGCCCTCGCCACCATATCGCGCGATGCAAGCAGCGGCTGCTATAATTTGGCCAGCGGCCGGGTAACAAGCCACCAAGAAATTGCAGTGCGGCTGCGTGAACTAGACTTCAAAGTCGAGTTTCAACCCAACACACTTGTCCGGAAATTCCCACCAATCTCGGTCGACAAGCTTGTCCAGCTATGCGACTTTTGCCCACGGTACTTGGCTGACGATTTGCCGGCACTAGTCACGTCATTAAAACTAGAAAATGGGGAATCTTCTTGATGCCAAACCAAGATCCAATAGCCCAATTCGAAAAAGAGCGTAGTGCCCGCATCGAAGGCTATAAAGGCAAAGACTCGTGGAACGGTTCCTCTGCGCAATGGATGGACCACGCATTTCGCGAACATTACATGTATAACTTCGCTTGGGCCGGCCGCCCGATCATCCAACTACCTGCCGATATCGTTGGTTTCCAGGAGCTGGTTTATAAGACCCGCCCCGATGTTATCTTTGAAACTGGCATTGCCCATGGTGGGTCTTTGATGCTGAGTGCATCATTGTTGGCCATGTTGGACGTTTGTGATGCGCTCGCTGAAGGCCGCGCTTTTGATCCAGCCAAGTCGCACCGCAAGGTGATTGGCATCGATATCGACATCCGCCAGCATAATCGGGACGCTATCGAAGCGCATCCACTCAGCGCCTACGTAGACATGGTAGAGGGTTCATCAACCGAAACTGATACGGCCGAACGTGCCAAGGCACTGATCCCTTCTGGGTCAAAAGTGTTGGTAGCACTCGATTCCAACCATACCGAAGATCATGTGATCAAAGAGCTGGAACTCTATTCCCCGCTAACCTCTAAAGGCAGCTATTGTATTGTGTATGATACGATCGTTGAGGACCTTGCTGAAGACATGTTCCCCAATCGTCCATGGGCTCCAGGCAACAATCCTAAGACAGCCTTACGCAAATTCATGACTAGGCTCGACGGCGGCGGTGTAAAAGCGGCCGACGGTGACACATTGGCCTTTGAACTGGACCGTGAAATGGATGGCAAGCTGCTGCTGAGTGTTTGCCCTGAAGGCATTCTAGCGCGAAAATAGCAGTTATCAAAGTAGAGCCAATGCGTATCATTATCCCCACCCGCAACCGCCCAACCTCATTAAGCGGTGTGCTTGGATACTACGAAAAGTTCTATCCGGATGTGGAAATTATCTTGGCGGACGGCAGTGACGCAGCTTTTAAGCCGCTGAACGCAAAGCTGGCAGCTGAAGCCAGCATCGAGATTGATTACCAACCGTACAGCAGCGACCTGTCTCTTTTTGACCGCCTTCTAGAAGTACTGAAGAGTGCACCTGACGAATATCTGATCATGGCTGCGGATGACGACTATCCGATCATGGAGACAATGGAGAGAGCAAAACATCGCCTCGAACAGGACCCTGACGCCGTTTGTGCAGGCGGGTATCTTATCCATATAGATGTCTTGGACGAAAAAAACGCACGAGTTCGGCTCGACCCTGTCCGACAAATCGCTCCACCCACGGCAGGGCAGAGGATACGTTTGTTTGGTCAACTACCGTTTACCACAACCTATGCAGTTGCACGGAGGGAAAGGCTGATCGCTAGGTACCAATTCCTCCAGAGCTGGAATGTTCCGGGGTTCTTTGACCTTGGTGTTGGCATGATGGATATGGCTGAAGGAAAATTCATCGCTATCCCTGACCTTGGATTCATTTGCACCCGAAACTTAGTTCATAGCTACTATAGATCTGAGGATAATATGGTTGTTTTGCGTCGCGGACCTGAAGTGATGCAGCTTATAGACAAGACAACCGCCCGCTTGCAGGAAGTCGACGACATCGATGAAGAAGCTGCGCGCAGGGTAATTGGACAGGTGGTGCGCAGCAGGATTGCTGCACTTTCTGGTGTTCCGCCAGCCCGGATCTCTGGCTTCACTGAACGACCCCTCTACAATACTGAACGAATGGTCCGCACCCGCGCCGATTTCAAAAGTATTTTTGTCGGGGGAACCGAACAGCGGAAAAAATATCATGAAAAACTTGCCTTCATTTCAGAGAGCCTTCGGGCAACACTGATTTCACAAGACAATGCTGGAGAGGGTAAAAAATATGAAGCACTCTGAGAAAAAGCCCCCAAGCACAAAACCGGCACCTAAACCAGCTCGTGACTACATGGAGGAAATTGGGTTTCGTTATGCTGTCAGCTTTCCTGACCTCCTGCTGAAACAAGACGATAGCGAAACTCAATAGAGAGCTTGAACGCACTATTTTGGCTTTGTTTGTAGGTGTGGACGCCGCGCAGAACGATCGGCATATGGATTTCAGGGTCGGAGTTGAAAGATGAGTGACGTCTCAATTGACAGTTGAAGTTAGCAACACGCATTCCTGAACCAAACACCCCAGCAAGACACAAGAAAACGCATTAGGGCCCACCTCGGAGACAGAACAGCAGACCTTGTTCGCAGAATGTCGCCCCTTCATCAGCCTGAGGCACCTCAATTTTCAGAGCAGCTTGGGGAGCTTTTTCAAATCAATTACGTTGTACTGCTTCATCAATGGGTTGGGGTATTCAGGCTCCGCAAGAAGGGACAGTTCAAAATCTGGTTCCAATTCCTTGAGGCGCCTGGCTGTTTTTTCCGCAGCGACAGTGTCTCCTAGAGCAAGATGCGTCGCCAGAAGGTACCTTAAGGTTGGTGCGAAATCCGGCATATAGCTTAGCGAGGTCGCCCCGTAAGCCTTTGCGTTCTGGAAATCACCACTTAGCATCTCTGCAATGCATGAGTAGCAGTCTATCAGATAGCGATAAGGTGCCTCGCCGGTTGTGTTTCTGGCCTGAGAAATGCTTTTGCGACCTTCATCAAGTCGACCAAGGTTGATCAACGCAACACCACGAAACATCCATCCCAAAGGGTTGTTCGACTGAAGTTTTACGCTGCGGTCTGCAAGTTCGAACGCGCTGTGATAGTCGCCCAAGGTAAATGCGTTAACATGGGAACATAGAGCCAAAACCAATGCATTGTGCGGCTCAGACATCAAGGCTTGGTGGACAAGGCTGCGCACTTCTTCAGACATGGCCACGCGATCGTGGGCCTTGCGGCCGCCGACAACGTAAGTCGACAGAAATGCTTGCCAGGCGAGAAAAACTCCGTGACCAGTTGATTTGTATTCTTCTTCGAAGACTCTAGACAGCGTGTCAAAGGAATCGCCGTGTGACGTAAACATGCGCTCGATTGCCTGGATCGCAGCATTGGCATTGCGCGGAGTCAGCCCACTAGAATCGAACGACAAAGTTGTAAGCGTTCGATCGATGGATTCGTTGATGAGCTTAGTCAGGTTGTTCCGGACATCCCCTCCTTTTCCTACCTCAAACTCAAGTGCGCTACGCCACAGTGTATTTCCCTTTTCAACGTCCTTCAGAACAACTTGCACATAGGCGTCTTGGCCGATCCGGGTTTCATCGACTTCAAGTAGAAGGGCGTCGGCGGGCAAGAGAGCCGGCATTACGTTTCGCACATCCAATGGCAGCCAGTCCCGTACGCCACTAGAGACGGCGCTTGCCAGATGCTTGGATAATGGGCTCGCGGTTTCAGAATATGAAAGCACCAAAGTTCTGGGCCCTACCTCATCGACACCGTGCCGAATCTTGGCTGGGGTTGGCTGTTTGTTTTCGAACTCCGTGCGACGATCTCTCAGCCAGTTGGCAAACTCCGGGTCTTTGACATTGTTGCCTTCGAGGAACTCGCGATTGCGGGTGCTTGCCAGCTCGGTCGGTCCGTTTTCATCGCAGTCAGCTTCAAAAAGCAACTTCTCCAACCACACGATGGATCTGTCGGTGCCAAGCAACTGACTAAAAACGCGAAACCGTTTATTCAATCCAGAAATCTCTTGGCGCAGACTGGCTGCTCCTTGATCTTGTTCACGGTCGCTCCAGAGTAAGTCTTGGAGCTTGGATCTGGGACGGCAAAAATCAGGAGAAGTGAGCAGAATCGCCAGCAATCCTTGAGCTTTTTGCGAGGGCGGAGTTATGTCCGATCCGTCCGGAGCGGTGATCTGAAAACGTCCAAAAGTTTTGAACGAAAAATTCTTGACTCCGGATTTTGTCAATTCCGTGCTATTGTTGGACCTAGACATAATTGAATGGTTCCGCGCGAGTTGGGTTTGGCTTCGATTTAAGCTGCACATCTACGATAGCGCAAAAGAGTGTATTTTGGTGACTTTTTAAGCAACGCAATTATTTTAGGTGTTACATGTTTGAAAATTTTGGTGCTGGCTCAGGCCCGCTTAATGCGGGTAACGCCGGAAATGCGGGCAACGCAGGAAATGCGGGTAACGCCGGAAATGCGGGCAACGCAGGCAATGCCGGAGGAGAAACGGTCTCTCCGTATACGTCGGGCGCACTGCTTAAAAACCGCGATGGGATTGTCGGAAACTGGCAAGTGGTGGAGCGCGCCCCGAAGCAACACACATTCGGCGACCCTTTGAATACAAATCTCTGGTCCAACCGAGTAAGGCAGGTCATTTTTGTTCAGGAGCTGCTGCAACCGTTGGAATTCGCGCTGAGTGCTGAGGCCGGTGATACACAAGATCTAGGTTCTTGGGCGACGTTGTGGCATCGCAATCAAATCGTACCGGCTCCGCTTGATCAAATGCAGGGCGCTGCCGGTGCGCCCGAGCAACTTTTTGCCATGCGGCGACCGGGAACCGATTTGTTCCGGGTCCAAATGGAATGGCTGCGCCGCTACGCCGACTTGCGCAGCGATCGTGCGGTCGAAATCATGGCCGAAATCGACGACATAATGACTTTCTTCACCTCTATTATGACAACGCCCCTTCCACGAATGCGCAAGACCATCGAGTTGCTTTATGCGGTTCAGTCTGCGGTGGTGGCGATCGAGATGCGGTTCAAGGACGCAATGGCCTGCCGCCGCCCTTCGGAATATTCGCCGCAGGTTCAGCCGTTGATCATGACACCCGGGCATTCAAGCCTCCCCAGTGGTCACGCGACCGAATCTTTTGCAATTGCGGTCGTCATGGGCGTTTTGGCGGATCATCGACAAGAAGCGCAGACAACCGTTGCAACAGCCAATCTCGGGCCCAGCGCGGACCACACCAAGACCCAATTGATGCGCCAAGCTTATCGGATAGCGGTGAACCGGACAGTGGCCGGGGTGCATTTCCCAGTAGATTCAGCAGCTGGTGCCTATCTTGGAATGGTGCTGGGGCGATATTTCGTGATGCGACTGCAAAATGCCTCAACAGCACCAGCGGTCGTAAATTGGGATGTGAAAAATTACAGCTTTAATGGGCCGCTTTATCCGTTGGTTGCCGGGACGCCCGGTAACAGTCCTGATTTCATTCCATCACTCGCTATCCAAACCATCAACACCGGGGCTAATCCTGACAATCCCGCCTATGAACGAAAAGGAAACAACATAAATATATTGGGGACCGGCTCTACCGAGTTGGGCCAACTCTGGGCAGACGCTCTGGCCGAATGGAGTTAGGGCGATGGCAGCCGAATGGACTGATGAGATAGAATTGGATCCTGCGCAAAATTCGCAGGATCCCGCACAGCACTGGCTATTGGTTCCCTCACCGGTGTCTTCCGTCGACAAGGATCACAATGACCTGATTGTTGCCTATACATTCTTGTTCACTTCTGTTGGTGCACTGGAAGAGTTTCAAAGCAACTTTGCTCCGGGCGGAGACTATGTCGTGGTTTTCCCGACAGGACTGAAACCGTTGGAGCTAACGAGTTCCGGACAAGTATTGGCAGTTGGTTTTTCAGAACTCGGTGCCCTGTCGAGCATCTATTCCACAATCGAAAGACGTGAGTGGGGCGAGTTGTTGCTGACTGGGGTTCCGATTGAGGATATCGAGGCGGTTGGCTCCATGGACTTGGCTGTCGAAATGGCCCCTGGCGACAGTATCGTCGCGATCATGGACACCGGCATCGGTTTTGCGAATGCGCGTTTTCGCAAATCCGTCACGGAAACCCGCATCATTGGCTTTTGGGATCAAGATGCCCTTACCACGCATGCCGCGATCGACATCGACCAATTGCTGAATGAATTTAACCAAGGTGGCAACGTCGACGAACACGCGCTTTATGCAGATGATTACGCCAATAGTTTCGACCCTGAACGTTATCCCCGCTTGCCAACGAGCCTAGGACACGGAACGCACGTGCTTGACGTGATGACCGGGGGCGATGGGCCCGGCGATCCGATTATTGCCGTCAACCTGAGCAGCCGGGCGGTTGACGCAACGCATGGCAATTTCCTAATCCCTTCCGTGCTCATGGCGGTGCTGTGGATATTTCAATTGGCCGGGCAAAGCGGGAAACCGCAGATCAATTTCAGTTTTGGAGGCATTGCTGGTGGTCACGACGGCCATGGCCCGATGGAGTGGCTTTTCGATACAATCCTGAACGGGACCTCAGCCTCGGCAATCACGATTCCGGCGGGAAATTTCTTTGATACGGACACACATGCGAGCTTTCGCGGTGACGAACTTGCAACCAAGCAAACACTCGGTTGGATTGTTCAGCCCGACGACGGCACGTCGAATTTAGTCGAGATCTGGCTGCCAACCTGCAACGCCGCTGATCCGCAAATCGAGTTGACAGTGACACCACCCGGCGGGCCAACCTTGACGATCACCGACGCAAAGATTGGAAAATTCTGGGAATTGCTCGACGGAGACACTTTGCTGGCTCGCGTCTACGTTCAGTGCGTCGGTTATTTTTTCGAAACACCGCGCGTGCGCATCATGATTGCGGTGCGGCATACCGCGATAGATCGAGACTACTTCCAATTCCAAGGCGGAAGGCCCGATCTGGCTGGTCGTTGGGAAATCGGGTTGAAAGCACTGTCGCTGGATAACAATGCCAAGGCCGAGTTGTGGGTCGAGCGGGACGACGCGTTGGGCCTCGCCAGAAATGGCGCACGGCAATCTTATTTCGACGCTCAGCGCCCTGTTTGGCCAGAGGTGGCGATCCCCCCTATCTTTGTACAAAACGCGGGGACAATATCAGACATTGCCACGGGCAGTGAAACCCTTGTCGCAGCGGGTTCATTTCGCAAGTCGCGTCAGCCCGCGCTTTATTCGAGCGAAGGTTTTGATCATCCGTTTGCTTTCCCGCCGACGGCGGCGGCAATCTGCGATGACAGTCGGGTTCACGGAGGTGTTCTGGCTAGTGGGTACTTTAGTGGAAGCACGTTTCCTATGAATGGCACCAGTGTATCCAGTGCGATGTCAGCGCATATTGTAGCCTCGCGGGTCCATTCTGGCCTCCCAGTGACGCGAACCGCTATCAATACCTTGGCAACAACTGATGACGGTCGGGCGATACCGATGACAGCGCCTATTAACCCACTGTTCGAAACCTACGACCCGGTCCCTCCGGAAACCCGGATCGGTGGCGGGTGCCTCACTTCAGACTGGACACGATTGCCGCGGTTCGAGTCTTGAGCTCTGCCCAAATCTGTATGTCGCAGTAATCATGTGAACCGATTGCTCAAGCCCCAACCATGAAGGTAATCAAAATACGCAGCGCACTCGCCCTCAAACCTCTAGATCCGAACCTCATAAAGCGGCCAGTTTCCCGGAACATCTTTGAGGCTTGGTGCGCCAATATGGCGGAGATCAAGCCCAGATCCGATCGTGACGTCTCTCACTGTTTCAGAGATCAAGACTTGCCCGCGCGACGCGCAACCCAGTATTCGGGCTGCGATGTGGACGGTCAATCCACTGATATCGGAACCACGACGCTCGCATTCGCCGATGTGGATTCCCACGCGGATCGCAATGTTTAGGCGGGCAACTTCTGCTCGTATTTTTCGAGCGCAGTGAATCGCGCGCGTGGGGCCAGAAAACGCGGTGATGAAACCGTCTCCTGTCGTATTTATGGTGTGGCCCCCAAATTCACGGACCCGTTCTCGAACGATCTCATCATGTTGGTCCAATAATTCGGCCCAGCAATAGTCGCCAAGTAGCGCTAATTTACTCGTCGATCCAACAATGTCTGTCATTAGGAGCGTCAATACAATTTTCTCGCTCGGCGTTTCACCGAGGTTCTCCGAAAAGCTATTCTTGATCTCATCGCGAACCAAATCGTGATGACAAAACAGGGTACGGTGATCACCCTTTGGACCGGGTATTCTCAATGCCGCGTTCACCATGTCAATTCTCCCTTGGTAAGTAATGCCTCAAAGCTTTTGGACTGAGCGACGCCGACACACCGATGCATTAACTCGCCGTGCGACTGACACGGGGTGCCAACGCAAGTGCCGCTTTGCGGATTGAAGAGTAACCGAACGGGCATTGCAGGCGTGAATATGCGCGGTGCAAAGTCGATATTCGGGGCAAGATACAAATTGTGTATGAATCTCGGTCTAGCGATAAATCTGGTAGTATTTGAACCGAATGATAAGAGCTTCATTTCTTTAACCTTTCGGGTTGTTCTGCCAACCGGCAGGTTTCCTAAATCGCACCGGGGAAGAGAATCCTCCGCTATAGTTTTAGTTCAACTGAGCGACGTAAAAGCAGCATCAAAGTTACGTCAAAGGAACGTAAATACTGCGGGAAATTTGCGTGAAAACAGGCTTTATGCGCATCACTGCTGGGCTGCGTGGGTTACAGGTCTCAGAGGCTCGCAACAAGCGAAGCGCTGCTGATGGGTGATGCATCGGAGCGTGCTGAAGCATCTTCAGTCATACGAAATTTGTTGATGGAGAGCAGGCTTGTCCCTGACGGGAAAGCCTTAAGCATTCAATTGGCTGGAACGTTAGGGTTTGGGAGTGCCCAAAACAAACAACGCCTCGGGGGAGCAGGCTTGTGAGATTGTAATGATTGTGGGTGGCTGCAGGCAGCTTTGACGTACACAACTGAAACACCTCAATCTGAAGAGAATAGCTAATCGTGGTGCGCCCCACAGCGAAAGTCAGCTGTAATGGAACATGGCAAAGCGCGAGCGAAATGATGACCGTCTTACGCAATACGCCGTCAACATGGACTGATCGTTTCTTCTTCGGCTATGCTCAAGGCTCACCCATCGGAGGAACCCACAATGAAAATAGTCACTCAAGTGATTTTAGTGCTCGCAATTATGTCGGGCCCAGTTTTTGCGGAAGGTAATCCCGACAAAGGCAAGAAACTATTCTCCAAGTGCAAAGCTTGTCACATGGTCGGCGAAAAAGCCAAGAACCGGGTAGGCCCTGAATTGAACGGGATTGTTGGAGCCTCCGCCGGCGCGGTGGAAGGCTTCAAGTATTCCAAAGCACTTACTGCTCAAGCAGAAGCCGGGCTCGTTTGGGATGAAGCATCACTTAGTGAATTTCTCGCGAATCCAAAGAAATTTATGCCCGGCACCAAGATGTCGTTCAAAGGGTTTCGCAAAGAAGAACAGTTGGCTGATATCGTCTCATACTTGGCCACCTTCAACTAATTCGATTTTACACCTAGGCACATCAGCCGCGATGATCACGACTACTGCTTTTTCTGACGTCATAGCGGGCCAGATCGATGTATTCCACGGGCGCTTGAGAGACACCTCAAGGGCACGGTCAATCATTTGAGAGGAAAGCGCATGTCCAAGAGATCAAAGACGGTTCAAACCAACCCAAGTCGCCGCAATGTTCTGAAAGGAACAGCCTTGGCCAGTGTGGCTTTGGCAACTGGCGCGTCTACTGCGCAAGGGGCCGCCAAGCATCCAAAGCTCTTTGTTCAAAAACTTGGGTCAAGCTATGACAATGTGATCAAAGCCGCCGAGCAGGTAACAGTTGAGGGCAAGGAGGTCGATCTATCGCACTTGCCACGCGTCAAACAAGAAATGGTGATGCCACCGCTTGCCCCTGCGCATGAGCAGGTTGCTACAGACGGACCAAAGATCGTTGAAATTGAACTAACCACAACCGAAAAGCGGATGCTCGTTGATGAAGACAATGACGGTTATATCTGGGCGTTGACTTACAACGGCTCTGTTCCTGGCCCGCTGATAATTGTGCACGAAGGGGATTACGTCGAAGTGACACTTCGAAATCCCGAAGATAGCTTCATGGAGCACAACATCGACTTTCATGCCTCTACTGGCGCGTTGGGTGGTGGCGGTTTGACCCATGTCCTGCCTGGTGAAGAAACCGTGTTGCGGTGGAAAGCGACCAAGCCGGGCGTCTTTGTCTATCACTGCGCCCCCGGTGGGGACATGATCCCGTACCACGTTTGCCACGGCATGAACGGTGCTGTGATGGTCCTGCCCCGAGACGGCCTCAAAGATGGGGACGGCAACCGAGTTGAGTATGACGATATCGTTTATGTGGGTGAGCAGGATTATTATCTGCCCATGGACGAGGATGGGTATTACATCGACTATGAAGGCCCAGGCGAAGATTACAGCGACAGCCTTGATGCGATGCGGACACTGACGCCAACACATTCGGTTTTCAACGGCTCCGTAGGCTCAATGACCGGCGAAAACGCATATAAATCTGAAGTCGGCAAAACCGTTTTGATGGTACACGCACAGGCAAACCGCGACACACGTCCGCACTTGATTGGCGGCCATGCGGACTTGGTATGGGAAGCGGGCTCGTTCTCAGACACTCCGCAATCTAACCTTGAAACTTGGTTCATCCGCGGCGGGTCAGCGGGCGCTGCCGTGTACACGTTTAAACAACCGGGCATCTACGCCTATGTGAACCACAACCTGATCGAGGCATCATTGATGGGGGCAACAGCGCACTTTGTTGTTGCGGGCGAATGGGACAACGACTTGATGGCGCAAGTTGTGCCGGCCCGCTCGTTCCTTTGATCATGGTCGCGAAATGACACTTTGTTTGAAAAATAGGTGGGCCACTAAATGAAGTGGCCTGCCAAACCCAAGGCGATGATGGCCGCGGGCGCTGCTGTATTTATATGCAGCGCGGCGGTTCTTGGGGCACTTCTTTTGAATGAGGAAACTGCTTTCGACCCTGAGGTCGTCATCACCGATGCGCTGGATGCCCAACACCACCCAATCACCGTACAGAAACATGAGCTAACCGTCGCGGAATGGAACAGATGTCACGCCGCTAGGGCGTGTTCCTTGGAGCTAACGGTGCGTCGTAAAGGGCGAGAAGCTGACTATCCAGCAACCGGCGTGAATTGGATTGATATTCAAGAATATATCACGTGGATCAACCAACAATCACGCAAGACCTACCGACTTCCAACCAGCCAAGAGTGGCTTGCGCTCGCGCACGAAGTTTTGCCCGAAGAGCCTGAACCTCTTTTTGATGATCCATTGCTTGAATGGGCTAACTCCTATCGCACCGAACCTGCGTCGCCCAGAACGTTGAAGCCCATTGGCAGTTTTAGCGCCACGCGCGCTGGTGTGATGGATCTGGACGGCAGTGTTTGGGAATGGACTAGTGATTGCTACGATCCCGATTTCTCTAACAACCGGTGCCCCGCATTTTATGTTGGAGGGGAGCACATGGCAGCGATCCCAGTCTTCACAAGAGATCCTGCGCGGGGCGGATGCGCCGTTGGGAGCCCTCCCGCGCACTTGGGCTTGCGATTGGTTGTCGCGTCGTAGGGTTTCCCTGAAAAGGCTCGCTAAATCTGAGGCTGCGCGCGCGCTCCATCGGTTAACGCACCCCGAGGGGAAGGAGCGATGCAATATTCGAACATGGCGGTTTGCCCTCGTTAGAGTTGGTTCAAGTGGACGTGACCGGTCAGATTTTGAAGTGCGTTCCATATAAATGCACCGCATATATGGATACACGGATCCGAACGCAGGAGATGTACCAGAGTGCGATCGAAGAAACCGCTCGTTCGGTCATTTCGATTAAGGGGCTTGTTGACCAATTCGGTGCGCCTCGTCTAGGAGTGTTTTGAATTTTGCAAATGCCTCCCAGCAACACCGCGCCGAACGTGCGACGACAACTTTGGGTCGGCTTCCGTTCAATTTGAAAAATCCACCTATGATTTAGGCCGCGAGCGCAACCCATGTCTGATATACAAATTCCAGCTTTCATCGCCGTCACGCTTGGTTTTATCGTTTTCTTTTTGGGGGCCTTCTTAACCCGCAAGATCGCGTTTCTGCGCGACTACAACATCCCCGAACCCGTTTCAGGCGGCTTAGTTATCGCGGCGCTAACGTGGGCATTTTTTATAATAACTGACAGGAAAATAGTCTTCGACCTGCAGGTTCGCGACTATTTGCTTGTGGTTTTCTTTGCCACGATTGGCCTCAATGCGCGTGTTTCCGACCTGTTTCGGGGCGGCAAATTGCTGATCACGCTGTTGGCGCTGACATTCGGGTTCATGATTTTACAAAACCTTGTTGGCTTGGCCGGGGTTACGCTTTTCGGGATTCCTGCATCTGCGGCTCCACTTGTTGGTTCCGCCTCTTTGATTGGCGGGCATGGCACAGCGATTGCGTGGGGGCCGCAGATAGAAGAAATCTCGGGCTTTGCTGCAGCTGCCGAAATGGGGATCGCAGCTGCGACTTTGGGACTTATCTTGGCAGCCCTAATGGGCGGCCCCATTGCCAAATACCTGATCGACCGCAAGCACCTGCGCGGCGATGTTTCGGACGATGCGATTGTCGGATTAGAGTTCCAAGATGACGATGATCAGATCACTCAAATTGATCATATCTCGCTGATGCGCGGTTTCTTGGCGATACACGTGGCCATTCTTTTTGGCTATTTTGGCCACGACGCCATTGGGCAGGCTGGCCTGAAACTTCCATTGTTCGTACCCTGCCTACTGGTCGGAATAGTAATGTCGAACACGGTACCGTTCGTATTCCGTAGCATCACTTGGCCCGCACGCACCCCTGCCCTCGCTGTGATTTCAGACTATTGTTTGTCTGTATTTCTAGCAATGTCATTGATGAGTATGCAACTTTGGACACTTGCTGAACTAGGCGGACCAATCTTGACGGTACTAGCAATGCAGGCCCTAATGACAGTTATGTTCATTATATTTTTGGTGTTCAGACTGGCTGGCGGAAACTATCAAGCTGCGGTTCTTAGCGCGGGGTTTGCGGGTTTCGCACTTGGCGCCACACCAACTGCCATCGCAAATATGTCATCGGTGACGAAACGGTACGGGCCAGCCCCCTTGGCGTTTATCGTCTTGCCTTTGGTGTCTGCATTTTTTGTTGATCTGGCAAATGCAGCAATCATCCAGTTCTTTGTGGGACTTTAGAGGGCCAACAGCGCAATACTATTGGGCCGCACAACTTGGTCCCTAGCTTCCCCTGGAGGTTCCGAGGGGTCGAATTTCTTTGCCATCGTGATCAAATATTTGACTTAATGTCTAAACCACCAAATCTCTAACGTCCAAAACAGGCCAAAACCTCTTTTCAGATGAAAAGTGCTTCTGCGTCGCGGGTTTGGATACTTTGTCGATCTTCTCGCCAGGGCTCTTGGATGTCTGCCTCAGACCCCACTCATCTGCGGCTATGATGAGCCAACAGAATTCCCTCATCAAATAACGTCATTAGGCCCCTTAAGCGCAGCCCTTAGGTATCAGCCGGTTCAAAATAGTTGGCGTTCGTTTCGGTAATTCTCACGATCGTTTCATCCAGTCGCGACAGATGGAACTTACCAACCTCAACAGCGAGGTCTGCGTCATGTGCTTTTATCGCATCCGCAATTCGTTGGTGATCCGACAACAGGTCCGGCAGCCGTTGCTCTTTCGATAAAGCAAGTCGACACAGGCGATCCACCTTTGCCTTCTCGGTCATTATGACGTCGAATACGAAATCGGCCTGTGCAATTTCACAGATTGCTTTGTGAAACTCGTAATCCAGCGTGCCGAAACCGTCGACATCACGTGCTTGCACCGCTTTGTCCTGAGCCTTAAGTGACGCATCCAACAGTGCTGCACCATCCGCATCGCACAGCACGCACGCCCTACGCAAAACTTCCCTTTCGACCGCCGCTCTTACAAAGCGCGACTTTTCAATCTCGCGCATCGAAAACCTTTTTACCTCGGTGGCCCGCTGCGGTCGGATCAGTAACAGGTCAAGGTTTGCGAGCCGGCTGAAGGCATCACGCACAGGCTGTCGCGAAATGCCAAAACGCGCGGCCATATCAGCTTCGGAAATCTTGTCGCCGGGGAGCAACCCCAGGGAAAGGATCTGCTCATGTAGATATGCGAAGACTTCATCAACACTGGTCCGTCGTTCCGTCACTCGGCCTGCATTCGCCATATCATCATCTCCTCATAAGATGGTCACCGCACATTCTTTGGCTTGCACCAAAACGCGCAAGAACGCCATCGTGGCCGTGGCTGCACCGCACATACCTCGGGGGCACAAAGAAAGACAGGACCCTTGGCAGACCTTCTACGCAATTTCTAACTAGTATGCCAGAATTTAACTAGTATGCTAGTCGTGCGGAATTGATTCGACATCTATCGCGGCGCGCCCAACAGGGTGTTCAAATTCTTGGCTGACCAAAGCTATGGAGCCTACATTTTCTTTGCGGATGTGTATGGAAAATTCGAGGTCGTGAAGGAAAAGCGCGCGACCACATAACCGACATCCGGCGCAGGCCGAAAAACAACGGAGAAATTTCCCATGAAACTCAAAGGTAAAACGGCCATCGTAACTGGTGGCGGGCGCGATATCGGCAGTGCGGTTGCTGCAAAACTCGCGTCCGAGGGTGCGAACGTTGCGATTAACTACTTCTCCAGTTCAAAGGGTGCAGACGCAACCGTAGCGCAGATCGAAGCGGCGGGCGGCAAAGCCATTGCAGTGCAGGGTGATTTGAACAATCAGGCCGATGTTGACGATTTGATCGCAAAGACAATGGACGCCTTTGGTAGCATCGACGTGCTGGTCAACAACGCGGGCGGGCTTATTGCGCGCAAAACCATCGCTGAAATGGAACTCGAGCATTGGAACGCCGTCATGACGTTGAACCTAACAAGTACGTTCATGATGACCAAAGCCTGCCTTGCTCATATGAAATCCGGCGCGATTGTGAACCTAGCCAGCCAAGCGGGTCGTGATGGGGGTGGACCCGGTGCCGTGGCCTACGCCACGTCCAAGGGTGCCGTCATGACAATGACACGCGGTCTCGCCAAAGAGTTGGGCCCTGACATCCGCGTCAACGCATTGTGCCCCGGCATGATCGACACCGATTTCCATAACGTCCACACGCCCGATGCAGGACGCCGCGGTTTTGAGGCCAATGCACCGCTTAAACGACAGGGTCATGTGGATGATGCCGCAAATCTTGTCTTGTTCCTGGCCTGTGACGATAGTGCATTCGTCACAGGCACCAATGTAGACCTTAACGGCGGCATGCTGTTCAGCTAAACGCCAGCAAGAGGATATGACATGTCAGACTTTCCTATAGTCTCAACGGGTGAATCCGTCTCGCGGCAGGTTCTTTCGGACCACCCCGACATGATGGTCGTTGCCTTTCGGTTTGGCGCTAAAGGGGCTGTTGGTGCATTGCACCATCACCCCCATGTGCAATCGACTTACGTTGAATCGGGTCGGTTTCGGTTCACTTTGGGTGATGAGCAGCGCGAGGTCGGACCCGGCGATAGCTTTGTCATTCCAAGCGAGTTGCAACACGGCTGCGTCTGTCTTGAACCCGGCACTTTGGTTGATTGCTTCACGCCACGACGTGATGATTTTTTATAGGCCTGGATCATGAGAGTTCTATCAATCGGGGAGTGTATGGCGGAGATGTCGCCTCAAGACGAAGCTGGCGTATTCCGGCTTGGCTTTGCAGGTGATACGTTCAACACAGCATGGTATTTGCGCCGCCTTAATCCCGATATCAGCATTTCATACTATACCGGATTGGGCACTGATGCGATCTCGGGTCAACTACGCGCGACGATCAAAGATGCGGACATCAATGATCAATACGGGGTCGTGGTACCGGACAGTACTGTTGGTCTTTACCTGATCTCACTCGAAAACGGCGAGCGCAGTTTCTCCTATTGGAGGGGGCAATCTGCGGCGCGCAGCTTGGCATCAGACCCGCGCGCGCTGAGCCTTGCGATTGATGATCACGACCTGATCTATTTTTCGGGTATCACACTTGCGATCCTGAATGCGCTGGGGCGCGAAACCCTTTTAGCCGCATTACGTGCGGGGCGGGCCAAAGGGAGGACAATTGTATTTGACCCAAACCTGCGACCCCGGCTTTGGGAAGATAACGAAACCATGTTGCAAGGGACGATGGCAGGAGCAGAGGTATCCGACATCGTATTGCCGTCATTCGAGGATGAAGCCACTTGGTTTGAGGATGTCGATCCAAAGGCCACCGCACAGCGGTATCAAACAGCTGGGGCCAACACCGTCATTGTAAAGAACGGGGCCGATGCGATTTATCACTGCAGCCCGCAAGGTGAAGGCACGGTTTCTGTACCGTCCATCGCGGACGTCATAGACACCACGGCGGCCGGTGACAGTTTTAACGCTGCAATTCTTGCTGGATTGAACGACGGGGTTTCTTTACCGCAAAGCATTGCGGCTGCGTGTCAGTTGTCCGGCGCTGTAGTCCAAGCACGTGGCGCTTTGGTATCCGTCAAACCGATGTCTCTTAAACATTAAGCCCGCATAAGTACCCCGCAACTCGCACCTTTCTGGAACAACAGAAAATGCCCAGCGCTTTCTTTGATATGACTCTGGTATACTAGTCTGTTATGATTTAGTGTGCTGAATTGAAAACGTTATCCACGCTTAGGAGTAAAGACATGCAAAATCCCGTCATCGGTTTCATTGGCCTCGGTCTTATGGGCGGCAATATGGTCGAATGCCTGCAAAAAAATGGGATTGAGCCTGTTGTCATGGGCCGGAACAAAGACGCTATCGCAGCTGTTGTTGCACGAGGTGCGCGCACTGCCTCAACAGGAAAAGAACTCGCCGCTCAGTGTGATATCATCATGTTGTGCGTGACGACCTCGGAAGTTGTCGAAAGCTTGATCTACGGGGATGATGGCATTCTTGCTGGAATCAAAGACGGTGCAGTCGTGATTGACTTCGGAACTTCTATTCCTGACTCCACGCGCAAGATCGGTGCCGATCTGGCGGCGAAAGGCGCAGGAATGATTGATGCACCACTTGGCCGCACACCTGCCCACGCAAAAGATGGTTTACTGAACATCATGGCTGCGGGCGACAAGGAAACCTACGACAAGGTGACGCCTGTTTTGAACATCCTTGGCGAAAATGTCTTTTACCTTGGCGCGCTTGGTGCGGGGCACACAACAAAGCTGATCAATAACTTTATGGGCATGACCACCGTCAGCACCATGAGCCAAGCTTTCGCTGTCGCGGAACGTGCCGGTGTCAATCGCAAGCAGCTGTATGATATCATGGCCGCCGGTCCTTCCAATTCTCCCTTTATGGGATTTTGCAAGAACTACGCGGTCGACGGTGTCAGCGATTTGGGTTTTTCCATCGCAAACGCCAACAAAGACATCGGTTATTTCCTGAAAATGGCCGAAGATCTAGGCACCCGCTCCGAAATTGCGGAAGGCACATCAAACAACCTTCAGGCGGCGATGGGCGCTGGCATGAGCCAAGGCAACGTGCCCGAAATATTCGACTATTTTCTTAAGCTTGAAAGCTAGGGCTGAGGTTGGTCTTAATATCTACGCCCGCGCTATTTGCGCAGCTTAAAGGCTTGCACGCCCGCCTCTGCAACAGACAAATCTTGCGCGGGCGTGCCGGAACTTACACCGATTGCGCCAATGACGTCGCCGTCCGACACAATTGGCAAGCCACCAGCAATCACGACCATCCGACCCCCTACCGTAGACGTGAGCCCATAAACAGGATTTCCCGGCATACTCGCCTCAGCCAGGTCATGCGTTGGCTTGCGCGTGCCAGCGGCCGTATAACTTTTGTCGATCGCCAAAGTGATGCTTGGTATCTTGCTGCCGTCCATCCGCATGAACCCCAGCAGATTACAGCTTTCGTCGGTCACAGCGATACACATTGATACACCAATCTCTTTGGCCTTTGCTTTCGCACCTTCCAGAATTCGGGTGGTATCAGCGTCGTCTAGCCTGCAGATTTTCAGCATCGGGTACTTCCTGTTGTGTCGTGTTGCACTCAAACAGTGACGGGAAAAAAGCGCTGCGATCTGCAATTCACGCTAGATAATGTTTCTGGTATGCTAGTAGTATAGCCAAGAAGTGTCACGCCAATATGTCGCTTACAACCCGCACAGGAGCCCAAAATGCCTACACCGAAACCAACCCCAGGCAGTATCCTGAGCCCCCTTACGTTTGCGCGTGCAAATGGAGGTGAGATAACTGTTGGTGGCCCCAGCAAAAACTGGACACTCCTTGTCGTCTACCGCGGCAAACATTGCCCGCGTTGCAAAAAGTACCTCAACACCCTCAACGAGATGCGCGCTGCTTGGGCAGATGCCGGTTTTGACATCGCTGTGGTGTCAGCCGATTCGCAAGAAAAAGCGCAAGCGGATCAAGCAGAATTCGGGTGGGATTTCGACTTAGGGTACGGGTTGACCGAAGATCAGATGGCGACACTTGGTGTTTATGTGACAGAACCCTTGTCGCCCCAAGAGGCCGATGGCTGTTTTGCGGAGCCTGGCGTTTTTGTTCTACGCGAAGATGGCAGTCAGATTATTGTCTCAATTTCCAATGGCCCAGCGGTCCGTCCTGAACTTGGGGAATTGTTGGACGGTATGATTTTCAACAAACAAAACGACCGCCCCCACCGCGGAACTGTCTGATAGAGGTCAGCAGAACATGCGGGATAACGAAAGGTGCAACAGGTTTGATTGACTTTGGCTGTCACCTTTAATACTAGTATACCTGTTGGTAAGCCCGCCTGCTTTCACCCGACTGCAAACAGGCCAACCAACCCAAATTGAATCTGGGAGGATCACATGACCAAAAGTATCACACTTCGCAGCGCGCTGTTCGGCAGCTGCCTTGCATTCGCCGCATCATCTGTTGCTGCGGGCGAACTTCGCGGCTGGAACATCCACGTTGAAGACTACCCCGTTTCCATCGCGATGGAAGCATTTGCGGATGCCGTCTCTGAGGGCACCGGTGGCGAGGTTACAGCAAAAACATTCCACAACGGCGTTCTAGGCAGCCAGCCAGACGCCATTGAACAGCTTCGCCTGGGCGTTATCGATTTTGGCGAATTCAGCCTTGGACCGTTTGGTACATCAGTTCCTGAAGCCAACGTTGTCTCATTGCCCTTTATCTTCAGCAGCATCCCAGAGATGTATAAGCTCATGGATGGCGATGTCGGCACCGCAATCGGCGAAGGCATGATCAAACGTGGCGTGGTGCCGCTCGGCTGGTACGATGCTGGTGCACGCTCTTTCTATAACTCGGTACGCCCGATCAACACGCCTGCTGACGTTGCTGGCCTGAAAATCCGCGTAATGAACAACGACCTTTTCGTAGACATGGTTGCATCCATGGACGGCAACGCGACACCAATGGCATTTGCTGAAGTTTATCAGTCAATCCAGACCGGTGTTGTGGATGGCGCGGAAAACAACCCACCGTCCTACGAATCGACAAGCCACTACGAAGTTGCTTCGTTCTACTCGCTGACACAGCACCTGATCATTCCAGAATGCCTGTGCATGAGCAAAATATCTTGGGACAAGCTGACACCTGAGCAGCAGGACGTCGTTATGAAAGCCGGCCGCGCAAGCGCCGATTTGCAGCGCGAACTGTGGCAGGCCCGTGAAGCCGCAAGCATGAAAATCGTCCAAGACGGCGGCACAGTGGTGAACGAAATCGCAGACAAAGGCCCATTCCAAGCAGCGATGGCCCCTGTGTACGACAAGTTCCTCGCAGCGAACCCTGATCTGACCGATTTGGTTAACATGATCCGCAACGGCGGCTAATTGATCTCGCAAAACCTGAACGGCCCTCGATCCTTGTATCGAGGGCCGTTTGATCTTTTTCCTTTGGCATGTCGCGAGGCAAATATGACTGACCGCAATTCTATCATAGCCCGCACCGAGAAGCTGCTTAACGCCATTCAATGGACCTGCATTGCTACGGCCTCACTCGCGCTTGTCGTCCTGATTATAACCTTCGGATGGTTGGTTTTTGGACGCTATGTTCTAAATTTCACCCCGACATGGGTCGAACAATTGGCACTTTTACTTGTCTGCTACATTGCATTTCTTGGGGCCGCAGCAGGCGTGCGGGACGATACGCACCTCGGCGTTTCCTTGTTCAGAGACATGGCACCCTTGCGCGTTCAAAAGGTAATTATCGTCATCATCGACTTCATCCTCGCCGCCTTCGGCGCAGTGATGTTTTATGCGGGTATTCAATTGATGCAATTTGGCTGGGACTCGTCTCTTCCAATGCTCAACATTCCCGAGAGTTTTCGAACACTGGCCATCACCTTGTGTGGCGTCCTGATGGTCTTGAACGCCGGGTCGCGGGGGATCATACGATTGCTGACCTTCTCGACATGGAACACCACCACTAATTTGCAGGAATCCTAATATGGGCCTCACTATCCTAATGCTCGTGTTCGGGCTTGGTGTTGTTATCGGCATGCCAGTCGCATTCGCCATGGGCATCGCCGCTGCTTCGGCCTTTTGGTTCGAAGGGTTTCCGATGTTGATCACATTTCAGCGGGCGACCGCTGGTGTGTCAGTATTTTCCCTCTTGGCGATCCCTTTCTTCGTGCTTGCAGGCGAAATCATGTTGCATGGCGGGATTGCAGTCCGGCTGGTTAAACTGGCCTCTGCGCTTGTAGGACACCTCAAAGGTGGCCTCGCCATGGTCAATATTTTCTCGAGCATGCTGTTTGGTGGCATTTCTGGCTCCGCTGTTGCGGATATTTCTGCATTGGGTTCAATCCTTGTTCCCGTCATGAAGGAACGCGGCTATCGCCCCGATTTCGCAGTCAATGTAACCGTGACTTCCTCCATTGCGGGTGTCGTAATTCCACCCAGCCACAATATGATTATTTTTGCGGTTGCAGCGGGCGGCGGCATTTCCGTTTCCAAGCTGTTTCTTGCTGGGGTCATTCCAGGTATCTTAATGTGCGCAAGCCTCGCTATTGCGGCCTACGCGTTGTCGATCAAACACAAATATCCGTCTGAGCCTTTCCCAGGGTGGCGTGAAGTTGGGCGCACCGCCGCTGATGCGATCCCGGGTTTCTTCACTGCTGTGATCATCGTTGGTGGCACACTGTCAGGCGTCTTTACGGTCACAGAATCCGGCGCGTTTGGTGCAATCTACGCCATTCTTCTAACAACTTTTTACTACCGCAGCCTAAGTTGGCAGTCGTTCTTAACAGCCATCAAAGGAACCGTTCGAACAACGTCAATGGTGATGATCCTCATCGCCTTTGCGAGTTCGTTTGCGTATCTGCTGGCCCTGTACCAAGTCCCCGAAAGACTAAGCAATGCGCTTGTCACGATCTCGGATAACCCCATTATCATCCTGCTAATGATCAACGTCATCCTCTTGCTACTTGGCATGATTATGGACATGGCAGCGTTGATCTTGATTTGTACGCCGATCTTTTTACCAATCGCCAAGGGCCTTGGTATGGATCCGACGCAGTTTGGTATCATGATGCTGATGAACCTCGGGCTTGGCCTGTGCACACCACCCGTTGGGACCTGTTTGTTCGTGGGCTGTGCTGTCGGCAAGATCAAGATCGAAGAGGCGCTGAAATCTATTTGGCCGTTCTATCTTGCGATCCTTGGTGCACTTATCTTGGTCACTTATGTGCCTGCTGTTTCGCTCTGGCTTCCGTCTCTATTCTAAGAGCTCGAACGGCGGCTTTTGCACCACCCTCGGCAATGCCACCATAGGCCTTGGTGACCAGATCACAAAAGCGGTGGTCCACTGCCAGCGTGCTGGGGAAAATATCGTGAAACGCCAGCAGCGCTGAAACTTTATCGGCGTTTGTTTTGGCTCCTTCGCTAGCGTTCTTCAGTGCCAAGGCAAGCGGGTCGCGCACGTCTATTGGTCCGCCATTTTCGTCCTGCCCGCCCACGTACCGCATCCAGCCAGCCACCGCGAGAGCCAACCCTTTCGGGTCGCAACCCATGTTCAGATCATCCGCAATCGTCCCAAGCAATCGTTGCGGTAATTTCTGACTACCATCCATCGCAATTTGCCATGTCCGGTGCCGGATGGCGGTGTTCTTGTACCGTGCCATCAGGGCTGCACAATAGGCGGACAAGTCTTCGCCGTCCGGTTGCTTCAACGTCGGTATGATCTCATCGCGCCAAAGCGTGTTACACAACACCTCAAAATCGGGGTCAGCAACGGTCTGCGCGATGGTGTCATACCCCGCGAGATACCCCAGATACGCCAGCGTTGAATGCGTGCCATTCAAGCAGCGCAGCTTCATCATCTCATGGGCAGCAACCGAGGCGACCATTTTGGCGCCAATCATATCCCATGCTGGGCGCCCCTCAACGAAGTCATCTTCAATTACCCACTGCCGAAACCCTTCGTGAAATACGCAGGCTTGGTCGTCGTAACCTGTGATATCAGCAAGCTTGGCAATATCGTCATTCGTTGTCGCAGGCGTAATCCGGTCCACCATCGTTGCGGGAAAAGTCGTTGTTCGAGCGATCCAATCTGCCAATTCGCCGTTACGCTGCCGCGCGAACTCAAGGACAATCGCACGCGCCAAAGCCCCGTTGGACGGAAGGTTGTCGCAAGATAACACCGTGAAAGGCTTGACCCCTGCCGTGCGCCGCGCATCCAAAGCCGCCACAATAAACCCCACCGCAGACTTTGGTTGATCAGGGTGCAACAGGTCATGCGCAATATCGGCGTGCTCTAGGTCCAACTCACCAGTCGAAGGCTGGGTGCAGTACCCTTTTTCTGTGATCGTCAACGACACGATTTTGATGTTCGGATCAGCCATCGCCGCAACAACCGCCTGCGGATCTTCTGGCGCGACAAGCGTTTGGGCAATGGAGTGGATTATACGCGGCTCCCACCCTTCGGGAGCGAGCGTCACGGAAGTGAACACATTGCCTTGCGGCTTCAACTGATCGCGGGCAGTTGGGCTGCGCAAACTGACTGCAACAATTCCCCAGTCGCCGCCCGCCAACTCCGTGGCCTCGTCGGTATAGACCGCATTAAATCCCCGGAAAAACGCCCCCGGCCCCAAGTGCACAATCCCAACCTTGGGCGTGTGACCAGACCGTTTCAGACGCGGTTTATCGGGCAAGCCAGCCCCCGTCGACATTCAGAACACTGCCCGTCACATACGCCGAGGCAGGCGCGCACAAGAACGTAACGGCACCAGCAATATCCGCGGGATCGCCCCAGCGCCCGGCAGGGATGCGCGACAGAATTTCCGCGCTGCGTTTGGGATCATCGCGCAAGGCGGTCGTGTTGTTGGTCGCAATATAGCCGGGCGCAACCGCATTCACATTAATGCCATGCGCAGACCATTCATTGGCAAAAAGTTTCGTCAGACCCGCAACACCGTGCTTCGATGCGGTATAGGCTGGAACGCGGATACCGCCCTGAAACGACAAAAGGGATGCAATGTTAACGATCCGCCCGCCCGTATCACGCGCGATTGCCGCGCGGGCAAACGTCTGGCACATCATAAAAACAGCCTTGAGGTTCACGTCCATGACGTCGTCCCAATCAGCCTCGCTATAGTCAACGCTGTCTGCGCGGCGAATGATGCCGGCGTTATTCACAAGTATATCGAGATCGCCAACAGACTCCAAAACTCCGACCGCTTTGGCGGGATCAGATAAGTCAATGAGACAGGCCTCGCCATTGCCGCCCAGCGCCTTGATCTTCACGACTGTATCGGCACAAGAGGACCGGCCGGCCGCAATCACATGGGCCCCTGCATCCGCCAGAGAAACGGCAATCGCCTGCCCAATTCCGGTATTGGCCCCGGTCACAAACGCGCGTTTGCCATCCAGACGAAACGCTTCGCTCATCGTAAGTCCTCCATCGCGACCATATCCATATCGGTGAAGTCGACGTTGTCACCGGCCATTGCCCAACAGAACGTGTAGGATGAAGTCCCTGCCCCACAGTGAACCGACCACGGTGGCGAAATGACGGCTTCTTCATTCGCCATGACGATGTGGCGCGTTTCGTCCGGTGTGCCCATGATATGAAAGACGCGCTGGTCTTCTGGGATGTCAAAGTAAAGATAAGCCTCCATCCGGCGATCATGCAGATGTGCCGGCATCGTGTTCCAAACTGAGCCGGGCGCAAACTGTGTATACCCCATAAGCAGCTGGCAGCTTTCGCAAACTTCTGGATGCAGGAACTGAATGATAACTCGTTCATTGGCTGTCTCGCGCGCCCCAAGCTCGACCCTGCGTGCATCAGCCAACTTGATCAATGTGGTGGGACATATGCGGTGTGCGGGAGCTGAAAGCAGATAGAAACGTCCGCTTTCCAGTGTGACCGGACCAGCGCCCATCCCGATATAAAGGACCTCACCTGTGCCGATTTGGTAGGTTTTGCCTGCGACTGTGATCTGCCCTGCATCGCCAAGGTTCAAGGCTGCCATTTCACGCCGCTCAAGAAACGTCGCCGTGCCGGTTTCTGGAACGTGATCCAGCGTCAGCGGACCTTTGGTTGGTACAGCAGAGCCCAAAATCAATCGGTCATAGTGGGAATAGACCAATCGGATCTCATCGTCGGCAAATAAATCGCCTAAGTGAAAATGCTCGCGCAACTTTGCCGTGTCAAACGTCTTTGCTGTGTCAGGATCAATGGCGTAGCGGGTCTGTGCGTTGGTCATTTGGGTGCTTTCAGATCAGAGTTTATAGGCAGTTTTGGCAAGCCCGTAGGCGAGGTCATAGGCGACCTCAAAGGCGTCCGCTTCACGCAGACGCCCTGTTGTGACGAGGGTCGAAAGATAGGCGCAGTCGGACCTGCGCGACACATCATGGCGCGCGGGGATCGAACAAAATGCGCGGGTGTCATCGTTAAATCCGGCCGTATTGTAAAATCCACAGGTTTCGGTCGTTGCTTCGCGAAACCGCTTGATGCCTTCATAGCTGTCAAAGAACCACCAAGGCGGGCCCAGCTTCAGCGCCGGATACGCACCCGCCAAAGGCGCAAGCTCGCGGCTATACGCAGTTTCATCCAACGTGAACAAAATCACTGTCAGATCGGGTTCCATGCCCACGGCATCCAACAACGGCTTAAGCGCTTCGACATAATCCGTGCGACCGGGAATATCGAACCCCTTGTCGCGCCCGAATTGGGCGAAAACATCAGCACTATGATTGCGCCGCGAGCCAGGGTGGATTTGCATCGTTAGCCCATCCTCGATGCTCATCTTGGCCATTTCTGTCAGCATCTGACCACGAAACATTTCAGCCTGCTGGGCAGAAAACCCGCCGGAAAGAACTGTGGCAAACAACGCACGCGCATCGTCTTGGCTCAAATTTGCTGTGGTCGCGGTTGGGTGGCCATGATCCGAAGCCGTGGCCCCATGAGATTTAAAAAACGCGCGGCGTGCAACGTGGGCCGCCAGATAGCGAGACCATGTTGACGTGTCTTCGCCGGTTAGCGCGCCAAGGGCTGTGACGTTTTCTGCAAACCCTGCAAAATCAGGATCGACAACGGCGTCGGGACGGTAGGTCGTCACGACTTTGCCCTGCCATCCGCTTTCTTTAATGTAGCGGTGCCAGCGCAGATCATCCGTTGCGCCCTCTGTCGTGGCAAGAAGCTCAATGTTGAAATGGTCAAACAATGCGCGCGGCCGGAATGCAGGTGTTGCAAGCTTCGCTTCGATCTTGTCGTAAATAGCATCCGCTGTTGATGTGCTCAAAACCTGATCAATCCCGAATACATGTTCGAATGAATGATCCAACCACATCGCCGTGGGCGTGCCCCGAAAGAGCGAAAATGCGGCGGCAAAGCGGTGCCAAATCTTGCGAGGATCAGTTTCCACCAGACCACCATCAACCCGCGGAATACCCAGATCAGCCATTGGCACGCCTTGGCTGACGAGCATGCGGAACACGTAATGATCCGGCACAACAAAAAGCTCAGCAGGGTTTGAGAACCGCGCATTTTTGGCAAACCAGCTTGGGTCACAATGTCCATGCGGGCTAAGGATAGGGAGGTCCGACACTGCGCCATAAAGCGCGCGCGCCAGATCGCGCTGTCGTTCGCCTACGGGGAAAAGACGGTCAGGATCGGTTAGTGTCACTGCAATATGCCCCGTATTTTCCAACTAGTATTCTAATATGCTAGATGATTAGATGTGTCAAAGCGCAATTAGGCTTTCATTCGACCTAACTGGTTACTGAAATGACAATTCACATCCCAACCCTCAGCCCTCTCAAGACATCCCGGGGATCAGCTACCGAACGTGTCTTTGACGCGCTCTATATTGCGGTGATTTCGGTCAAGCTGCCGCCCGGCACAAAGGTTTCGGAAGTGGACGTGGCCAGGCAACTTGACGTGTCGCGTCAACCCGTCCGCGATGCCTTTTTCCGGCTCTCGAACCTTGGTTTTTTGTCTATTCGCGCGCAACGCCCCACTCTGATCACCCAAATTTCACTGCGCGCGATTCACGACGCCGTGTTCACCAGAACAGCCCTTGAGGTAGAATGCCTGCGCGAAGCTGTGGTCAAAAACAAAGCACACTTAGTCGAAGGCATGCGGGCCAATATTGCCGATCAAGAGCTGGCTTTGCTGGCAGATACCGCGGCTTTTCACGCTATCGACGAAGCGTTCCACGAACTTATCTGTGCTGTCTCCGGACACGATCATATTTGGCCCCTCATCCGCGAACAAAAAGGCCATTTGGACCGGCTGCGTTTCTTATCCTTGTCACAAGAAAGACGCCAACACGTCATTGCAGAACACCGGAAAATCCTCGAAGCCATCCTGAAGGGCGACACTGCTCAAGCGGAAAAGCTACTCCGCGAGCATATTTCAGCGATCAAGGACATCCTACCTACGATTGTCGAGCGTTATCCCGATTATTGCGAAATCGCGTAGCCATAGTCATCCCCTTTAACGTTGAACTCATCACCGCAAGAAACTGGGTTTCTGGCGAAGGTATATTCGCCGCGTCGACAAGAACGCTTGCCGATTGAGAACGGCGTTACGTTCAATTCCCTAACCCAAACCAACAGCCGGCCAAATGGTGCTGTCAAATCAGCCGAGCAGTCCCTTAATCCTCGAAGAAGTCCGGGGAATTTTTGCAAGCATTCTTTAATGTGGCGTCAAGATGCCTGAGATGAAATCGTGTTCTTGCGACAGCTGTTTCTTCATCTCTTTCGCACAAAGCATCATAGATGCCAGTGTGCCCTTCAAGAACTTCTTGCATGCCCTCTGCGTCGGACAACTCAAGTGTACAGGCGCGATCTGTATGCGCCTTGTTCTGCGCGATCACTTTGAATGCGTGTGCGCAATTGGCGGCAAGACAGATCAAATTATGGAAATGATAATCCAGCGACTTCAACATTGCGGCATCACTGGCGTCGACGGCCTGCCTTTGCAGGCTTAGGTTTTCTGCGATCAAATCCAGCTGGTCCTGCTGCGCGACTTGGCACGCCATCCGAACAACTTCGACCTCAACCGCAGCTCGGATAAACCGCGTATTGCGCAATTCCTCATGCGATATTTTGCGCACGCGGGTCGCCCTTTGTGGCCTTATCTCGAGGAGGTTCAATTCCCCCAATCGCATAAATGCTTCTCTGACCGGCTGGCGGGACACATTGCAAGCTTTGGCGATCTCAGCTTCCGAGAGCTTTGCGCCTGGGGCCAATTTCAAAGAGATGATGTCCGACTTCAACTGACGAAAGACTTCTTCTGTCGTTGTAAGCCTTTTTGCGTCTTGAGACGGCTCTAGCGTTATCATTTCAAAATCCGATGCCTGTTTGCCGCGTGTTCTTATACTGGGCTACGATATTCACCTAATGCCTAAAGGCTTAACTGCAATCGTAACACCATTCCGCTGAAAGCTAATCTGAGAATATCTTCGCTTTGTTCTAGCACTCCTCGCTCTCCCTCTGTTTGGGCATCTTGCCAACTGATCGGGTAAGACTGGCATAATTCAAAGTACCATACTAGTCCGCATTTTTCTTGACGTGCAGCTACTGGCAGGTTTAGGTCTCTGCAGATTTGCACAGAATCTACCCGCCCAAACACATGACTGGGCGGGAAATTGATGACTGGGAGAAACAAGATGACAATTCTAAATATGGCAGCAAAAAAGGCGCTTCACCTTACAAAGGGCCTCGCTTTGGTAACCGGGATGAGCGTGATCTCATTCACGGCGGCTTACGCACAAGACGTCACACTGCGTGGTGCAAGCATGTTTGACGACAACCATGCTTTCACAAAAACAATGGTAAAATTCGCTGACTTGGTTGGTGAATACTATGATGGCGACGTTGAATTTGATCTGCGCCTGAACGGTGAACTGGGTGTAGAAAAAGACTACGTCAATTTCCTGCAGCAGGGTGTGGCGATTGATTACACCATCATGGCACCTTCAAATATGGCCAAGTTCGCGCCTGCGATCCCTCTGATGGATATGCCTTTCCTGTTCCGTGATTTGGACCATTGGAACGCAGTTCTGTCCAGCGACGCCTTTGCACCGTTGGAAGCAGAATTGGCTGAAAACGCAGATATCATGATCATCGGTTATACTGGTGGCGGTGTTCGCAACCTTGTTTCAAGCGCACCTATTGGCAATCTTGAAGAACTCGCAGGTCACAAGATGCGGGTTATGGGTGCCCCCATTCAGGCTCAGACTTTCTCGGCCCTGACGGCGGCGCCATCGGCGATTGCCTATAACGAGGTCTATAATGCCATCCAATCCGGCGTAATTGCAGGGTTTGAAAACGAAGCTGCAAGCATTCAAAACCTCAAGTTCTATGAAGTTGCGCCACATGTCACTTTGACCAAGCACACAATCACTGTGCGTCCCATTGTGATGAGTGGCAAAACCTTCCGCAAGCTGCCTGAAGCTTTGCAGGCGGCGGTCATGAAAGCGGGATCAGAAGCCGGCGCATTCGGCCGTGAGCTGGAGTCTCGTGAAGACGGCCTAAAGCTGCAAGAAATGGTGGATGCGGGTCAAGTTCAGGTTCAGGAATTTGAAGGCCGCGAGAAGCTGCTTGAGATGGTGATCCCAGTTCAAGACACCTTTGCTGCTGAGATCAATGCGACCGACCTGCTTGCGAACGTACGCGGCATGTGATGCGATTTAGGGGCACCCTTCCTGGGTGCCCCTTTTCTTTAACTTGGAGCCCTAAGCTCCACAGAATTGAAGCGAACTCATCATGGTAGGGCGATTCCTCGAAACATTCTGCGGTGGTCTGCGCATCTTGCTGGGCTGCCTGATGGCATCACTTGCGATACCCGTCGGCATGCAGGTGATATCGCGCTACACAGGTATTATCCCTACCTATCTTTGGACCGAAGAACTGGCCACTTTCATCTTCGTATGGGTGGTTATGATTGGCTCCATGGTTGCAGTCTGGGACGGCACACATTTTGATGTTGTCATCACCCCGGACGCCATGAGCCCGCTGGGGCAGCTGCTTCAGAAATCGGTCGTATATGTATTCATACTGATTTTTGCCGCCTTGTTTGCTTGGTACGGCATCGAATACGCCAAAGTTGGATCCATCCAAAGTTCGATGATGTTACGTGCAAATTTGCTATGGATTTATATCTCCGTCCCGCTTGCTGGTACGATCTGGGCCATTTTCAGCGGCTACCGTCTGTATGAAGCATTCGCGGCCTACCGCACGAGCAAAGAGGCAGTATCATGATCATCACAACAGGTGTTGCCTGCGCCGTTCTGGTTGGCGGGTTTCTACTCCTAATCCTAATCCGAGTTCCCGTCGCATTCGCGCTGGGGATCGCGACAATTCCAATCGTCATTCTGGATATCAGGTTGACCCCTTTCATCATCTTGGACCGGATGTTTCAGTCCTACAATTCATTCATATTGCTTGCTGTGCCGTTCTTCTTGTTGGCCGCAAACCTGATGAATTCAGGAAAAATCACCACCAAACTGATTGATCTGGCGCGCGTCTTGACAGGTTGGATGCCCGGCGGACTGGGCCACGTGAATGTTGCCGTTTCCATGCTGTTTGCTGGCATTTCGGGATCGTCGACAGCGGATGCAGCTGGGTGCGGCAAAATCCTGATCCCAGCGATGGTCAAAGAAGGGTATGACACGCGCTTTGCGATCGCGATCACCGCATGTTCGTCGGTCATGGGCGTGATCATTCCGCCCAGTATTTTGATGGTGGTCTGGGGTGGCGTGATGCAAATTTCAGTGGGCGCATTGTTCTTGGCTGGTGCCATTCCGGGCCTGCTGATTGGCGGGGCATTGATGGCGACCGTTTATGGATACGCAAAAGTCTATGACTACCCGATCGCACTGAAGCCAACATTTGCCCAATTCTGGAGCGCCTTCAAAGGGGCCGCCTTGGCCTTGCTGACCCCTATCCTAGTCATTGGCGGCATTGTCGGGGGCATCGTAACCCCTACAGAAAGCGCGATCATCGCGGCGGGATATGCGCTGATCCTCGGCGTGTTTGTCTACCGCACGGTGACCATCAAGGACTTGGGGCACATCTTTTATGACACCGGCCGTTTCGCATCCATCTCACTGTTTGCGATTGGCACAGCATCGGCCTTTGGCTGGATGCTGGCGTTCTACAACGTGCCGCGTTTGATTGTAGATAGTTTGACCGCACATGAGCTCGGAATGATCGGCACCTCCCTAATTATTGCCGCCCTCTTCCTGTTCTTTGGCCTGTTCATCGACGCCATTCCAACTATCATTATTTTGGGCACAGTGCTCTTGCCCGTCGCAACAGCAGCAGACATCCACCCAATCGCATTTGCGATCATTGGCATTATCTCACTGGCGTTTGGGCTGGTGACGCCGCCTTACGGGTTATGTCTGCTGATATCGGCAGCCATTGGAGGTATGAACGTGATCAGTGTTATGAGGGACGTCTGTATCATCCTCGCGCCAATGCTGTTGATCCTGATTTTGATCATCCTGTTCCCAGAAATTGCGCTTTGGCTGCCGCGCACATTGATGCCGATGACCTTCAAATGAGCTTGCTTGCGCAGAATATGGGGCCCCAATGAAACCTGTCTGGCGGTGGTTTGGACCCGATGATCCAATCTCCTTGTCGCAGATCAGACAGGCGGGTGCTTTGGGGATCGTCACTGCCCTGCACAACCGCAAGCCGGGAGAGGTCTGGCCAGCCGAAGAGATCGCATCGACCAAGGCCATGATCGAACAGAGCGGCCTGACTTGGGACGTTTGCGAGTCGATCTGGATGTCGGATGAGATCAAGCTGAAAGGCAGCCTCGCTAAGGCAGAGATCGAAGCTTGGATCGGAACCATGCGCAATCTCGCTGAAGCGGGTGTACGGATCATCTGTTACAACTTCATGCCTCTACTCGACTGGACCCGCACGGATCTGAGTTATGAAGTTGCGGGCCGCGGGCAGGCCCTTCGGTTCGATATCGTCGATTTCATCATCTTTGACGTGCATATCCTAAAGCGCCCAAATGCTGAGTTAGGTTATGACGAGCAGTCTTTAGTTGAGGCTGCAACCAGATTTGGGACCATGGATGGAACGGCGCAGGCAGCGTTGGAAAGCAACATTATCGCCGGACTTCCTGGCAGCGCCACAGGTTTCACCCGTGATCACCTGCGCACCGGCATCGCGCGCTTTTCACAGCTTTCCCATGATGATTTGCGCGCGAACCTCGCGTCTTTCCTTGAGGTCGTCGTTCCAGAGGCCGAAGCACTTGGCGTTAAGCTTGCGATTCATCCAGATGATCCGCCGCGGCCTCTGTTTGGACTGCCCCGCTGCGTCTCAACAGCAGGCGATCTAAGGTTCATGGTGGCCGCACAAACCACGCTTACAAATGGCCTGACACTCTGTACCGGATCACTTGGCGCTCATCCCGACAACGATCTGCCGGGCATCGCCAGCGAATTTTCCGATCGTATACATTTTGCTCATCTGCGTAATGTGCGGCGCGAAGTAAACGGTAGCTTTTTTGAATCTGGCCTGCTTGAAGGCAGCACAGACATGCTCGACGTATTGACCCGGTTGATCAAGGACCGGCCACTCCCAGCAAGCGATCTGCCCTTTCGCCCTGATCACGGCCACCTGCTAGAATTCGAGGCAGGTCAGAAATCAAACCCTGGCTATAGCTATATTGGCCGTCTCAAGAGCCTTGCAGAGCTACAAGGTGCCATTGCGGCAATGAGCGCTGAACACAAGTAGATCATAATTGACGGCGAAGCAGCAGTCTTGCTGGGACATTGGCACTTGAGAGAAACAACGAAACCGCCGCGGCTTGTGGCCATCGGCGGTTTCGCAAGTATCGTTGGTCGGGGGAGGTTGATACCAGCGATACTTACTCTGCCTTGTTCGCCCATGGGTAGGCCAGAGCTCGCATTGAAACTCTGGCCACTTCCAAATCAAACTGTTTCGGTCGAACTCGCTTCGGCCAGAAGGCGTTCGGTTTGGGCGTCTTCTAGTTTGTTATGCATGCGCTCGCTTTCCTCTTTATCTCGAAGTGCTTTCGTAATGGTCACGGTCGAGCTGACCAGCATAATGGCTGCCATGGCGTAGAAACCTTTAGCGGCAAAACTCGCTTCCAGTGAGTAAATACCACCTGCCATCATAGCGGCCGCTACCGCGAACTGGACATACGTGAAGAGGTTCCAGGAATTCGATGATTTGTTGATGTAGGTATTCATGATGTTGATCCTTTAACTAAGTTTGGTAGAATTTAGACTGAATAATAATCGACGTTGAGTTGATGAATTTGACGCTATTTTGCGGCCTTCTTCTTCAACCGTTCGAGAACAGAGGCGCTGTCAGGTTTCATTGGCGAACCGCACCCTTCGTCGGCCAAACGCGTGGCCAGATCCTCGGCATTATCTCCAACCGACAGCTCGACCAAAGCAGCCGCGGTGGCGTCGGCATGCTCTTGGCGCTCTTGCAAGCGTTCCAGGGTGGATTTGGCGTCTTTCAGGTCGTTGGTCGTGCCTGAAGGCATACTACCGCGCAGACGATGTGCCTTGTCGTTGGCCTCTGCGAGATGTTGACCTTGCTTCATATCGCGCAGGCAGGCCTCGCTTTCTGCCAAGCTGGATTTCAGGCAAACTATTTGGGTTTCGTAAGTCTTGATCGCTCGGCGAGTCGTGTCACGCTCGGCTTCAAGACGGGCAATTGCTTCTGCAGCTTCAGCAGCGAGTTCTTCTCGGTCCTTCGCCAGCGCATCCAAAGCGCGGGTCTCGAGGTCAGAGATTTGAGCCTCAATCCGCTTGAGGGTGGATTTTTCGCGTTCTGCATAAGCCATTACAACTGCAACCGCTTTGCGGGATTTACCAACGCCTTGCGCTGCATCCCGCATCTGTTGGCGAAGCAAAGCCAAGGCATTCGCATCAAGCACTGTAAGTGAGCTGTCGGTCATACGGCCGCGAGCCAAGGTCATTATTTGTTTGAACATCGTAGTTTCTCCTGATAATTGAACATCGTTCACATTGAACATGTACGACGAGCATGAACATTGTTCAAGTGCAAATATGAACATTGTTCAAATTTCTTTTGGAGAACTAAAAATGGAGACTAAGCGGGAAGCTAACCGAGCTGATCTTCGCAAGCGTCTTATTGATGCTGCGGAAGCGCGTGTCGCTGCGCAGGGAATAAAAGGATTAAAGGCTCGCGACGTGACAACCGACGCAGGCTGTGCGCTGGGGGCTCTTTATAATGCCGTACAGGATCTGGACCAACTTGTGATCCTCGTCAATTCACGGACCCTCGCCCGGTTGGGTGATGCTCTGCGCGAATCTGTTTGCGAAGATTCAACGCCGGCAGAAAAGATGCAGGCACTTGGGCGGGCCTACGTTGATTTTGCCCTGAACCATACCCGCCTATGGTCAGCGATCTTTTTTCACCGTCTTCCTGAGGGTGTCGAGTTTCCGGACTGGTACAAGACGGAACACGTCGTTCTGGTTGCACAGCTGATAAGCCCCCTCGCCGAGATGCGCCCGGATCTTGACCCAAATTCGCTAAGGCTTCGTGCCCAAACTCTGTTTGCTTCTGTCCATGGTGTGGTCCAGCTGTCGCTTCACGGCCGTTTTGTCGGAACACCAGCCGAATTGTTGGCCTCAGAAGTGCATGCCTTGATCGAGGCCATGACAAGAGGCATCCATCTGGTGGTTCCGAACAAGTGATAATTGGCAGGACGGGCCGCATGCTGGACCTGTCTTGGCCAAAGCATAGGACTTACAGATGCATTCGAAGTATGTGGCCGTTTATAGACGACTAGCCATTTCGAAAATTGAAGTGCCTACCCAGAACCCACCTCGCGGCGGCGAGTTCATCGCCTATCACCGCATTTCTTTGTAAAGTCCACGCCCAGCTTTTGCATCGCCTTCTCGCTTGCGATGACGATCGGCGCATTGAGATCCTAGACGATATTTTGATCAACCCAAATGAGTAACCGGTCTCTGACGTTACCTATCGGACGGCCTGCGCATTATTGTTTTATAGACAAGAATGCTTATTGGCTGTCCCCTAATTGGAGAACCGCACATTTCGCAAAAGCGTCCTTGTTAACCGTCGTTCAGTCGATTGAGAGAAGCCGAAATGGGCGACACCTAGTGCGGTAACCAGCTCCGAATGTCTTTCTCGCCTGAACGACAAAGACAGCCGTATCACCGAGAGGTCCACCCAGCGCCTACGCCCTTTAAGCTGTCTGTTCTTCGGAGTTAGCGCATTCATCGAGAAGCCATTGGCGAACAGCGCTAACGGCTTTGCGGCGTCCCGCCCGGTCGTTGACTGCAAGATAGTAACCACCAAATGGGATTCCGATTTTGGTGAGCTGTACGAGCGTGCCCGCTTGAACTTCCGGCTCGCAGAGGCATTCATCCATGAGCACGGCACCTAGCCCCGCGACCGCGGAATGGATAGCGAGAAGCGCGCCGAGGGGATGCGGTAGATCAAGGTCTGCAGCACCCTCATGGCCGGCCAATTTGAACCATTCCGGCCAAATCCGGAAGGTTGCTTCTTCGATCAGAGGGCCGCTGGCCAGGGCCACAAGATCAAGAGCCGCGCCATTTCTTGGAACGAAACTTGGTGCCGCATAAGCCCTAACAATCGAAGGAAATAATAGATCATAGCCATCGGATGAATCGCCTTGCAAGTAACGCAGCCCCACATCGAAATCATGAGCCTCAATATCCATGACCTGTGCCGCAACTGATATTCTCAGGTCTATGTCAGGATGGCGTTTTTTAAGATTGGCGAGCCGAGGCACCAGCCACTTTTGGGCAACGGTGCTTTCGGTCGTCAGCGTCACTACCCCTTCGGGAGGAACCGAAAGCGCCTCTGTTGCTTGCGCAATCTGGTCAAATGCGGGGGTGATTTCTGCCAAGTAAAGGTGACCCTGATCAGTGAGCGCCACTCCGATGTTCTGCGTACGAAAGAGGTGCACATTCAGGCGTTTTTCCAGCCCACGCACATGACGAGAGATAGCCGAATGCGATACATTCAGCTCTTCGGCCGCCTGCGTAAAGCTGCCCAGTCGACCGGCTGCCTCGAAGGCACGCAATGCGTTTAGGGGAGGCAGGGACCTTGGCATCCCCCTTTGTGACTTTTTGGAACAATTGATGTCAAGCAACAGCGTTTGAGCATAGGGGACGCGCGGATGCAGTCTGTATCGAGGGGAAAATGGAGACAGACATGGAAAACACATATCAACAAGATTGTCAGGTGCTTGAAACACCGGGCCTTGGGACCAAAGTCCGCCACTCAGCTTGGGATCGTTGGGTGTTGAAAGCTCTCGTACCGTTATTTCAACCACAGCCTGATTTGACTCACTTGAGTGCGCGGTTGCGCGAGGATGCGCGTATTGATGAGCACAAAACAGAATTATCTAGATTTGCCAAAGCACCGCTAATCCGTTGAAAGGATGCAAAGAGGTGTTACTGGATAATTATTGCCACTAGCCAGCCTGTAGATGTTTTTCATGTGTTGGCGGGCTCAAGAAAACCAGCGAGTGCATCTAAGCCTGCGACTCAGCGATAGGCACGCTAAACTTCTCTGCGTTTCCTACGAATGGAAGATTTCATCGTTTTGCGTTGCAGCGTGGCTCTTGGATCAGGCGGCTTGCTGCGCAAGCGAAGGCTATGATTTCAATCGGACCGTTTTGGGTTCAGACCTGTCATTGGCCGCACATTGATCCAAAGTCTGCTAAGCAAACAAAATTGCCGTTCGCCAAACGAGAAGCCGCGGCCTACCTTCTACCTGAAACTGCCATTCTGTTGCATCAAGATAAGTGGGGAGCTTCCTTTGGCTCCTCGCCCCAAAGAAGCCTATTGAATTTGCACTTCAGCTTCAAACAGGTAGGCCGCTAGGACATTCTCAACAATAAGAGCCGAGGGTCGGTCAGCCTCACAAAGTGTCACCGTCACCCGCATGCCACGGGTGCCCCCATCCAAGACTTCGACACCAGCAGGCGACAGCCCCAATTCATTCTGGACCAAATCCACGACCCGAAGCCTAGCTGCTTCGCATCGCAAACTTGGTTTATAGATCTTCCCGACTGTAGTCAGAGGAATGGTGTCTACTACGAGTATTCGCTTTGGCCATGCGGGACGCTCGTCAACGGTATTTTGAGCGTGTTGACGCAAGTCTTCCTCGCTCACATCTGCACCTGGAAGTAACTGAACAAAACAAACAGGTAGTTCTCCGGCATAGGCGTCGGGCATGCCGACGGCTGCAGCAAGCGCGACCGCTGGGTGCGTACTCATTGCATTTTCGATCATGGTAGGATCAATGTTGTGTCCACTCCGGATAATCAGATCTTTGGAGCGACCGGCAACGTAGATGCGGCCTTGTTCGTCTTTGTACCCAAGGTCGCCAGAATTCAGCCGACCCGCATCAAAAACGCCATCATTGTGTTTGGGGTCGCGGTAGCCAGGCGATATATGATCTCCCTTGATCGCAATTACTCCGATCTCGTCATTCGCACAGAGTTCCCTCAGGCTTCCATCCGCATTCAGGCGCATAATATCGACCTGCGTATAGGGGAGCGCCCAACCGACTGAACCTACGCCACCGGGGCCAGAAAACGGGTCGATGCTGACCAATCCCGACGCCTCGGTCATTCCAAGTATTTCATACAGATAACGCCCCGTCACTTGTTTGAAACGTGATCCAACCGCAGGCGGTAGTAGTGCCGCACCAGTCAAGCCAGCGCGCAAGTTACTAATATCATGATCCCCAACAGGCACCTGCAACACTGCACCCATCGCTGTCGGAACACCGCCAACCAACGTGGCCTTGTGTTGCGCAACCAAGCGCCAAAATCCTTCGACGATAGCCTGGTTGCGGAGTCCACCCGGCGACATAACGACGAGCTCCACGCCTGCCATAAATGCGCTCAGTCCTGTAACGATGGTGCCCGCAACGTGAAACAACGGCAGCGTAGCCGTGAGAATATCGTCGGGCGAGTATCCGCACATGGCTGCACCGCCGAACCCGGCCACGAGTTGACTGCGATGTGTATGTGTCACGAGCTTTGGGACACCGGTCGTTCCACCAGTATGAAAGTATGCCGCAACATCATCACCGCCACGCGGTTCGCCAAAGATCAGTGTATCCTGGGCCTGGTCCATCAAAGCAGTGCCATAATCAATCGCGCCGTCTTCGGCCGGAGCTCCGGGAGGAGACACGCGAACTAAGATCAGGTCAGGAATCTGTTCTCGCAATTGCAGCGCTTTTTCCCAGATATCGAGCTGAGGGTGCGGCCCTAGCGCCACAAGAATTTTTGTATCCGATGCCTTGAGCAGCTCAGCGATGCTGTCAGGTTGCAAAAGAAAATTGATGGGAACCGCATAGCCGGCGGTTTCTGCCCCCCACAGGGTCACATAGGTTTCCACCAAAGAGGGCAGCATATAGGCAACGCCTGGTGCCGGACCGCCCAATTCGAAGAACATATTGGCGGCACCACGGATCATTCCCAGCAATTGGCTGTAATCCACACGACGTGGCTGTTCATCTGGGGCTCCGGTCATCAACATCGTGATTGCTGTGGCATTAGGGAACCGCGCGGCGCTGCCCTCGAAAACATCTAGAATGCTTCGTTCTGGCAGACGTTGCTCAAGGGTCATTTCCGCTTCGAAACGTATAATATCGTCGTGGTTGCGAATTGAGTCGTCGCTAAATGTTGCCATTGAGAGTTTTTCCCGTTCAAAATCTGCCAATTCAATATTCGAACCACCCTGACCTCGCGGTCAGTTCGTGGCAATCCTTATCACGCGTTACGTCTTTCTGAGAAGCTTCAGTCCTGAGGAGGCATTGGGAAGCGAACGGAGCCTTGAGTTGAAGCGCCGTTATTGGAATGACCGTGCATCGCCCTTGTCGGCTGCCTTTGATTGATCGTGCTTCGTCCCGTGACAGCACATCACCAAAATCATCTGAAAACGCTCCCCTGCGGTTTAATCTTAATTGCAAATAGGCTTAGGTCGTTGGACGAGAGCTCGCGAAATACTTGCGGCAAGCCAAAGAGATTTGATCACGTTCCCGATGCGGGACCGCGAGTTGAATCAACAAAGGGAAACTGATGAACCTCGATCAAGCAATGCAAGAGCGCCGCTCCATTCGCGGCTTTACTGACCAACCTGTTTCGCGGGAACTGTTGGAAGAAATCATTTCGCTAGCCAATCGCGCGCCCTCTTCAATGAACACCCAACCTTGGCACATGCATGTACTTACGGGTGCGCCTCTCGAACAAGTCCGCAATGGCAACACCGAACGGATGCTCAATGGCACACCGCCCAGCCGCGAGATTGAGGATTATGCGGCCTATGAAGGCGAACACCGCGCCCGGCAGATCGAAATTGCAGTTCAGTTGTTTGAAGCCATGGGGATTGAACGCCATGATGCAGAACGCCGACAGGATTGGGTTATGCGCGGATTTCGCCAGTTTGACGCGCCAGTTTCGATAGTTGTCTGCTTTGATCGCGCTCTGCTGGGAAACACCATTGCGCATTTTGACACCGGCGCGATGACATATGGTTTGGTTTTAGCCGCCTGGAGCAAAGGCCTTGGGGCAGTTATCAACGGGCAAGGCATCATGCAAAGCCCGGTGGTGCGGGAAGTGGCGGGAATTCCCGACGATCAAGTCATTCTGACCTGCGTAGCACTTGGATGGCCGGACGAAGAATTTGTCGCGAACTCAGTTGTCTCGCGTCGACGGCCCATCGTAAACACCTCGCGTTTCCTTGGCTTTGCCGAGTGAATTGCCCAATGCGTGGTTGTTGTGCCTGACTTAAGCGCCCTCTGCTAGAGGACGATGCAGCCGATTCAATGCGACCAGACCTAATGACCGATACGCGGGCAAAGCCGCCGCTGTCAGTGACGGCCGCTTTAGTTCAGGTTTCAAAGGAAATAGTTCGTTGTTGTTATTCTCAGTGAGTTGGTGTCGTGTGTATGGGAAGTGCAGTTAACAGCCTTTCAAAGAAAATATATTTATGAAAAAATTCATTGATGCAACGATTGGAAGATGGTTGCGGCACTTGTTCTTCGTTCTGGTTAGAACCTACTATGGTCTTTTCTATAATATCAGTTGCTCCAACAAGCACCTACTACAGGACGCGCCAGGGACGTTAATCTTGGCAACCCACGTAAGCCGCCATGATGGCCCGCTTATTGCCGCTGTTTTTTATACGACAATGCGCATTCGGCCGACGGTGCATTACGATGAATACTACAGCTGGGCACAATGGTTTCCCATGTACGTCGCAGCCGCCATCCCTATGAGCTCTCCAAAATCATGGCCTGTTGAGAAGCGTCAAGAACGTAAGGCTTACACATTGGACGTCATCCACAAAGTGCTTACCAATGGAAATTCGGTTTTGCTATTTCCTGCCGGAAAAATTCGAAGGCAACCGGAAGAAGTCGTACATCCGGCTTTGTCCGGCGTACACGAAATCTTAGTGGCAGAACCAGAAACGCCAGTGATGTTATTAAGATTGGACGGCTTGGGTAAATTTCAGCCTGCCAAATACGATGGGTTTTGGAGCTTCATCGGAAGAAAATTGGGACGGCGCCACGTTAGCTTAACATTAGTCCCGCTGACTGACCTTGAACCCGGATCAGATCTCACCGCTTTCAACCAAACGCTCGAAGTGCATCTGAACTCTTAGCGACCAAAGCGACGTTGTCCCACTAAGCAGTTCCCCTCCATCAACACCTTACTGCTCTTTATCGCTAGGAAGTCACGAATCTTGGAACGGCGCTGAATACGCCTGATGCCCGGGCCAAAGCTGCTGAAAGCCTGCGGGGTCTGGTTCCAATACTATCGTGCTTACTCCACAGGTTGATGGCTGCTCCAGTGGCCTACAGGGCGATCTTACTGGGATACTGACATTGACTGGTGCAAGAAACAGCGAAACCGCCGCGGCTTGTGGGCCAACGGCGGTTTCGCGGTACTTTGGTTGCGGGAGTAGGATTTGAACCTACGACCTTCAGGTTATGAGCCTGACGAGCTACCGGGCTGCTCCATCCCGCGCCAAGTTTGGATTACCTAGTACCAATCGTCAGTGACCTCAAGTGCATTATCGGACTTATCATCAAGTTTCTGAACCTTTATTTTTCACCCAGTGTCGCAAACCAATCAGGTAGCGTTGTCTTCGCTTTCGGTGCAATGAACTTGCTACGAATGAGCCCCGTTTTCGGGTTTCGTTTAACGGTTTGCATCTGCAGTTCGTAGGCTAACGATGAGGCTTCATCCCACGGCTGCAAAACAAACAATTCGGCATTTTTGAACATGAGTTTTGCGTTGGTTTTGGGTTTTCTCCAAGCGGTGCCTGGTAGGTTGGTGCCCTTGCCCTGTGCGATCTGTTTGCGGTGGGTGTTTGCGTTTGCAAGAGCGGCTGTATTGGCGAACTTGAGGTGGGCCATATAGACGCCTACGGGCAGATCGTAGTTAAAAGCTTGGACTCTACTGGGATCGACCCGCACACCGTGGTGATCGAGGCTTATGCCTCCGCGCACAGCCCAGGCCTTGCTATAGTGGCCTGAGAATATCGCGCGGTCCCTGAGGGCAAACACATTGTCTTGCGCGCTCAGATCTTCGTCCACGGCCTTTTCGATCACGTTCAGACCCAGAGCAAAGACCGCATCCCCCTGACGGTTTGACAGCAAATCCTCAAAACTGGCGAATCGTGCGGGGTCCAGACAAATCAACTCATCAGCATCAGTGCGGATGACCCAATCATAAACCTCAGACAGTGCGTTTTGGAGATGGTTCAACATCCGGCCGCGCTGCGCATCAAAATCGCTGAGGTCGCCCCGGGGAATCGTCACGATATTCGCCTTTGGGCAAAGTTTCGCGATTCGTGGATCTGCACCATGCGCAACGATGAAGAGATTCCCGTGCCCCAGCTGCGCACCAAAATGACGGTACCACTGCGACAAAGCCCAGTGATCGCGGTAAACCATTGTGATTGCGCAAATCTGCATCCGCCTACCTAGGCCGAAGCCGCAGTTTTAAACAACAAAAAACACGCCGAAGCGTGTTTGAAGGTGGTAGGTAAATGGAACATCGAAGAGAGATACAAAATTTCAAAGGATTTACTAGGTTTGGCGGTGACCTACTCTCCCACGCCTTAAGACGCAGTACCATCGGCGCGGCGGCACTTAACTGCCGAGTTCGGGATGGGATCGGGTGTTTTGCTCGCGCTATGACCACCAAACCATGAAAATCCTCTGAATGTCCAAGTCATGTACAGTAAACATGATGTGTATGCTTCTGTCTGATAAGTAGAAGTCTCGCTTCTACTGGATCAAATCAAGCCTATCGAGCAATTAGTACCAGTCAACTGAATGCATTGCTGCACTTACATCTCTGGCCTATCGACGAGGTGGTCTACCTCGGCTCTCAGGGATACCTTGTTTTGAGGGGGGCTTCCCGCTTAGATGCCTTCAGCGGTTATCCTGTCCGATCATAGCTACCCAGCACTGCTATTGGCATAACAACTGGTCCACCAGTGGATCGTTCACCCCGGTCCTCTCGTACTAGGGGCAACTCCTCTCAAGTATCCTACACCCACGGAAGATAGGGACCGAACTGTCTCACGACGTTCTAAACCCAGCTCACGTACCTCTTTAAATGGCGAACAGCCATACCCTTGGGACCTGCTCCAGCCCCAGGATGAGATGAGCCGACATCGAGGTGCCAAACACTGCCGTCGATATGGACTCTTGGGCAGTATCAGCCTGTTATCCCCGGCGTACCTTTTATCCGTTGAGCGATGGCCCTCCCACTTGGGACCACCGGATCACTATGACCGACTTTCGTCTCTGCTCGACTTGTCAGTCTCGCAGTCAGGCTGGCTTCTGCCATTGCACTCAACGACCGATTTCCGACCGGTCTGAGCCAACCTTCGCGCGCCTCCGTTACGATTTAGGAGGCGACCGCCCCAGTCAAACTACCCACCACACAGGGTCCCGGATCCGGATAACGGACCGCGGTTAGACATCAAGCAGAACAAGGGTGGTATCTCAAGGGAGGCTCCACGCAAACTGGCGTTCACGCTTCAAAGCCCACCACCTATCCTGCACATGTTCGGCCTAATGCCAGTGTGAAGTTGTAGTAAAGGTGCACGGGGTCTTTCCGTCTAACCGCGGGTAACCGGCATCTTGACCGGTAATTCAATTTCGCTGAGTCTATGTTGGAGACAGCGGGGAAGTCGTTACGCCATTCGTGCAGGTCGGAACTTACCCGACAAGGAATTTCGCTACCTTAGGACCGTTATAGTTACGGCCGCCGTTTACCTGGGCTTCAATTCAGAGCTCTCACCCCTCCTTTTAACCTTCAGGCACCGGGCAGGCGTCAGACCCTATACGTCGTCTTACGACTTCGCAGAGCCCTGTGTTTTTAATAAACAGTCGCCACCCCCTGGTTTGTGCCCCCAGCTTCCACTTGCGTAGAAACTGGGCCTCCTTCTCGCGAACTTACGGAGGTATTTTGCCGAGTTCCTTCAACATAGTTCTCTCAAGCGCCTTGGTATTCTCTACCTATCCACCTGTGTCGGTTTAGGGTACGATCTAACGATGGAGCTATTTCCAGGAACCTCTAAGCAGCCCATTCAATCCGATAAGGATGAACTACCCTCGAGATCCGTCACTTCCATCTGGCCCAGGAATATTAACCTGGTTCCCATCGACTACGCCTTTCGGCCTCGCCTTAGGGGTCGGCTTACCCTGCTCAGATTAGCTTTAAGCAGGAACCCTTGGATTTTCGGCGAGAGTGTCTCTCACACTCTTTGTCGCTACTCATGTCATCATTCTCACTAGTGATCTCTCCACGGGATCCCTCACAGGCCCGCTTCACAGAAAACTCCGCGTCTCCAACTCCACCGAAGTGGATAAGGAGACATGGAATTATGTCACACTACGCTCTGCTACCATGCAATAAATGCATCCTAAGCTTCGGCTCATGGCTTGAGCCCCGTTACATCTTCGCCGCAAGACAACTTATTTAGACCAGTGAGCTGTTACGCTATCTTTAAAGGATGGCTGCTTCTAAGCCAACCTCCTGGTTGTTTTGGTCGTCTCACCTGCTTTCCCACTTAGCCATGAATTAGGGGCCTTAGCTGTAGGTTAGGGTTGTTTCCCTCTTCACGACGGACGTTAGCATTCGCCGTGTGTCTGCCATCTAGTACTCCTCGGTATTCGGAGTTTGGTTAGGATCAGTAAGCCGGTAAGGCCCCATTACCCATCCAGTGCTCTACCCCCGAGGGTATTCGGATGACGCTCTACCTAAATAGATTTCGCAGAGAACCAGCTATCTCCGAGTTTGATTGGCCTTTCACCCCTAGGCACAGCTCATCCCGATCCTTTTCAACGGATGTGGGTTCGGTCCTCCAGTTAGTGTTACCTAACCTTCAACCTGGCCATGCCTAGATCACTCGGTTTCGGGTCTGATCCCACGAACTCAACGCCCTATTAAGACTCGCTTTCGCTGCGCCTACACCTAACGGCTTAAGCTTGCTCGTGAGACCAAGTCGATGACCCATTATACAAAAGGTACGCTGTCAGGGCGTAAAGCCCCTCCAACTGATTGTAGGCGTTCGGTTTCAGGTACTGTTTCACTCCCCTCGTCGGGGTGCTTTTCACCTTTCCCTCACGGTACTGGTTCACTATCGGTCAGTAAGGAGTACTTAGCCTTCGAAGGTGGTCCTCCGATCTTCAGACAGAATTTCACGTGTTCCGCCCTACTTAATACGTCCTCTCATGCTTCTTATACGGGACTATCACCCACTTTGGTTGCGCATTCCAACGCATTCTAACCACAATTGAGGCTCGGCTGGTCCCCGTTCGCTCGCCGCTACTAGGGGAGTATCAATTGATTTCCTTTCCTCCGGGTACTTAGATGTTTCAGTTCCCCGGGTTTGCCTTTATAAACCTATGTATTCAGTCTATAAATACCTGTTTTACCGCATTATTCGTCGCCGCCGAAGCAGCTAAAATAACACAGTATCAGGTGGGTTGCCCCATTCAGAAATCCATGGATCAAAGCTTATTCTCAGCTCCCCATGGCTTATCGCAGAGTATCACGTCTTTCATCGCCTCTTACTGCCAAGGCATTCACCAAACGCCCTTTTCGCGCTTGATTTGATCCAGAAAAAGCAAGACTTGCGTCCTGCGCGGAAAACAGAAGCTGGTAAGAAACTGTTTTTCCCTTATTCCGGTTCAAAAGCATACTTTTTACCCGCCCAAACTTTAGTTTGGACTGATGAGAAACGCATATAGCTCACTATCCGTGCGGGAAGTAAGCGTCGTTCCTCTGGTTAGTGTACTTGACTTGGACAACACGTTCTTTTCAGCTGGCATACATAAGGTTGGCCGAGGAAACAGCCGCGCAAATGCTTGCTTCAACCCGAAGGTATCCGCACCAAACTGAGCTCATAACCATACTCGGCATGAACAAACAGTGTTGTTATTGTATCTCTCTTTACGATGTCAATTCGTCTGCAGAACAGACGTTCAAACGTTGTAAGCAACGCTTGAAGATGTGTTCTGCTGTATTTGGTGGAGCCTAGGAGGATCGAACTCCTGACCTCCTGAATGCAAATCAGGCGCTCTCCCATCTGAGCTAAGGCCCCATCACATCCCTCTCGGGATAATGGTGGGTCGAGGAGGACTTGAACCTCCGACCTCACGCTTATCAGGCGTGCGCTCTAACCACCTGAGCTACCGACCCATACGAGCGGTAGCTCGTGTTTCTGTTCTGAAGAGATATGAGGACGGCTCGGTCCATGCTGTATCTTGCGATACAACGTTTTTTGACCAGCTTTGTTTGCTGATCTTGCTAAGTGTTTCACGATCAAGAGCAAGCTCAAGATACTAGAAACATCCTTAGAAAGGAGGTGATCCAGCCGCAGGTTCCCCTACGGCTACCTTGTTACGACTTCACCCCAGTCGCTGATCCTACCGTGGCCGCCTGCCTCCCCGAAGGGTTAGCGCAGCGTCGTCGGGTAGAACCAACTCCCATGGTGTGACGGGCGGTGTGTACAAGGCCCGGGAACGTATTCACCGCGTCATGCTGTTACGCGATTACTAGCGATTCCGACTTCATGGGGTCGAGTTGCAGACCCCAATCCGAACTGAGACAGTTTTTTGGGATTAACCCATTGTCACTGCCATTGTAGCACGTGTGTAGCCCAACCCGTAAGGGCCATGAGGACTTGACGTCATCCACACCTTCCTCCCGCTTATCACGGGCAGTTTCTTTAGAGTGCCCAACTAAATGCTGGCAACTAAAGATGTGGGTTGCGCTCGTTGCCGGACTTAACCGAACATCTCACGACACGAGCTGACGACAGCCATGCAGCACCTGTCACTGCGTCTCTTACGAGAACGCCCGATCTCTCGGGTTAGCACAGGATGTCAAGGGTTGGTAAGGTTCTGCGCGTTGCTTCGAATTAAACCACATGCTCCACCGCTTGTGCGGGCCCCCGTCAATTCCTTTGAGTTTTAATCTTGCGACCGTACTCCCCAGGCGGAATGCTTAATCCGTTAGGTGTGTCACCGAACAGTATACTGCCCGACGACTGGCATTCATCGTTTACGGTGTGGACTACCAGGGTATCTAATCCTGTTTGCTCCCCACACTTTCGTACCTCAGCGTCAGTATCGAGCCAGTGAGCCGCCTTCGCCACTGGTGTTCCTCCAAATATCTACGAATTTCACCTCTACACTTGGAATTCCACTCACCTCTCTCGAACTCAAGACCAGGAGTTTATAAGGCAGTTCCAGGGTTGAGCCCTGGGATTTCACCCTATACTTTCTGATCCGCCTACGTACGCTTTACGCCCAGTAATTCCGAACAACGCTAACCCCCTCCGTATTACCGCGGCTGCTGGCACGGAGTTAGCCGGGGTTTCTTTACCAGGTACTGTCATTATCATCCCTGGCGAAAGTGCTTTACGACCCTAAGGCCTTCATCACACACGCGGCATGGCTAGATCAGGCTTGCGCCCATTGTCTAAGATTCCCCACTGCTGCCTCCCGTAGGAGTCTGGGCCGTGTCTCAGTCCCAGTGTTGCTGATCATCCTCTAAAACCAGCTATAGATCGTAGACTTGGTAGGCCATTACCCCACCAACTATCTAATCTAACGCGGGCCAATCCTTCTCCGATAAATCTTTCCCCCGAAGGGCGTATACGGTATTACTCTCAGTTTCCCGAGGCTATTCCGTAGAGAAGGGTATGTTCCCACGCGTTACTAACCCGTCCGCCGCTCACCCGAAGGTGCGCTCGACTTGCATGTGTTAGGCCTGCCGCCAGCGTTCGTTCTGAGCCAGGATCAAACTCTCAAGTTGAAAAGCATTTGCATGCTTAACCTTGACGTTCGAACCTCTGCACATCGACCTGCAGTACTTACTGAATACTACAGGCGTCTTTTCTGTTTGTTGTGCTTCAGTTATCAAAGATAACCAGAAGCCGTCCAAACAGTGAAGCTGACACTCTATAATCGACCGAAGTCTAAGAGCGCGATATGTAGAGGCTGATCCATCGAACTGAACCAAACCGCCCACATATCTCTTCAGATATCAAATTTTCAAATAACGTAGAAACAAACGTAACCAGATGCGCCCTATCTTCTTGGCGCGCCCCGCCTCGTTAACCTCTGATTTTCTTCAACCGCCTCAGCGCCGTCTGATCCGTTTCCGTCTCGTCCGGCCCCTCTGGCGTCCCCTAGAGCGTCACTGCTCGTCCGGTAAAGGGGCTTCTAGAGTTAGTCACTCAGACCCGCAACCCCTTTTTTCAAGAAATACGTTCGAATTGTTGAGATTGCTATTTTCTAGGTAAAAACAGCAAGTTGCTTGTGCAAAGTTTCGCCGGGAGGTGGTTTGTCGTTGTTTTATTACGCTTCCCTTAGGGCAGCATATGCGCCCCATTATCTACATGTTGGGTTATCCACAGGCTTTTCCCCAAGACAGCGCGAAACTCGAGCCAAAATCGCCTCGAATCAACCGACCGATTCACCCAGATTCATCAAATATCGGTCCGAGCGACTCACTTTTTGCCCCCTCACCAAAGAAAAAGGGCCCCAAGGGGCCCGTTTCACTCTCACTGCGCTGCGACTCGCGGCGGCTCCGCCCTTTTCTTGGGCCACCTGAGCGCCAACAGCCCCAATATCACCGCCATATAGATGAGCGGTTCAAGTTGAATGCCCTTAACCAGCCAGATGTAGTGAATGCCCCCAAGCAAAACGGCGAGATAGGTAAGCTTATGTAGCTTCTTCCACGCCCCTGCCCCCAATTTGCGGACCGACATGTTGTTTGAGGTGATCGCTAGAGGGATCAGCGCTACGAATCCCGCCATTCCTATGGTGATATATGGACGCTTCCAGATATCGCCCCACATCTGCCCCCAGAGCAGGCTCATATCGAGCACCACCCAAACCAAGAGGTGCAACGCGACATACGTGAAAGCCAACACGCCAACCGTGCGGCGAAATTTGATCAAGTTAAGTCCAAGGAAGCGCCGGATTGGTGTGATCATCAGCCCGATGATCAAGAGCTGTAACGCTATCTCGCCCAACTCATGTTCAAGCGCCTTGATTGGCTCGCGCCCCAATCCACCGGTCTGTGCCAGATACAACAACCACGGTACTGGTAGAAGGCATAGAACATAGACAGCCCATGTCGGCACCTTACGCGCGGTACTGTTTATCAGATCTTTAAGTGTCACGTTAAAATCTCCGAGCCACGAAGGTCGCATGGACGTTCAGACGTTTTTGCTGCGGCCTCGCATCTTCAAGACCCCAACGCACATCACGACCATCGACAACACAACAAAGGGGATCAAGACGGCATCTTGGTAAAGAATGCTTAACAACGCAGAGGATCCTGTTGCTGCCAGCAAGAAGGGCAACAGTGGCGTAAAGCAGCACAATAGACCCAGTAAAGTCCCCGTGGCGCCCGCCCAAGTCAGCGCGCGCCCGGGCGCCATCAAAAGTTAGCCTTGAGATCCATACCAGCATAAAGTTCGGCCACGTCTTCTTCGTAGCCATTCAACATCAATGTCGGGATGCGGCCGCTAAAAAGCCCGCCGCCAACTGGACGCTCGGAAGCCTGCGACCAGCGCGGGTGATCAACTTCAGGGTTCACGTTACTATAGAAGCCATATTCCCGGGCGTTCGACTTGTTCCAGCTGGTGGGTGGTTCAACATCCGTCAGGGTGATCTTCACAATCGACTTGATCGATTTGAAGCCATACTTCCATGGAACAACCAACCGCAACGGCGCGCCGTTCTGGTTGGGAATGTCTTTGCCGTATATGCCCGTCGCCATGATGGTAAGCGGATGCACCGCTTCGTCCAGACGCAGACCCTCAACATAAGGCCAATCCAACACCGGGAACCGCACACCCGGCATCTCATCAGGACGCAGCGCCGTTTCAAACGCTACATATTTCGCGCTCGATTGAATCCCGGCCATGTCCAGCAGATCGGCCAGTTCAAAGCCGTTCCATGGCACCACCATCGACCACGCCTCAACACAACGGAACCGGTAGATGCGTTCTTCGATGGTCATCGCCTTTATGATGTCCTCAAAGGCATATTCGCCCGGCCTGTCGACCAGACCGTCGATCTGCACCGACCACGGCTTTGTCACCAAACTACCTGCATTCTTTGCAGGGTCATTCTTTCCAGTGCCGAATTCAAAGTAGTTGTTGTATTCGGTGATGTCCTCGTAACTGCTGGGCTCCAGCTCTTCTGTGGCGGCCTGCGCCTGCCCCATCATCGCAGCAAGGCCAATTCCTGCAGCGGCACCGCCCATCAGCTGACGGCGGTTAAAGAAAGACGCCTCATCAGTTACGTCTCGGTCTTTCAGCGTGTTGGTCCAGCGCATAGCCATATTCCGGCCTCCCTTTTACATCTCTTACTGTAGATAGGTCTCTAAAACGCAGGCACCAAATTCTTTCGACATCATTACAGCATCCACACCGGATTGTCAGAATCGCTACTTCCGCACGAAATTCAGCCCGACATCGCCCTATTGCCGCCCCATTCCCGCACCAGTTCCCGGTTAATCGTTGATGGTCGTTAACCTTATGCGCATGTCGCGCAGCAGGGTCACTCGGCCAGAATATTTGACAGGAGGCACCGAATGGCGACCTTTACAGAGACATTTGACAACCCATTCAACGTTGCACTTGGTGACAACATCCTTGGTGCTCTTGGTGGTGCGGATCCGACTGACACGCATAGTGCCGACCTTTTGGCCAATATGACCTACACATTTATGCTCCGGTACAATGCCGATGACGGTCCCCTGTCGCTTGAGGCGCTCAGCGCACGCGACAGTTTTGTAGTTACTGGCGATCTGTCGAGCACGGGCATTCAGACGCTCGAACTTTCGTTCACAGCTTCGCAGACCACAAACTACCAGTTTCTACTCAGTTCCGCAAACGCCGCGACGCAAAACTATGACCTGCGTTTTGTCGAAGCACGCGCTCCCGAAGGAACCTCAAGCGATGACCGTCTCTTTGGAACTGAACTCGCCGATACGATTGATCTGGGCGACGGCGACGACTATTTTGCGGGTTGGGACGGTGACGACAACGTGCTTGGTGGGCAAGGGCGCGATCGGATCTTGGGTGGCAATGGCGATGACACCATCGATGCCGGTGCAGATAACGACTACGTCGTTGGCGGGGCGGGTAACGATTCCATCAAAGCTGGCCAGGGCAAAGACCGGATCGACGGCGGCGACGGTGACGATTGGATCTGGGGCGGCTCAGGCAACAACATGGTCAATGCTGGCAGCGGCGACGATACTGTCCTTGGCGGCCGTAACAATGACCGCTTGTTCGGCAACTCGGGCGATGACGCACTTTATGGTTTCGCTGGCAATGACATCGTCTATGGCCATGCGGGCAACGATAATATCCTTGCCGCTGACGGTTCTGATAAGATATCTGGCGGTAGCGGCGACGACACAATCCTCAGTGGCGGTGGCGACGATACAATCTGGGGCGGCTCCGGAGCGGATCGCTTTATCTTTGAAGATGGCATGGACGAGGACATGATCGGTGATTTCGAAGATGGCATCGATATTATGGATTTCTCGCGCTATGACGACATCAACAGCCTTACAGATTTGACGGTCATCCAAAACGGCGCACATACGAGCGTCGCCTATAGCGTCGACTACCACATCACCCTGCGCAACTTTGATGCGACATTGATCGACGAAAACGACTTTATCTTCATCTGATCCCACACATGGTGAAGACAGCGGAGAAGGCCGGGCACTGTCCCGGTCTTTTTTGCATGTAATTCGGGAGCCACTTGGCCCCTCTGATGCCTGAGCGCGAAACTGCCATTTCACAAAAGTGTCATTCGAAATCAAAAACCACGCTGGCTTAGGTCGCGCCGGGGTCAAATCAAGAAGTTTATGTACAGTTTTACGCTGAACCAGTTGGGCCCCTGAGGCGTATCCCTTTCAATGCCAACACCGGCATGGACAAATCTTGGGAGATCCAAATGTTTCGTACCACAGCTCTTGCCCTCGCAACTGCAACCCTGATGAGCGGTGCTGCCTTCGCGGACGGCCACGCCAAAGATATCGTCGACACCGCCGCTGACGCAGGCTCATTCACCACACTGCTTGCTGCCGCGACAGCCGCTGGTCTGGTAGAGACCCTCAAGAGCGACGGGCCCTTCACCGTCTTCGCCCCGACAGATGAGGCCTTTGCAGCCCTTCCAGAAGGCACAGTCGAAACCCTGCTGCTGCCCGAAAACAAAGATATGCTGGTGGGCATACTGACCTACCACGTAGTGGCCGGCAAAGTAATGTCGACCGACCTTACCGACAACATGGAAGCCACAACCGTGCAGGGCACTACCTTGATGATCGATCTGGATAACGGCGTGATGGTGGATGATGCCACCGTAACAACGGCAGATGTCGAGGCGACAAACGGTGTCATCCACATCATCGACAAAGTGATCATGCCCTAAGTTGGAAGGCCCCAACATAAAGTAGGAAAAGGCCCGCCGGAGTGATCCGGCGGGCCTTTTTTAAAACATGTATAAAGTGCGTCTTAGTGAACCGTCGCGTCGTCCGGCTTGGGCCTATTGCTAGGCAACACACGATCCCCGATCAGCAATCCATCCACACCCACCGTTATTGGCAAGGTATCCCCATCATGGACATCCCCGGCCAACAGCATTTCGGCCAATGGATTCTGCAACGCACGCTGGATCACCCGTTTCAATGGGCGCGCCCCGAACACCGGATCATAGCCTTCGTCGGCCAACCACTTCTTGGCACCATCATCAAGTTCAAGGGTGATCTTGCGACCAGCCAATCGCTTGAGCAACCGCGCCATCTGTATGTCTACGATCCCGTCCATATTATCGCGGCTCAACCGGTCAAATATGATGGTTTCGTCCAGCCGGTTCAGAAATTCTGGCCGGAAATGCGCACGTACCGCATCCATCACATCCCGTTGTGCCTGCGCCATGTCGCCGCCTTCGGGCAGTTGGCTCAGCGCCTGGGCCCCAAGGTTGGACGTCAAGATAATGAGCGTCTGCTTGAAATCGACAGTGCGGCCCTGACTATCGGTCAGAACACCATCATCGAGCACCTGCAACAGAACGTTGAACACATCCGGGTGCGCCTTTTCCACCTCATCAAACAACACAACCTGATAAGGTCTGCGCCGCACAGCTTCGGTTAGCACACCACCCTCATCATACCCGACATAGCCCGGAGGTGCCCCGATCAGACGGCTAACACTGTGTTTCTCCATGTACTCAGACATGTCGATACGCACCATCGCGTTGTCGTCGTCAAAGAGGAACTCAGCCACGGCTTTGGTCAGCTCGGTTTTACCCACGCCGGTTGGTCCCAAGAACAGGAACGATCCCAAAGGACGGTTCTCGTCATTCAGTCCTGCGCGTGCACGGCGCACAGCATCTGACAAGGCCTTCACAGCTTTCGACTGGCCAATCACCCGACCATGCAGCTGATCTTCCATCTGAAGCAGTTTGTCGCGCTCACCTTCCAGCATTTTGCCCGCCGGAATGCCTGTCCAACGTTCAACAACCGATGCAATCTGATCTGGGCGAACGGCCTCTTCGACCATCATGCCTTCTTCACGGCTTTCGGCGTCAGACAGTTCTTTTTCCAACTGCGGGATCACGCCATAAGACAACTCACCGGCCTTGGCCAAATTGCCTTCACGTTTGGCGATCTCCAACTCGGCGCGGGCATGATCCAGCTTTTCTTTGATGTCGCGCGCACCGGCCAGCTTGTCGCGCTCTGCCTGCCACGCAGCCGTCATCTCGGAACTGCGCTCTTGCAGGTTGGCTAAGTCTTCTTGAAGTGTCGCCAACCGATCTTTGGACGCCGCATCATCTTCGGCTTTCAGCGCCTCTTCTTCGATCTGCATTTGCAGAACCTGGCGGTCCAGCGCATCCAACTCTTCTGGCTTACTGTCAACTTCCATGCGCAACCGGCTCGCCGCCTCGTCCATCAAATCGATGGCTTTGTCCGGCAGAAACCGGTCGGTGATATACCGATGGCTCAGCGTCGCTGCCGCAACCAATGCACTATCGGAAATGCGAACACCGTGGTGGACCTCATATTTTTCCTTAATCCCGCGCAAGATGCTCACAGTATCTTCCACCGTCGGCTCAAGGACCATCACAGGCTGGAACCGACGCGCCAATGCCGCGTCTTTTTCAACATATTTGCGATATTCATCGAGGGTCGTGGCCCCCACGCAGTGCAATTCGCCCCGCGCAAGCGCCGGCTTGATCAAGTTGGCCGCGTCCATCGCGCCGTCTGCTTTGCCCGCGCCAACAAGCGTGTGCATCTCATCGATGAACAAGATTACCTCACCAGCCGCCTCTGTCACCTCGGTCAGAACGGCCTTGAGCCGCTCCTCAAACTCACCGCGGTACTTTGCACCTGCGATCAACGCGCCCATATCCAGTGCCAACAAGCGTTTGTTGCGCAGGCTTTCGGGCACATCACCGTTGATGATACGCAGGGCCAACCCTTCGGCAATTGCGGTTTTACCTACGCCCGGCTCCCCGATCAGAACCGGGTTGTTCTTTGTGCGCCGGCTCAACACCTGCATCGCGCGGCGAATTTCTTCGTCACGGCCGATGATTGGGTCGATTTTACCGGCTTCGGCGCGCTCGGTCAGATCCTGCGCGTATTTCTTCAAAGCGTCATAGCCATCTTCGGCACTGGCACTGTCGGCCGTACGTCCCTTACGAACGTCGTTAATTGCACCGTTCAGGCCCTGCGCTGTGACATTGCCCGCATCTAGCGCCACTTTGGCCCCAGATTTAACCATGCACAGTGCCATCAGAACACGCTCAACTGGCACAAAGCTGTCCCCAGCCTTTTTCGCCAACGCTTCTGCCTCAGCTAAAACCTTTGCCGTAGTACCATCCAGATAAACCTGTGCGGCGTCGCCTGTAACCTTGGGCATCTTTGCCAACGCCAATTCCAGCGTTTCAACCACGCGTGCAGGCTGCCCGCCTGAGGCGGAAATCAAGTTGCTTGCTAGCCCTTGATCGTCGTCCATCAATGCTTTGAGGATGTGCTCTGGTGTCAGCCGCTGATGGCTGTCTCGTGCTGCGATTGTTTGGGCCGCTTGTACAAAGCCGCGCGACCGCTCCGTGAACTTGCTTAGGTCCATGGTTCTCTCCTTTTCTCTATAAGCGCCCGACCTTTGTGCACCCGCGATTGCAGCGTGCAGCATTGCCAAGCCTTGATCTTTATTTGGGGTGTGTTGGGCACCGTATCAAGAGGGGCATGACCTTAAGAGACCCCTCTCCGCACCGTCTTTCTGATGGGTCTGCCGTAACATGCAGATGCTATTCGGCGTCTAAACACGTCGAATTTACTGACTATTTCTCAAAAACCTTAAGAATTTTTTTCTTGGTATCCCACTGAATTTAAAAGAACTCTAAAGAACTACGCGTCAATATCAGCCGTATGTGAAATCAAAAAACACCTTCGCACGTTGGAAAATCAGGGGACAATACCCAAATCCAGATTAGAGCAGTCAACAACAACCCATGAGGGTGAACATGTTTATTCAACCAATTCAGCTTTGCGATGTTGTCTACAACGCCGCGACACAGTCCTTTGAAGGAACCGTTATCATCCGCGATGGCGGCGTGACGCGCAAATATGCATGCGGCATTGATGCCCCAATCACCACATCCTTTGAAGATGCAGCCGAGGGCCTCGCAACCCAAGCGCAGCGCCTTCATCTAAATGGTGGCGGCATTTTCTCCGATTTCGCACCCCAGCATCCAGCACCCCGCGCTGGTCGGGCCAAATTCGAACCTTTTGAGTGGCTTCAGCAGATCGCGCGCCTGCCCGGTCGAAACGCCGCCTGATACAACCAGCACATCCGGTACTTGCAGTTAAGTAAGCAGGCCCGATTGGCCCAGCTTACGGTTTCGGAAGTCGATGGTCCTTACATTGGCGATCTCGAAACCTGCCCGGAGTTGTGCGAAACGACCCTTTGAGGGCGCAAAGAACAAATAAGTTGGTCATAGATATCTAGCACGAAGGTGCCGGCTCCAAACTCCTTAAACCCATAACGCAATTTGCGCGCCCCGGCCCAAGCCTTGCGAGAACGTGTTCTCTATCGCTCCACACGGGCCATTTCAGCATGGACTTGGCCCCCTGCCCTCCGTAAACCAAGGCCGTTTACCCCTGTGCCGGAGCGCCCCCATGACTGATGACCGCCTGATCGTTGCCCTTGATGTACCAAACGCCGTGATGGGGCTAGAGCTTGCCGAACGGCTCGGTGATACAGTCAGCTTTTACAAAATTGGCCTTGGTATGCTCACTGGAGGCGGGCTGGCGCTCGCCAACGAGCTGAAGCAGGAACACGGCAAACGTATTTTTCTGGATATGAAGCTCTTTGATATTGGTGCTACTGTTGAGGCTGCCGTGCGTGGACTGGCGCAATTCGATCTAGATTTTCTGACCGTACATGGTGATCCGCATGTTATCCGCGCCGCCAAGGAAGGCGCTGCAGGCACATCACTCAAGATCCTTGGCGTTACGATCCTGACATCGCTGGACCGGGCCGATCTGGATGATGCGTTGATCCAGCCCGGCGATATCTCTGATCTGGTTGTGACCCGCGCTGCCCGTGCGTTTGAGGCTGGAGCCGACGGCGTCATCGCATCGCCCCAAGAGGCAGCACTCATCCGTGCATTGCCCGAAGCCAATGGCCGCTTAATTGTGACCCCGGGGGTACGCCCCGCGGGAGCCGATTTGGGAGATCAAAAACGTGTAGCGACCCCAGCACGAGCGATTTCAAATGGTGCGGATCACGTGGTTGTTGGCCGTCCAATTTGGCAGGCGGCAGATCCAGCGGCAGCCGCAAGAGCTATTCTCTTAGAGATAGCGAACACCTAATATTAAACCTACGCGTGTGCTAAATTCACAACAAACATGCATTTACCGCTTGGTCAGGAATTCCTGACTAGGTCAAAAACCCACAATATGGTAGATGATAGATGGTGATACTCCCCGACGAACTGGATCTTCCTGATGTTCGTCACCTCCCCCCGCTACCATCAGCGGGGGGCTTTTATGTCACCCATCCCGTTCACCTATCCAAACCTTTAGGCGGTCCTGAAACGCCGGAACTGCCTTGGGGTGCGCCAGAAACTCCTGTTCGCTCATCAGCATCCAGCGTTGGCCTTCATCACCAAACTGCACGTTTTTCGACATATCAGCTGGCTGTTTCGCCACAAAGAACCATTTGGCACATCCTGCTTCTTCAAAGGCGCGCTGCCAGATCACGGACGCCTTGGGCACGTTCAACCCCAGTTCTTCGTGACACTCGCGCAGGGCACAAGCGATAGGCGTTTCATTGCCCTCGCGCCCCCCGCCCGGCAGATCCCAATAGCCCGCAAAGGGCAGCCCCGGCTTTTCATCGCGCAAGATCACCGCCAGCTGGTCACCAAGATACAGCGCAAGTTTTGCCCCATAGAATTCCATGTTCATCCTCCTGGCTCCGGTTTATATCTGGTGCATCCAACCTCAGGCCGCAATCCCCATGCCCGCATTCTGCCGCGACTGTCTGACCGAATTTGAACCCGCGCGCCGTTGCCCGGCCTGCGCCAGCCCTCGAACTTTGTCGCATCCTGAACTCTTTGATCTGTCCATAGCACATATGGATTGCGATGCCTTTTATGCCTCAGTGGAAAAGCGCGATAATCCAGAGTTAGACGGCAAGCCTGTCATTATTGGCGGTGGGCGGCGCGGAGTTGTGTCTACTGCCTGCTATATTGCGCGCATCAGGGGCGTTCACTCAGCGATGCCGATGTTCCAAGCGCTCAAGCTTTGCCCTGAGGCGGTGATCATCAAGCCGCGCATGGAGGCCTATGTTGAGGCGTCGCGCGCCATCCGCGCAATGATGGAAGAACTTACGCCCGCCATTGAACCGCTATCGCTCGACGAGGCCTTTCTCGACATGACCGGGACCGCGCAGCTCCACGGGGCCCCGCCGGCCGTGATGTTAGGCCGCCTTGTGCGCCGTATGAAAACCGAGCTGGGGTTGACCGGGTCCATTGGCCTCAGCCACAATAAGTTTCTGGCCAAGGTCGCCTCGGACCTCGACAAACCAAACGGCTTTTCGGTGATTGGCACCCATGAAACCGCTGACTTCCTGCGCGACAGGCCCGTCAAACTGATCTGGGGCGTCGGTGCCGTCACTCAAGCTGCGCTGGACAAAGCTGGCATTCGCACCTTTTCGGATCTGTTGCGTTGGGAACAAGCTGATTTGGTCGCGCGCTTTGGCGGCATGGGTGGGCGGCTTTGGCACCTTGCACGCGGTCAGGATCGACGACGCATTTCGGCCCATGCGCCGGTCAAATCGATCTCCAAGGAAACAACCTTCGGCGATGACACGTCAAATCTCGAAGTCCTTGATGGGCACATCTGGCGGTTGGCCGAACAGGTCTCGGACCGTGCCAAGGCCAAAGGCATGGCGGGCCGCGTTGTCACCCTCAAACTCAAACGCTCAAATCATAGCCTGTTGTCGCGTCGCGTCGCTCTGCGCGATCCGACTCAGTTGGCAGATCGCATCTACCGCACCGCGCGCGATCTGTTTGATCAGGTCGGGAATCAGGGGCCCTACAGGCTTATTGGGTGCGGCCTCTCGAACTTGATCGATGCAAAAGAATCAGACCTGTCGGGTGATTTACTGGATCCCAGCGCGGTTCAACGCGGCAAAGCCGAGCGCGCAACAGATACCATTCGCGACAAATATGGCAGCCGCGCTATAATCAAAGGCCGGTCGCTGCGTTGATTTAACTCAGCCGGTCTCGTTTGTTACAGTGTTTTCGCCGCTTGCCAGACAAACGCGCCGAGTCACTCAGCCGCCAAAGGCACCCGCCCTTGACCAATCTGTGCCACATCCGCAACAACCCCGCGCAAAGCCTCGCGCACGGCGTCGAAATTAGCGTTTGGCCGAATAAGCGTTTCATTCATATAAAGCGAGCGGTCGATTTCGATCTGCACTGCATGCTGCCCGCGTTGAGGCCGCCCGTAGGCTTGCGTGATATATGCCCCTGCGAAGGGCGAATTGCGGGTTACATTGAACCCTGCCGCGACAAAGGCCGCCTCGACCCGGTCCACAACATCACCACTCGCAGCCGCACCAAAACGGTCACCCAGCACAACGTCAGGCCGTGTCATACCAGCGCGCGCAACACCGTCGATTGCTTCATGGGGCATCGAATGACAATCCAGTAACACCGCCTGACCGTGCCGGTCATGTGCGGCATCCAAAAGGGTCTGCACCATCGCGTGGTAGGGCCGCCAGCAGCTCTCAATGCGCATCGTGGCCTCGTCCATGCTCATCTTTCCTCGGTAGATCGCACGCCCATTGGCCACGACCCGCGGGATAACCCCCAGGCCTGAGGCGACACGTGGATTATGCCCCAAACGGCGCACGCCTTCGATCAGTGCCGGGTCCAGTTCATCCGCCGCCCGGTTAAGGTCCACGTAGGCGCGCGGGGCCTCCGCCTTGATGAAGGGCGCGCCAAAATCTGGGGCACAATCGAACAGGCGATCGACAAATGCATCCTCAGAAGACCGGATCGCATGCTCGTTCAGAACCGTTGTTCGCAGGAAGGACCACGGGTAATCACGCCCCGAATGAGGCGACGCAAAAACGACGCAGGACCGGTTCCGATCCGGTTGCAACACTTCAAAGGCCGGGTGTGTCATCGTAGTTCCTTCCGCCTGCGACCATAGCGCATGTTTATTCAAAGCCAAAAGCCCTTGATCCGCCCCGCGACTCCTTTTATAGCAGCCAAACCGGCGCGTCGTTTTCGCGCCCCATTTTATTTGGGGTAGAGAATTTCGCGTTTCATAGGGGGTGATTAGCTCAGCGGTAGAGCACTTCGTTGACATCGAAGGGGTCACTGGTTCGATCCCAGTATCGCCCACCACCTGTTTCACTGGCCCCTTTTCTATGGGGTCGCCCGCAACCCGGCGCTGGCCCGCGCCATGATTTGGAAGGATTGAACTGATGAAAGTTCGCAATTCACTCCGCTCGCTCAAGAATCGGCACCGTGATTGCCGTGTTGTGCGTCGCAAAGGCCGCGTCTATGTGATCAACAAGACACAGAAGCGCTTCAAAGCCCGCCAGGGTTAAGACAGCACTGTATCGTGAACAAAAGCCGCTCCTTCGGGGGCGGCTTTTTCTATGACTATACCCGGTAGCCATCTCATGATGGCTGCTAAGCAGGCGCAGTATTCCTTCATCCGCTCCAAAAAGAGACCCGATGTTTAATCTGGTAGGCCCGCTCGGCGCAGCCCAGAGGCGAGCAAAACCCAATCGTCAGGATTTCGCCACGTTGCCCTAAAACCTCCGGCAAGTTCCGAGATAGTGTTTGCACCCGCTGATATGCCGCGGCTCTCAAGCTCCGCGCGCCGGCGTTGGACAAAAGTTTCTAACGCAGCTTCGGCCTCGCTTTGCCGTTCAGAATGCGCAAATGCCGCTACGAGAAACGCATCCGCTATCGAATTCAAATGCGCTTCGCCGATTAACTTGCCAACTGCATCGTCGTATCGGCCAAGGAAAAAATAAACTTGCCCGAGTATCCAATCCAGAGCCGGGGGATGGAGCGGGTCAAGTCTCATTGCTTCGATGACAACGTCATATGCTTTTTCGTGACGGGAAAGGAGCAAAAATCCATACCCACACCACGCCATGGACTCCGCTTCATTAACAATTCGCGACAGTGTTTTTTCGAACTGCACATCCGCATGACCCCACAATTGGGCACATAAATAGGCATATCCAAGTTGGTCCTGAATATAGACATCGTTGTTGTCGAGCGCGGCCCCTTTGCGGGCGATATCCAAGGCGTGTTTGGGCGCGTCCGGATCGGCAAGGCCGAGCCACATATCAACCACATACGTATCGGCAAGATACATGTACGCGCGGGCATAGGTTGGATCCAATTTGAGAGCTTTTTCAAAGTATTGTTTAGCCCGCGCAGTATCTTGTGGGTTCAATCCGTCACGGAGGGCCTTACCCTTCAGCAAAAGCTCATACGCTTTCATGTTTTCTGTGGGCTTGAGAGTACTTCTTTCAGCAACATCGTGCTGGACCCGTCCTGGAAGCACGGCGATAATATTTTGAGTTACCTCATCCTGGACATTAAAGATGTCTTCAAGGTTTCGATCATACCGCTCGGCCCAAAGGTGGTTGCCAGTGTCTGCCGCAATCAACTGTGTGGATATCCTGACTCTGTTTCCGGCTTTGCGCACACTCCCTTCGACCAAATATTGCACCCCAAGTTTGGCCGCGATTTCGCTGTCGCTCAAGTCCGACTGTCTGAATTTAAACGACGAACTGCGGGCGACAACAAGCAAGGTTCGGAACCGTGAGAGCCCTGTGATGATGTCTTCTGAAATACCGTCGCTGAAATATTGCTGGTCCTCATCCTCGCTCATATTCACGAAGGGCAACACGGCGACTGAGGGCTTCTCTCTTTCCTGCCTTACCGGGGGAGCCGTAATTTCTTCTTTTGGTTGCCACGCGTATAATCGGATGGAGTTGGACATATTTTTTAAGGTGTTTTGCCCCATGTCCGAAAAAAAATCGGCAATTCGACGACCAATACACTCATAAACGATGGAGGATATGCAAATACCGCCCACCGGCGACAGCGTCTCAAGCCGGGCCGCGATATTTACGCCGTGCCCATAAATGTCATCATCTTCCAGAATCACATCACCAAGATGAATTCCAATGCGCAACTGCAGGCGCGAACTTTGATTGGCTAACTCCCTTTGAACATCCAATCCAAACTGAACGGCATCGACGGCCGATGGAAATTCAACCAGTGTACCATCGCCGATCAATTTGATGATCCGCCCACTGTAGGTCGCTAAAATCGGGTCAAAAACGGTCTCACGATGTTCTTTGAGGTCGGCCAGTGCGGCCTCTTCGTCATCCGCCATCATCGCGGAATACCCAACAACGTCGGCAGCAAGTATCGCCGCTAATTTTCGTTCCATGCGCCGTTCCCCCTCCGTCGGGGATGAGTAGGCACTGAAGTAGGTCAATCTAACAAGGCGCTTTTCTCAGATCAGCCCTGAACCAACCTGTCAGTTTCCTTAGGTTTCATTGGTCGCAATCGGCTTCTCTTGAGACTCAAATTGCTCCTGCGAACGTAGCCAAAGCCCGCGAAAAATTGCGAACGTCAAAAACTGTACGCTTCGAAAACAGTTACTCTGGGCTCAACCCAAGCATCGGAATTGGTTCATCTCTAAACCTGCCCCCCGCAAAGCAAAGGGCGGCCCCATAGGACCGCCCTGCTTCATCGTTGTGTTGGTTGGGGTTATTCCCAGCCAACAGCGTTGAAGATCTTCTGCGCGGTGGGGATGTTCAGCGCCACTTCAGATAGATTTACCTCATCCGCTTTGAACGTGCCCAATTGTGCGACAGAGGGAGCAAGATCGTAGCCTTCAACGACCGGGTATTCATCGTTACCAGCCGAGAAATACTCCTGCGCCTGTTGTGATGTGAGATATTCCAAGAACGCCACCGCGTTATCGCGGTTGGGTGCATTGGCTGCCACACCACCACCCGAAAGGTTCATGTGCGCGCCATTGCCGTCCTGATCCGGAAAGATATGGCCGATCTTGTCGATCTGAGCACTCACGCCGTCCACATCTTTGCGGATCGCACGTGCAAAATAGTAGGTGTTCGAGACCGCGATGCCACATTCACCCGAAACGATGCCGCGCAGTTGGTCAGTGTCGCCGCCCTGAGGCGCACGGGCCATGTTATCGACAACACCTTGCGCCCATTCTGTCGCCTTTTCTTCACCTTCATGGGTGACGATAGCTGCCAGCAATGTCTGGTTATACGTGTTGGAGGACGACCGAATGCAGACCAGACCTTTGTTGGCAGGATCAGCAAGGTCGAGATACGTCATTGGCGGGTTCGCCACGGTGTCCTTGGCGTAATAAATGATCCGTCCGCGCTGGGAAAAGCCGAACCACTGATTGTCCACATCCTGCAGGTTAGCAGGCACTTTTTCCTCAAGCATTGGGCTATCGATGGCCTGCAGCAGGCCCATATCCTTGGCGCGCTTGAGGCGGCTGGTGTCGACGGTTAACACGACATCGGCGGGAGAGTTCGCGCCTTCAGCCTGCATCCGGGCCAAAAGCTCATCTGCTTTGCCCTCAATGCGGTTGATTTTGATGCCGGTGGCTTCAGTGAAATCTGAATAGAGCCGCTCGTCTGTATCGTAGTGGCGCGAGGAATAAAGGTTCAGCTCACCTTCGGCGAGCGCGGGCAGAGCGATTGATGCGAGGGCAAGGCCAAGCGCGGTAGACGTCATTAGTTTCACGGTATCATATCCTTTAGTTACGTTGCCGGAATCGCCGCGGCAATTCCTGACTTGTTTACTAAGGAACAGATTGAGCGGCGGCGCGCAACCCTTTCCGACTAAAATAGTCGGAATTGAAACGATGCCGCCGTTTAGTTAAATCTCCGGCGCAATCTTATCCTGCGTCTTGGTTTCAAAGTCGCTGGCATCATGGCGTTCATGCAATTGCATCGACAGATCATCACCAAAAGCGCGATTGACCATGCGCCCGCGCGTCACGGCAGGGCGCGCATCAATCGCTTCAGCCCAGCGCATGACGTTTTTGTAGGACGCCACATCAAGGAACTCCGCGGCCCCATAAAGCCGACCTAGCACCAGTTGCCCGTACCACGACCAGATCGCCATATCGGCAATTGAATACGAGCCTGCGAAGTAGTCATGCTCGGCCAGATGCTGGTCCATCACATCAAGCTGACGTTTGGCTTCCATCGAAAACCGGTCGATCGGATATTCGAATTTCTCCGGTGCATAGGCATAGAAGTGACCAAAACCACCACCAAGGTACGGCGCTGAACCCATTTGCCAAAAGAGCCAGCTCATCATTTCGGTCTTTTGGGCGGCATCCGTCGGCATGAAGGCCCCGAATTTTTCAGCCAGATAGAGCAAGATTGACCCAGATTCGAATACCCGCTGCGGCGCATCACCGGAATGATCCATCAAGGCTGGGATCTTTGAGTTGGGATTCACCTCAACAAAACCGGAACTAAATTGGTTCCCTTCACCGATATTCACAAGCCAAGCATCATATTCCGCACCTGTATGACCAGCGGCCAACAGTTCTTCGAGCAGAATGGTAACCTTGACGCCATTGGGCGTTGCCAGCGAATAAAGCTGCAAAGGGTGCTTACCGATTTCCAACGCCTTATCGTGGGTTTTGCCCGCGATGGGCCGGTTGATGTTGGCGAACTGGCCGCCGTTCTCAGCCTCCCATGTCCAGACTTTGGGGGGCGTGTAGGTGTCGGTCATATCGGTCTCGCTTGTTTGGGTTTGCTTGCTAACACATATGGTGCCTTGCATCAGGGGCAAGGGCCAGAGGGATCAGGCGAAAGTGATGCTGGCTGAGTCCTGAAGGGGAATGGCGGTCTGTGCACCGTCATTAACCTAAGTGAATTTTAATAAGAGATTTTTGCGCCTTACAAGGCATCCGCCAAAGCCGTCCCCAATGTCTCGTCGATTATTCATAGCTGGTCATGCTGATGATTGCAGTTTCCTAGAACGATGCGGGCATATAGCTGAAAAGTTTGCTTCAGGTCATCATCTTTACAACGGCTTTCTTTCTTCCTGTCATCAGCTGTGCACCAATCTGTTTGTGGCTAAGGCATCCGAAATATTTCAGTTTGGATGGCCTGCCAACCTCGACCCGAACGAAGCCGATCAGCTCAATGCGTGACCGTCTAACGGAGCCAGCCGCCTCATTTTATTCAGCAATAGAACTGGTGCAGATTGCGTGCCGCATCAGCGCGGATTTTCTCTTGCTGTATGGTTGGATCAAACCCGCTGCGCACAAGACGGCGCCATTTCGCAGCCTCCGCCCGCGCCACCTTCACGGACATCTCCGGGTATGCGCCCAAACGAAGCTCGCGGCGCTCGCCATTCATTTCGAAATCCAGCGTCCACTCGGCCGCACCACTTTCATCGCGGCAAAGCGACAGACCACGTCCAGCAGCATGTCGCCCAACAGCGGCCCTCTGCGCGTCCGCCTCCGTCAGTTTATGAAAAATGCTGAACATTGAGAGATCATAGTAGCACAATGGGAGACTAAAATCGTGGGTAGTGCGTCGTTATCCGCGATCGTCTAACGCGGCCGGCCCACCTGACGGCAGATCAAGATCACCGGCAATAGCCCCACTGCCACAATCACAAGGCTCGGTACCGCGGCCCCATTCAGCCGTTCATCACTGGCAAGACGGTAGGCCTGCACCGCCAGCGTGTCATAATTAAAGGGCCGCATGATCAGCGTTGCGGGCAGCTCTTTCATGACATCAACAAACACGATCAACAACGCTGTCAGCAGGCTTGGGGCCAAAATCGGCAGATGCACCCGGCGCAACGTGCCCAGTGGTGTTTCACCCAATGAACGGGCCGCTGCGTCCATATTCGCGTGCACCATCGCCTGCCCCCCCTCATAAGCCCCAAGGGCGGCAGCCAGAAAGCGCACCAGATATGCCGTGATCAGCAACCAGATCGATCCCGTGATCAGCAATCCGGTGGAAATATCAAACGTGGCGCGCATCCACGCATCCAACTGATTGTCGAATGCCGCAAATGGCACCAGCAACCCAACAGCAATCACGCCACCCGGCACCGCATAGCCCAACCGTGCAACATACGCCGCCCCCCGCGATAACCGCCCTGGCCGAAGCCGCTGAAAGAACCCAACGCAGATCGCTGCCATCACGGTCACAACGGCCGCGATCCCGGCCAGCGTTAGCGAATTACGGATAAACCCCAGATACCGCGGGCTCAGAATATTCTGCTCCGACCCAATCCCCATCCAGAGAAGCACACCAATCGGCAGCAACGCCCCAAAAACCACCGGCAGACCACAGACCAACAGCGCGGTCACAGCGTGCATGCCGCGCAAGGGAACGGGCGGCATCACATCCGCGCGCCGTGACGGATCATGGTATTTGGCCCCTCCTCGCTGGGCACGCTCCAACATCGCCAACAGCAGCGCGAAACTCAGCAAACAAAGCGCAAGCTGCGCAGCCCCTGATCGATCAAACAGAGAAAACCAGCTGGTGTAGATGCCCGTGGCAAATGTCTGGACGCCGAAATATGCGACTGTGCCAAAATCTGCGATCGTCTCCATCACTGCCAACAGCACGCCGCCCGCGATGGCGGGGCGCGCCAGCGGCAGGCTGACCCTAAAGAAAGCGACCCAAGCGCTGGAACCTAGCGCCCGTGCAGCCAGAAACGTGCTGCCGCTTTGCTGCAGAAACGCCGCTCGCGCCAAAAGATAAACATACGGATACAGCACAAGGATCAGCATCAGTGCGGCACCACCAAGCGAGCGTATCTCTGGGAACCAATAATCGCGCGGACCCCACCCCGTCACACTGCGCAAGGTCGTTTGCACAATGCCGGGGTGGTCCAGAATATGGGTATAGGCATAGGCCAACACGTAAGCCGGAAACGCCAGTGGCAGCACCAATGCGACCTCAAGCACCCGCACCAGCGGAAAGCGGGTCATTGTCACCAGCCACGCGGCGCTAACGCCAATCGCAAAGGTGCCTGCAGTGACCAGCACCACCAACAGCAGCGTGGTGCCTGCGTAGCCTGGCAAAACCGTCTCGGCCAGGTGGCGCACGGTTTGCGTGCCGCCAGTGAGCGCCGCAATGGCCACCGCCAACATCGGTAATGCGCAAATGCTCGCCACAAGCAGCGACACGCCCTTAAGCAGGCGCATTCCCTCGCGGGGCACAGAAGGTGGTGCAATATTGGTCGGCGTAGAGGTCATGTCTCTATTTCGACGATTTCTGTCAGGAATGCCAGTGGCTGACTTACTCGTAGGTCCGTTGATCTTCGATTACCAAACCATCCTTCGGCAGGCTACCGGGGGCGACGACCTCAATCTGCCCCTTCATCTTCAACAGCTGGGCAACAGATGCGCCGTAAGCTGCCGCGTCGCCACTGGACGATTCAATGCGGACAGTCATGACGTCTTGCTCACCGACGCGGCTGGCAATGACCCGCGCTCGGGTGATTTCACTGTGATGCGCGACCAGATCGGCGACCTGCTCAGGGCGCACAAACATGCCCTTGATCTTGGTCGTCTGATCCGCGCGGCCCATCCAACCTTTGATGCGCAGATTGGTCCGACCGCAAGGCGACGGCCCCTCCATTACGGCACTCAGGTCTCCTGTCGCAAATCGGATGAGCGGATAATCAGGGTTCAGCGTGGTCACAACCACCTCACCAACTTCGCCGGTGGCCACAGGAATGCCTGTGCCGGGCGTGACAATCTCTAGGATAACATCTTCATCCACGATCATCCCCTCAACAGCCGGGGTTTCGTAGGCGATGTTGCCCAAATCAGCCGTGGCGTAGCACTGCAAACAGGTAATGCCGCGTTCAGCGTACCAAGCGCGCAAGCTTGGAAACAAAGCACCGCCGCCAACTGCGGCACGGGTAATGCCAAGGGTCACGCCCATCTCGTCGGCTTTCTCAAGGATCACTTTGAGATAATCTGGTGTACCCGCATAGGCGGTCGTCCCAACGTCTCGCGCCGCAATCACCTGCAGCTCCGTTTGGCCGGTTCCAGCGGGCAAAACCGCTGCCCCAACAGCCCGCGCGCCGCTTTCAAAAATCATACCCGCTGGCGTGAGGTGATAGCCAAAGCAATTTTGCACAATGTCGCCTTTACCGATCCCGCAGGCATGCAGAAACCGCCCCATGCGCCACCAGTTCGGCGCGACACTTGAGGGTTCGTAAATAGGGCCAGGGGATTGAAAAACATGACTGAAGCCGCAAGCGGGCTTGGTCGTGAAGCCGCCAAAGGGAGGTTGTGATGCCTGTGCGCGGCCAAGCTCGGATTTGCGCAACACGGGCAGATCGGCCAAGTCGGCGACTTGCGTGACCTGGGCCGCATCAATGCCCGCCAATGTGTCGCCATACCCACACAGCGCCTGCGCCCGCGCGATCTGCGCCGGTAGGGCAGCCGCAATATCTTTGGCACGCGCGTCCATGCTGCGCGTCTCAAGCTCATCGAAGTAACCTGTGCTCACCATGTGTTCCACTCTGCCACCCTAATGCATAAAACGAAGCTATCTGCCTCCACGCCCTTAGCTCAACCAGCGCTTACGCCGCCGATAACTGCGCACGTCGCGGAACGACTTGCGTCCCTCATCCGACATACCCAGGTAAAATTCTTTCACATCCTGATTTTCACGCAAATCCGCGGCAGGACCGTCCATCACGACGCGTCCGCTTTCCAAGATATAACCGTAATGCGAATAGCGCAGCGCCACGTTGGTGTTCTGCTCCGCAAGCAGGAAGGTCACGCCTTCCTTTTCGTTGATCGTCTTCACAATCTCAAAAATCTGCTCGACCAATTGTGGGGCCAGTCCCATCGACGGCTCATCCAACAAGATCGTTTCAGGACGGCTCATCAATGCACGGCCCACAGCACACATCTGTTGCTCCCCGCCCGATGTATAACCCGCTTGGGATTTCCGCCGCTCCCGCAGACGCGGGAAATAGTTGTACACCATCTCCAAATCCGCCGCGATGGCTGCTTTGCCATCCCCGCGCGTATAGGCACCGGTCAGCAGGTTTTCCTCGATGGTGAGGTGCTCAAAACAGTGCCGCCCCTCCATCACCTGAACCACACCGCTTTTGACGGTCTCTGCCGGATCGGTGTGTTGAATTTCGCGACCTCGGTATTTGATCGACCCCTTGGTCACCTCGCCGCGCTCGCTGGCAAGCAAACCGGAAATCGCCTTGAGGGTCGTCGTCTTGCCCGCACCGTTACCGCCCAGCAACGCAATGATACCCCCCTTGGGGACATTCAAACTCACGCCCTTCAACACAAGGATCACATGATTGTAGATCACCTCGATATTGTTGACCTCAAGCAAGGTCTCGGAGGTGACGTCATTGGTTTTGGCAGCATCCAGCATGAGGCTTCATCTTTCCAAATAATCTTAAATTCCCCGGCCGCAACACGGTGCAGCGGCCGGGGAAAGAACGGTTTATTAACAGCCAGCTTCGATCTTGTTTTCTGCCGCATAGGCCGCAGAATCCGCGTCGATCAGGGGCTGAACAACATCAGCATCTGTCGCTGAGAAGTCAGAAATCAACGACCATGTCTTGGTCGATGCATCCCACTGCGTAACACCAACAAGGCCGTTGCCGCCGTGGTTTTGGCAGCTGACTTTGAACTCAGGACCAAAGTTCGGCAGACCCAGTTCGGTCATACGCGCTTCGGTCATTTCCAGTGCTTCCATTCCGTCACGCATCATTCCAGGCGTAATGTCGGCAGTTCCGTGGATACCCTGAGCGTTCAGAGCAGCTTCAGCCGCAAGCATCGCTGCGTACAAACCGCGGTTATACAAAACCGTACCGATCTGATCGCCCGCGCCAGCAGCATTTCCTGCATCAACAACGTATTTCTGGATGTCGTCGAACACAGGGAAGTCGCTGCCTACACCGTGGAACGTCAGCGCCTTGTAGCCGTTGGCACCTTCGCCAGCAGCAAGCACATCATTCTCCGAACCGGACCACCAAACGCCGATGAAGTTTTCCATCGGGAAGCGGATGTTGACGGCTTCCTGAACGGCAACCTGGTTCATCACACCCCAACCATACATGATCACATAGTCAGGCTTGTCGCGACGGATCTGAAGCCACTGCGATTTCTGCTCCTGACCAGGGTGGTCAACGGGCACTTCTTTGAACTCAAAACCGTGCTTCTTGGACAGTTCTTGCAACGTCCGGATCGGCTCTTTGCCATAAGCGGAGTTGTGGTAAACCAGCGCGATCTTCTTGCCGTTCAGATCGCCACCGTTTTCCTTGAGCAGATAGTTCACAGCACCAGACGCACCATCCCAATAGTTGGCAGGGTAGTTGAATGTGTGCGTGAACACTTCGCCATTCTTTGCAGACGTCCGGCCATAGCCCATTGTGTGCATTGGAATGTCATCAGCTGTGGTTTTTGGGATCAGCTGATATGTGATGCCTGTGGACAGAGGTTGGTAAACCAACCCGCCGCCGCCTTTGAGCGACTCGTAGCATTCAACACCTTTTTCGGTGTTATAGCCGGTTTCGCATTCTGGCACGGTTGTCATCACGCCGCCGATGCCGCCATCACGGGCGTTAATCATCGTGAAGTAATCCGCATAGCCGTCAGCAAAAGGGATGCCCCCTGCCGCATATGGCCCAGTCCGGTAGCTCATGCTTGGAAATACAAGATCCGCCATCACGGGGCTTGCTGCCATCAGACCTGCGACGGCCCCCGCAGCAACTCGTTTACCTAGTCTATATTTCATCGGTGTTTCCTCCCTTGGATATTATCCGATTAACTGCCGGGTTTTCCCGGTCGTCCCGTAGGGTGAGCAATCTGCCCACCCATGTGCCCCCAGCCTAGTGCGGGAAGGGCCACAATCTCAATTTCTCTTTGGCCACGCGCCACAGTTGCGCGATGCCATGTGGTTCTGCGATCAAGAATATCACGATCAGCGCGCCCACGATCACCAACTGCAAATGCGCCACGATGTCCGTAGGCCAGCCCAGCAGATCCACGCCCACAACCTTGAGCACCACTGGAAGCAATACCAAGAATGCCGCCCCGGCAAAGCTGCCAAAGATGCTGCCAAGCCCACCAATGATGATCATGAACAGCACCAAGAAAGACTTGGTGATGCCGAACACCTCGCCGACCTCAACCGCGCCCAGATAGATCGCAAAGAACAATGCGCCTGAAATCCCGATGAAAAACGAGCTGACCGCAAATGCCGTCAGTTTCGCACGCAGTGGGTTCACACCGATGATCTCGGCGGCGATATCCATATCCCGGATCGCCATCCAACGGCGCCCAACAGAGCCCCGCGTCAGATTGCGCGCGATCACCGCAGAGGCGATCGTAAAGATAAGACAGAACCCGTAAGCCGCCCAGGCTTCGGTGTTCGGCCCGGTGATGATGATCCCGAAAGTATCGCGTTCTGGTGCACTGATCTGGCCCGAAGCGGAGTAGTTGTAAAACCACGGCACCCGGTTAAACAGCCACACCAAAAAGAACTGCGCCGCAAGCGTCGCCACGGCGAGGTAAAACCCCTTGATCCGCAAGCTTGGCAGACCAAACAGCACACCAACCGCGGCCGTAATCAGACCCGACAGCAAAACATGCACAAACATGCTCACATCAGGCATCGACGTCATCAACTTATAGCAAGCGTATGCCCCCACAGCCATGAACCCGCCGGTCCCAAGGCTCACCTGTCCGCAATATCCCACCAGAATATTCAATCCAATCGCCGCGATCGCGTAGATCAAGAAGGGCATGAAAATCGAGTTCACCCAGTAGTCATTGACCATGAATGGAATGACCACAATCGCGATGAACAGCACCACATAGTAGCGGTAGCGATCAAACTTGATCGGAAATGTCTGCTGGTCCTCAGCATAGGTTGTGCTGAAATCGCCTGCTTCACGATAGAACATATGTGCAGCCCTTTCTGGACATTTGTGATCGTGCCGAAATACTCATCATTGCAGCCACTCCCGGAACCGCTTGTAACTATCGCTCAAGGTTACATCCGTCAAAGATACCTCGCCGTCGACCTGCACCGCAGACAACAACAACCAGTATTCGACGTCTGCACCAACGGTGAAGTACAATATCTCAGATGTGAAATTGGGGCTGTGAACCCGGCGGCTTAGCAAAACGCATCGGTCGAAACCTTCAAGCCCCTGCAGTTTGAGCCGATTAAGACCCCTAACCACTTCGTTCTCGCGGTTGCCGCCCATATCCACCTGCGCGGCAGCCAACTCAAAGTTTCCTTCAAGCATTGCTGCCTTAAAGGTCTCAAATTTCTCGATCTGCGGGCCGCCGGCGTCGTCGATACAGGCAGCTTGAACAGTTGTGGCTACGCCGAGAGCGCACGCAAAGAGGCCTATACGCTTCGCTAATTCTAACAGTCGCGTCATATCAAACCCTCTCAATGATCTTCTCCCCGAACAAACCCTGCGGACGGAACACCAGGAAGACGAGCGCTAGCATGTAGGCAAACCAATTCTCTGTGGCACCACCAAGGAATGGCGAACCGATTAAGAACTCAAACATCTTCTCGCCGACCCCGATGATCAAACCGCCGACGATTGCACCAGGGATCGAGGTAAACCCACCCAGCATCAACACTGGCAATGCCTTAAGCGCGATGAGTGACAGCGAGAACTGCACACCCGACTTCGCGCCCCACATGATCCCTGCAACCAGCGCCACGAAACCAGCCAGCGACCATACCAATATCCAGATGAAGTTCAGCGAAACCCCCACGGACAGTGCTGCCTGATGGTCATCCGCCACAGCCCGCATCGCGCGCCCTTGCTTGGTATATTGCGCAAACATCACCAACCCTAAGACCAAGACCGCGGCAATGATGCTCGCCACGATATCCAAATTGTCGATGAAAAAGCCGTAGCCAAAGGTGTTGTACGTCGTCTCATCAATCCACGAGTTCAGCCCTTGAGGAAGGCAAAGCCCTTCGGTCGCACAAACATTCAGCGCCTTAAGTTCGGACCCCCACATCAAATCGGCCACGCCCTCAAGGAAATACGCCAATCCAATCGTCGCCATGAACAGGATGATCGGCTCTTGGCCCACTAGATGTCGAAACACCAACCGCTGCACCAGTACAGCCAGCACAACCATCACCATAACGGTAAATAGGATCGCAAAACCCGAATGCACGGTCCACCCGAACTTGTGCACATCCGTGCCAAAGATCGCGTTGATCAGATGCGCAAACGGCACCTGCCCGTTTTGAATACCCACCAGCGTCATCGCCGCAAAAAGCGCCATAACCCCTTGGGCATAATTGAAAATTCCGGATGCTTTGTAGATCAATACAAAGCCCAAAGCCACAAGCGCATAGAGCACCCCTGCCATCAGCCCGTTAAGAAACACCTCGATGGTGAAAGCCAGTTGTTCGTTCATCAGTTTTTCTCCATCGACAACAACTTACGTGTGTGTTCGCGCGGGCGCATGTAAGCAACCTTAACCCGGGTGAGTCCCTTCGAAAGGTTCCAGTTCATCGTCAATTCAGTGACGCGTCCGTCGTCACGCTGCCCTGCCAGAAAAACTGCAGCAAACGCATGATCCATTCGTTTTGCTGACTTGGGTTCGATCGAACTTCTCGTCGCAAAATCCTTGCCGGTACCTTGCTTCCACACTCGATAGCCGTTCGAAAAATCAGCGTAGCTGACACCGACCATCAGCAACTCGCAGGCTGGCGTGTTGTCGTAATAGACGACCGAAATACGCGAATGCGGTGTTTTAAGAAAACCCAGCGTGTCGCTGTGGAGCTTAGGGAACGCAAAGTCGCGGCGCGCCTTACCCGGTAACGGAGAAAGGGATGAACGATCGAGTGTTTCCGGATCAGCCAGAAACGCAGAGCAAAAGGCCGTGTAAGCCGCACACATGTGCCTATACTCCGCGACTCTCTCGCCATCGCACAGCTCAGCATCCTTTGCCTGAGCCGCCGAAGACAACAAAGCAAAGGCTACAATTGTCCCGCATCTACGCAACGCCGCCACAAGTCTCCCCAAATCAATCATGCGCAACACCCAGATACGCATCAATCACCTCTTGATTGTTGCGTACTTCGCTTGGTGTCCCGTCGCCGATCTTGCGGCCATAATCCATCACGACCACCCGGTCGCTCAGGTCCATCACCACGCCCATGTCATGCTCAATCAGCGCAATCGTGGTGCCAAATTCGTCGTTCACGTCCAGAATAAAGCGGCTCATGTCCTCTTTTTCCTCGACGTTCATTCCCGCCATCGGTTCATCCAGCAACAAGATCGACGGCTCAGCGGCCAAGGCCCGCGCCAGCTCGACGCGCTTTTTCAAACCGTAAGGCAGACGCGATACAGGCGTCTTGCGAATGGCCTGAATTTCCAAGAAATCGATGATCCTTTCGGCAACTTCCCGGTTCGCAATCTCTTCTGCTTCCGCTTTGCCCTTCCAGAACGCCTGCGCGAACAACCCGGTCTTCATGTGGGTCAACCGCCCCGTCATCACGTTATCAAGCACAGACATGCCCTCAAACAGCGCAATATTCTGGAACGTCCGCGCAATTCCCTGCTCGGCCACCTGAAACGGCTTCATCTGCGGACGGCGCGCGCCCTTGTACCAGACTTCACCTTTTTGCGGCACGTAAAAGCCTGAAATCACATTCAACATCGACGATTTCCCAGCCCCATTCGGCCCAATAATCGCCCGAATCTCACCTTCGCGAATATCAAACGAGATATCCTTGATCGCCTCCACCCCGCCAAAGCTCAGCGTGATGTTTTTCATCTCCATGACCACAGGGCCAATCGTGCGCCCGTCTGCCGTCTGATAGCTGTCGGCCAAATCCTTCATGCGGATCCTCTCTCACAATTGGATATCATTCCCCAAACGCAGTTTTCGGTCCCGTGACACGTCACACGCATGCTGGCATTCCGATTACGGGATGGCGGGCGGGACGTCGTCGCAGACGCGTGCTGTTGCGTCATTGCGCCGCCATCCGGGCCGCAACCGGCATCACATTGGCGCTGCGCACTTCTAGCGTCGCTTTGATCGACCCCTTGCGACCATCTTCATAGGTCACTTCTGTCTCGGTGCTCACCGACTTGGACCCATCATAAAGTGCCGCGATGATATCGGCGTATTTCTCACCGATAATCTTGCGGCGTACTTTGCGGGTGCGGGTCAATTCGCCGTCATCCGCATCCAGCTCTTTGTGCAGGACAACAAAGCGGTGCACTTGGCAGCCCGACAGCATCTCGTCTTGGGCAACGCTCGCGTTGACCTCTTCGACATGTTCCTGGATTTGCCCCATCACCTGCGGATGCCGCGCAAGCTCTTGGTAGGACGCGTAACCGATGTTGTTTCGCTCAGCCCAGTTGCCCACAGCCGTCAGGTCAATATTGATAAACGCAGTGCATTCGCTGCGCTCATTACCAAACAGCACAACCTCAAGAATGTTGGGAAAGAACTTCAGTTTATTCTCAACGTATTTTGGCGCAAAGAGTGATCCATCAGCCATTTTGCCAACGTCTTTGGCCCGGTCAATGATCCGCAAATGGCCTGAACCTTCTTCGATAAACCCTGCATCGCCTGTCGCAACCCAACCTTCGGCATCCTTGGTGTCGCGGGTGCTTTCGGGGTTTTTGTAATACTCAACGAACACGCCCGGCGAGCGGTAGAAAACCTCACCGTTGTCAGCAATCTTCAGCTCCACACCGGGGCACGCAACCCCCACCGTATCGCTGCGCACTTCGCCATCAGGCTGCGCGGTGATGAAAACCGTCGCTTCTGTCTGGCCGTAAAGCTGTTTGAGGTTGATCCCGAGGCTTCGGTAGAAATCAAAGATCTCCGGCCCAATCGCCTCGCCCGCCGTATAGCCCACACGCACGCGGCTAAAGCCCAGCGTGTTTTTGAGTGGCCCATAGATGAACAACTCGCCCAGACGGTATTTCAGCCGGTCCATCCCGCCAACATCTTCGCCATCAAGGATCGCAGGGCCCACTTTGCGCGCATGGGCCATGAAATAATCGAACAGCCGTTTTTTCATCGGGCTGGCATCTTCCATTCGGATCATCACATTGGTCAGCTGCGTTTCAAACACCCGAGGCGGTGCAAAATAATAGGTAGGGCCTATTTCACGCAGATCGACATGCATGGTTTCCGCGCTTTCAGGACAGTTGGTGCAAAACCCCGTCCACAGCGCTTGGCCCACCGAAAAGATAAAATCGCCAACCCAAGCCATCGGCAGGTAGGCAAGAATGTCATCGCTTTGGCGCAAATCATCAAACTCAGACGAAGATTTTGCCGTCTCGATGATGTTGCGGTTGCTCAACACCACGCCCTTAGGCTTGCCGGTTGTGCCGGAAGTATAAAGCATCACACCAGTGCTGTCGTAATTCAGCTTGGCCTCACGTGACGCCAGCTCAGCTTCGAGTTTGCCGCGCGCCTTCCGGCCCGCTTCCTGAACCAATGCATATTGGTCCAGCAGCGCATGGTCATATTTGCGCAATCCCCGCGGATCGAGGTAAACCATCCGCTCAAAATTCGGCAGCTGGTCTTCGACTTCAAGGATCTTATCCACCTGTTCTTGGTCGCCGACCACGGCCATGCGCGCACCACAATGGCTCATCACATAGGCCATCTCTTCGGCGTTGGCGTCTTGATACAGGGGCACAGGTACGCCGCCACACATCTCAATCGCCATCATCGCCCAATAAAGCGTTGGCCGGTTGCGTCCGATCACAGCGACAAAATCGCCTTCGTTGACCCCTAGATTCAAAAGCCCCAGCGCCAGCGCTTCGACTTCTTCAAGCGTCTGCGACCAGCTCCACGTCTGCCAGATGCCATATTCTTTTTCACGATAAGCAGGAGCGTCGGCAAACATCGCCGCATTGCGTCGCAGCAACGCAGGCATTGAACGGGTATCCCCGCCTTGAGGTGTCATGTCGGCCAAAAAAGTCTCCTCCCAAACCGCGCCTCTATTGGGCACGTATAATCGCTTGCACGATTCTGTTGTCGTACAAGGATGATGCATCCACTGTCAGCGTCAACTTTTTCCTGATGTTTTCGCAATCCTTACGAATTGTTACAGCCCTTCCCCCCTCTCGCTCTCTGGTGCAAAGTTGGCATTGCGAAAGGAGACACCGATGCACATTGCTGATGACGTGACCAAGGCTATGACCACTGCCGGGCTGAACCTGATTGCTCAGGCGCTGTCCATCTATAACAATGACCTGCGCCTCGTTGTCTGCAACGCCCCTTTTCAGCAGATGTTTTCTCTTCCCGATGCGCTTGTCACGCCCGGTGCTACATTTCAGGACAGCATCCTCTTTCTCGCTCAATCTGGCGAATATGGGCATATCGAAGACCTTGAGGCTTTCTTGACAGAACGGACAATGCAGGCCCGCGCATTCGAGCCGCATTACATGGAACGCACCCGCGCCAATGGCAGAACCATTAGCGTTGAAGGATCACCCCTTCCCGATGGCGGTTGGGTCACCGTCTACACCGACATCTCCGCCACCAAAGCGCAGGAAACATTGCTGCGCGCCCGTGCTGGTGCGCTGAATGATCAGGTCCTTGCGCACACTGAACAATTGGCGGCGACCAACCGCGAACTTGCCGCCAGCATCACAGCTCTTGAGGAAACCAAACGCCAGCTTACCGCCAGTGAGGCCCGTACGCGACTGACAACCGAAATGATGCCGGCTCATATCGCGCATGTGGACGCCACAGGTCACTATACGTACTCCAACCGCAAGCTATCATCGGTGCTGCCCGGCAGACACTCCGCGATCCTTGGCCGCCACATTCGTGACGCGCTTGGAACTTTTGCCCATGACAAAATCGCATCCGCGCTCGATACGGCCTACAGCGGCGCCGCAAGCGTTGTGGAATTCACCGATGATCCCAGCGCGCGTCGCATCCGTACGGCCTTTACCCCTGACATGCAGGGCGGCGTCTATATCCTGTCGATGGACGTGACCGAAGAAACCCAAACCCGCGTGGCCCTACAACAGACCCGCAAACGCGAACTCGCCGCGCAGATGATCTCTGGCCTTGCGCATGATTTCTCGAATTTGCTGACCATCATCCTTGGCATGCAATCGCGCCTTGGCACCCTGCCCACCTTGCCCGGTGATGCCGAACCGCTGATCGAAGGCACGCTGGCTGCGGCCCGCCGTGGGGGTGCGCTGCTCAGCACAATCGCCGAGATGACAGGCGCGCGCACCCTGCGCCCCGTTGCCACTGACATACCCACCCTCATGGGTGATCTCGCGACACTTGCCGCCGCAACGTTGCCAACGGCTGTGCAACTTGACCTCGATATCCAGACACCACAAAGCCCTGTTTTACTTGACAAAGGCATGGTGCAAGACAGCCTGCTGAACCTCATTCTCAATGCCCGTGATGCTTGCGGTGCGTCGGGGCGTATCACCCTGACGGTTCGGCTGGTGCATGACACGTGGATCGAATGGCAACTCGCTGATACTGGTCCCGGCTTCTCAGACGCCGCACTCAAACGTGCCTTCGATCCATTCTTTACCACCAAAGGGGCCGAAGGGTCGGGCCTCGGGCTCTCCATGGTTTACGACATGACCAAAATCGCTGGCGGTGATCTGCGCCTATCCAACGGCCCAGACGGAGCCTGCGTTACACTACGCCTGCCCTACCGCGCCGCGGTCAGTGCTCCCACCGGTCTGGCTTTGCTTGTCGAAGACCGCGACGATCTGCGCGCGTTGCTGCGCGACATGTTGATGGAAATCGGCCATTCCGTGATCGAAGCTGCCAGCGCCGATGAAGCCACCGCCCTGCTTGCCGATCTACCTGAGATTTCGCTGATCCTCTCAGACATCCAACTTGCAGGTGCCGCAACCGGCATCGACCTCGTGCGGCGTCTTGGCCCCGGCTGTCTGCCGCTGATCCTGATGACCTCGTTGCCGCCCGACGCCCCCTTGTTCCTTGAGGCGCAAAAACACGCCCCCGTCTTGCGCAAACCCTTTGCTGCGTCTGATCTGACATCGTTGATCGCCCCGCGCGATGTGGCCGCCCAATGAAGCGCCCGCTGGTCAGCATTCTCGACGATGAACCCGAGATTCGCAGCCTGTTGTCAGACGTCCTGCAAGAGGCTGGATTTGACACGCTCAGCTTTGGCCGCGCATCTGCGTTTGAGGCCGCCCTTGCCCGTCAAACGCCCGATGTCTGCTTGGTGGATTTATCGCTGCCCGACACAGACGGGCTGACGCTCGTGCACCGGTTGGCGCTTGAAAAAGGCGCTGTGGTGATCATCATCTCTGGCCGCGCTCAGGTGCAGGACCGCGTCACCGGGCTTGAGCTTGGGGCGGACGACTACATCATCAAACCTTTTGATCCCGCCGAAGTTGTCGCCCGCATCCGCGCCCGCCTGCGCAGCAACCGCCCCGCGCCGCAAACCGCCAACACTGCCCGCTTCAACGATTGGACCGCGCATTTTGACAGATACATGCTCGAAGATGCCCAAGGGGTTGAGACGCCCTTTTCGCATGCCGAAGGCGAAGTGTTGCGGCTGTTTCTGGATGCACCCAAACGCCTGATCAGCCGCACACAAATGCAAGAAACCCTTGGCGGTGCTGCATCAGAGAGCTTTGACCGCGCGATGGACGTCCGCATCTCGCGCCTGCGTACAAAACTGCGGGAAGACCCCAAAAACCCGCAGCTGATCAAAACGATCTACGGAGCTGGGTATATTTTCCTTGGCGACGTGGTCTGGAGCTAAGGCAAAGCTCAGCCTAATCAGATGCCTGAACTGATCATTTCCCGAATTTTCACGGCCTTCTCGAAATGATCAAGCTCGTGCGTTTTGATCCACCACGTAGCCGCTTCCATCAACAGCTCGGGTTGGTCATTTTTGTTTGCAAAAAACGCATAGAACGACAGGCCCACCGTCGCGCCTTTCTTTGCAATCTTTTCATCACAAACAGCGATGGCTCTTTGCCTTAAACTCGATCTCATGGCGCTACCCCCGTTTACATCCGCTCGGCTTGTTAACCCTCCGCCCCGTGCACACAACGGTGCACAGGTTGTGCACGCGGCGTGTACGGATGTCACATCCCGATTTCCAGCGTGTTTTCAGCCCGTTAACCGAGGTTCACTACGGCTTGCGCCAACACCTCAACCCCGACCACCAAATCGGCCTCGTGGGTGTCCTCCTCAAAGGCATGGCTGATCCCTCCGATGGACGGCACAAAGACCATCGCGACAGGCATCAACCGCGCCACATTGGTGGCATCATGCAACGCTCCAGACGGCATCTGTCGCCACTTGCCCGGCGTCACGGTTTCTGCTGCCGTCTCAACCGCTTGGCGCAACGTCGTATCCATCGCGACAGGCTCAAGACCCAACATTTGACCGAACCCCACGACCATCCCGCGCGCCGCTGCAATTTCCTCCGCTGTTTCGCGGATGATCTTTTCCATTCGGCCCAGTCGACCAGCGTCGGCATCACGCCACTGCATTGAAAACACGGCCTTTCCCGGAACAATCGACGAAGCGTTAGGGTGCAGCGATACATGCCCAAGTGTCCAAACCGTTTGCGGCGTTACCACATTCCGTAACCGCTCATTCAGCGTCTGATTGAACGTGGCAAGCGCCTGAAATGCATCGCGACGCAGGTGCATCGGCGTGGTTCCTGCGTGGTTTTGCTGGCCCTCAAAGGTAACCTTCATGTCGCGGATACCCACGATATCTGTGACGGCACCTATCTGCTCTCCAGATTGATCCAGTGTCGGCCCTTGTTCAATGTGAAGTTCAATAAAACCCTGAAATTGCTTCGGATTTATGGGGCCGGTCACCATCGAAGCCACCGCCTGCCGCGCCTCGCTAAGCCGAATTCCATCGTGATCTTTCAGCTCATCCGCATGATCTTGCGACAGATGCCCGGACCAAACAGCGCTGCCTGTGGTGACGCCAAATCGCCCCTCTTCATCTTGAAAAGACACAACTGACACGGGCCACTGAGACACCCGCGCCACCTCAAGCGCTGCGATCACGCCCAGCGCGCCGTCCAGCCAGCCCCCTTCGGGTTGGCTGTCTGAATGCGACCCCAGCAAAATCGACGTTTCATCCGCGAGCCCAAAGAGGTTGCCCATCGCGTCCATCTCGACCCGCAAACCTGCGTCCTGCATGCGCTCCGCCAGCCATCCTCGCGCGGCAACATCTGCATCAGAGTAGGCTGGCCGGACCACACCATTTCCGCTGCCTGCAGCACCGAAACTGCGCAACTCTTTCAAATCATTCAAAAACCGTACGGCATCAACGGACATATTGCCCCCATATCTTTTGGCCTAGGGTTCTCAAGCGGCGTCTGAAGGGGCCATGGCCCCTTCATTCACTCTGCGGCGATTGCATCCGTCACAGCTTCGACTTTTACGGCCGAGAACTTGAATTCCGGGATTTTGCCAAAAGGGTCCACCGCCGGATTGGTCAAGATATTCGCCGCCGCTTCAACAAAGGCAAAGGGTAGAAACACCATGTCTGGCGACACGGCCCGGTCGGAGCGCGCCATAATCTCGATGCTGCCGCGTTTCGTCGTCAGACGCACATGACCACCTGGGTCAATACCAAGCTTACGGAAGGTCGATGGATGCAGCGAACAGTTCGCTTCAGGCTCCACCGCATCCAGAACCGCCGAACGCCGCGTCATTGAACCCGTGTGCCAATGCTCCAACTGCCGACCTGTGGTTAGGATCATCGGATACTCTGCATCGGGCGTGTCATCTGGCGCAATAATGCTTGCTGGCGTGAATTTGGCACGGCCGTCCACACGTGGAAAACCATCCGCGAAAACAATAGCCTGCCCGGGATCTTCGGGCGACAGCGACGGATACGTCACCGCATCCTGCGCCTCCAGGCGATCCCACGTGATGTTGTTGAGGGACTTCATGTTCAGCTTCATTTCCGCAAACACATCTGCGGGGCTTTCGTAAGACCAACCAAGGCCCAGCCGTTTGGCCAGCTCAACCTCGATCCACCAATCCTGGCGTGCTTCACCAGGTGGTGCCAGCGCAGCCCGGCCCATTTGCACCTGACGATTGGTGTTTGTGACAGTCCCCGATTTCTCAGCAAAGGCGCTGGCGGGCAGGATCACATCGGCGAAGTTTGCAGTCTCTGTGAGAAAGATATCTTGGACGACAAGATGCTCCAACTTGGCCAATGCGGCGCGAGCATGTGCCGTGTCGGGGTCCGACATCGCTGGGTTCTCGCCCATCACATACATCGACCGAATGTCGCCATCATGCACCGCATCGATGATCTCGGTCACGGTCAGACCTTTTTCATTGCTGAAATCGTCGCTCTTCCAGACGTCCGTAAAGGCAGACCGGACGCCATCATCCGTCACAGACTGATAGTCAGGCAAGAACATCGGAACGAGACCCGCGTCAGAAGCACCTTGTACGTTGTTTTGACCACGCAAAGGATGCAGGCCTGCACCGGGACGCCCAACTTGGCCGGTCATCAGTGCCAAACTGATTAGGCAGCGCGAATTATCGGTGCCGTGGATGTGCTGCGAAATGCCCATCCCCCAAAAGATCATCGCGGCCTTGGCACCCGCAAACACCCGTGCAACCTCGCGGATTACATCCGCTTCGATCCCGCAAATGCCAGCCATCTTTTCGGGCGAGAAATCCTTCAGATGCGCTTTTTCGGCTTCCCAGTTTTCGGTGTAGGCAGCGATATATTGCGCGTCATAAAGCTCTTCTTCCACGATCACATGCATGATCGCGTTGAGCATGGACACATCCGTGCCAGGCCGGAATTGCAGCATATGCGACGCAAACCGCCGCAAACCAACGCCGCGTGGATCCATTACGATCAGCTTGCCACCGCGTTTGGTGAACTGCTTAAAGAAGGTCGCGGCGACGGGGTGGTTTTCGACAGGGTTAGCCCCGATCACAATCGCCACATCCGCGTTTTCGATCTCGTTGAAGGTCGCGGTCACAGCACCAGATCCAACATTTTCCATCAAAGCGGCAACCGAGGATGCATGGCAAAGCCGCGTGCAGTGATCGACGTTGTTATGACCAAAGCCCTGACGGATCATCTTTTGAAAGAGATACGCTTCTTCATTGGTGCATTTGGCGGATCCAAAGCCCGCGACGCCGCGGCCACCGACCTTTTTCATACCGTCTGCGGCGAGATCCAGTGCTTCTTCCCATGACGCTTCACGGAAATGGCTTTCCCAGTTGCCGGGGTCCACGTTCAACCCCTTTGCCGGAGCATCGTCGCGCCGGATCAAGGGTTTCGTCAGGCGATGCGCATGGTGGATGTAGTCAAAGCCAAAACGCCCTTTGACGCAGAGCCGTCCCTCATTCGCAGGCCCATTGATGCCTTCGACGTATTTCACACGGCCGTCTTTGACTTTGAGTGATATCTGGCAGCCGACACCGCAGAATGGGCAAATGCTTTTGGTTTCGCTATCGAAATCAGCACTGTCACCGATCTGGTTTTCATCAACAACTGTCGCGGGCAACAACGCGCCCGTCGGACAAGCTTGCACACATTCGCCACACGCCACACAGGTTGATGCGCCCATCGGATCAGCCATATCAAACGTTGGATAGGTGTCTTGGCCACGTCCAGACATCCCGATCACGTCATTGACCTGAACCTCGCGGCAGGCCCGCACACAAAGCCCGCATTGGATGCAAGCATCCAGATTGACGCTCATCGCAACATGGCTGTCATCCAACAGTGGAATATGATCCACTTCGATCTTAGGAAAGCGGCTTTCTTCGACACCATTCAGCGCGACCATGTCCCACATGTGGCTGGATTTATCGTGGCTTACGGCTTGTTCAGGATGATCGGCTAGCAGCAGCTCCACAACCATTTTGCGGGCGTTTTGCGCGCGCGCATTGTCAGTTGTCACAACCATCCCGTCGGAAGGTTCGCGGATGCAAGATGCAGCTAAGGTGCGTTCGCCCTCAATCTCAACCATGCAGGCGCGGCAGTTGCCATCGGGGCGATACCCCGGTGCTGGCTTCAAGCACAGATGCGGGATGATCAGGCCACGACCATTGGCAACCTCCCAGATTGTCATACCTGCTTCAGCCTCAACGGTTTCGCCGTCCAGCGTGAATGTGACCTTATCCGCCATGCTAATCTCCTAAACACTCTCCCACTCTATAGCGAAATCTGTCGCACGTCAGGAGTCCCATTCCCGACCCTGCACCCCGGATTTACGCCATCAGGGTTTCCGATACGCTCCGTCTGGGGGTTGTTTGACCAAAAATACCCTTGTTGGAGGCGCGCGCGCTTTCAAACGGCGCAGGCCTGACCTATCACGGAAGCACCCAGTGAAAGAGCCTCATGTCCTACGTCACCCTCATCCGCCACGGCCAAGCCAATTCTAGTGCCCGCGACGAAGCCAGTTATGATCGTCTCAGCCCGCTGGGCCACGAACAAGCGCAATGGCTTGGCACCCATCTGAACGACAGCCAGACCCCACACATGCGCCTTTATACTGGCACCCTGCGTCGCCATATTGAGACTGCCGATGGTATGGACACTGGGCTTGAACCAGAGCGCGATCCGCGTCTGAACGAACTTGAGTATTTCACCCTCGCAACACTGTTGCAGGAACAACATGGCGTTCCGTTTCCCACGGAACAGGGGCAGTTTTCACAGCACCTGCCAGAAGTCTTTGAAAGCTGGAAATCAGGCCGTATCGAAGGCGCGCCTGAAACTTTTGTCGAGTTTGAGACCCGTATTGAAGACGTGATTGCAGAGATCGGCGCGGGCGATGGCCCGGCATTGGTCGTGACATCTGGCGGGTTGATCTCCATGGTGATGGGACAGGCGATGGGTCTTGGCATTCCGGCAATGGCGCGGGTGGCGCTGGCAATCATGCACACGTCGCTGCACCGGCTGCATCCCATTGGCGGGCATTGGTCTCCTGTACTATTCAACGCTGTTCCGCATCTCGATACTGTTGCACGTCGACAGTTTCAAACTCACATCTGAAGGGGTCGTCCTGTGAAACTCTATTTTGCCAAACGCACCGTCTCGATTGCTGTCGCCATTGGACTGCAAGAATCCGGACTGGATTGGACCGCGCAGCGGGTTGATTTTGGAAGCGCTGAGCAGACCAAACCCGAGTTTCGCGCTATCAACCCAAAGGCCCGTGTGCCCGCGTTGCAGCTTTCGGACGGCACAGTGTTGACCGAAACCGGTGCGCTGCTGGATTATATTGCCGCCTGCGCACCACAAAAGGGGTTGGTGCCGTCAGACCCGGAGCCAGCGGCGCATGTGCGGAGCGTGATGTACTACCTCGCCTCCACCATGCATGTGAATCACGCCCACAGAGGGCGCGGTACCCGCTGGGCAGATCAGGCCAGCAGCCATGAAGATATGGCGGCCAAAGTTCCTCAAACCATGGCAGCCAGTGCGGCCTATGTTGAGGATGAATGCCTGCGCGGCACTTACGTGCTTGGCGAGACCTTCTCGATTGCAGATGCGTATCTTTTTGTGGTTTGCAGCTGGCTTGAAGGTGACGGTGTGCCCTTGGACGGCTTGCCCGGCATCACGGCATTTATGAAGGCAATGGACGCCCGTGACAGCGTCAAGTTTTGCCGCGCGGAGGACATGCTATGAGCGCGCCTCATATCTGGCTGCGTGCAGAACAGCGCGCGAATGAAACGCGGACGGGCTTGACACCTCAAGGAGCGGCTACCCTGCGCGACGCGGGTTTTGAAGTGTCAGTAGAGGCCACAGACAGCCGCGTGATCGATACGCAGGCCTACGCCGCGGCCGGATGCACAGTCGTTGCTGCTGGGTCTTGGCCTGATGCGCCCAAGGACGCGGTTATTTTCGGTCTCAAGGAATTGCCGGATGACGGCACGCCCCTGCGGCACCGCCACATCATGTTCGGCCATGCCTATAAAGGACAAACCGCGGGGCAGATACTGCTTCGTCGGTTTAAGGCGGGCTGTGGCACGCTGCTTGATCTGGAATACCTCACGAATGGGGATGGTCGCCGGGTTGCTGCGTTTGGATATTGGGCGGGCTTTGCGGGCGCCGCAATGGCCATTAAATGCTGGATCGCCCAACAAGATGGTAGCATTTGCGGCCCCGTTGCGTCCTATCCAGATGCCACAGCGCTTAAGGCTGATTTGCGCGCTGATCTGTCCAGTTTGGGCACAACAATGCCTGATGCGTTGATCATTGGGGCGCTGGGGCGTGTTGGGGCCGGGGCTGCCGATCTTTGCGAGGCACTTGGTGTTTCCGTGACAAAATGGGACATGGAAGAAACCGCAAAGGGTGGTCCATTTCCGGAAATCCTTGCTCATGCTCTGTTTTTCAATTGCATCCTAGCGCGCGAAAGCACGCCTGTTTTTGTCCCGTCCACAGCTATGGATCAGTCGCGGAATTTGCGCGTGATAGGGGATATTGCTTGCGACCCTGACAGTGCGTTCAATCCCGTACCGGTCTATGATCGCGCCACAAGTTGGGATGCCCCTGCCCTGCGCGTGCATCAAACGCCGCCTCTGGATGTCATGGCCATCGACAACCTGCCATCGCTCTTACCGCTGGAAAGCTCAGAGGATTTTGCCGCCCAGTTGCTTCCGACGCTTGTGCAGCTTGCCCAGACACACGCCGATGTCTGGTCGCGCGCTGATACGCTCTATCACCAGCATAGTGCCACGCTTTAGCGTTAGGAAAAAATCCGGTAGTAGATGCTATCTGGCAAGAATTGACTGCCGCGAAATAACAGCGAAAAGAGCCATGGAAAGCTCTTTTTGAAACCGTCGCCATTCATGTGTTCAAACACCTCGCGCGCGGCGTCCTCAGGTTCCATCAAGAATGGCATTTTAAAGTCATTCTTTTCGGTAAGCTGCGTGCGAATGAAACCCGGATTAACAACCTGAACCTGCACGCCAGTTTTGCGTAAATCGGCATACATGCATTCCGCCAAAGACATCGTCGCAGCCTTTGATGCGGTATATCCAATGGATCCCGGCAGCCCCCGAAAACCCGTCAAGCTTGACGTGATCACGATATGCCCTGCATCCCGCGTCACCATTTGCGGGACCACTTGACCCATCACACGCATCAATCCAGTAAAGTTTATATCCGCCATTGCTGTGGCTTGTTCTGCGTTCCAATCCTTTGCCCCAAACGGCCAGTACACGCCGGCCAAATAAACAATCCCGTCTACGTCGCCGACAGCTTTAGCCGCAGCATTCACACTGTCTTGATCGGAGACGTCGACCTTTTGCACCTGCACGCGACCAGGCAATGTCTTGGCTAGCGCATGGAGCTTGTCCTCAGACCGCGCCGACAAGATCACTTCGGCCCCTGCACGGCTCAACTGTTGGGCCAATGCCGCGCCCAGCCCGTCGCTTGCCCCAACCAACCAATATCTTTTGCCCTGCCACGTCTTCATGATTGGTCCTCTTTACGAATTGTGGCCACAAGCTCTGCGACCTTGATACCGAATTTGCGAAATTGGCTGCGGTTCACGATCGTGCCATTTGACGTCAAGTACATGCAATCAAATGCATTTAGCACATATCCCCCGGCGCTTTCTGGCATCCTAATCGGATAGCGGAACAAAACCACCGGCCCCGCTTCATGTCCTTGCGCAACGCCCGGAACGTCATCTGCAGTTGCGGTAAAGTGGCCCCGATCACCGAGCGTAATCGTCCACGCACGCTCCTGCACACTGCCATCGTTATAGGTAAAAACCTCTTTTATGGTGCCAACATTGTTGATCCAACGCGCATCAAAATCAGCGACGAAACTGCTGGTCATACCGCCTAGAGGGCCAAAGATCACACCCTCGCAGATCATCTTTCCGTTCAAATGTTCTTTGAGGTCGAACTGCGGCGCACCACCTGCGTAATCGGTCTCGCGCTGGCTGGCAAAGCCGGCAAATCGGCGCAACAAAATCAGCACCATGAATACGGCTCCTACGCCGAGCATGAAGAAGATGATTGGGTCACTCATTCGCTCAGACCTCCTCGATTTCTGTGCGCCACAAAAGCGCAATGGCGGCGAGTTTCAGCACACACGGAACACCCGCATAAAGCAGCCGCAACAGATCAAGTGCTTGGGGCGGCGGAGCCGCGGCACCACCGTCAAATCCAGCTGTTTCCAATGCAGGAAGTAGGGTGATCGCCGCCAAAGCCAACGTCAATTTGGATACAAAAGACCAAATCCCGAACCCTTCGGCGGCAGAAGGCGCGATTTGAGACATGCGAGTCGCGAATAACGCGGGCAACAGCGTCAGGTCAGCCCCCATCGCGGCACCTGATGCCAGACAAACAGCGGCGAACAGCCATACATCGCCCGGTCCTAAAAACAGCGCACCGCCAAACGCAAAAATCGCCAACATCATGGCCCATAGCAGAACGCGTTTTGGGCCGTGGCGCTGCGCGAGCGCTCCCCAGATCGGAGCTGCTCCGGCGGCTGAAAGGAAAAACAGCAACAGCAGCGGGCCTTCATAGCCCGGCGCATCCAACGCACTTTCAACGTAAAACAGAAACAAGGTTGAACTGACAGCGACCGGCGCTGCGTTGAAGAGCGCAATCAGCAGCAAACGCCGCGCCAGCGGATCACGCAAGACGGTGCCAAACCCGGTGCTTTCGGGAATGCCAGCGCTGCGCCATTCACTGCGCATCGCGATCACAGCAACAACGGCAAGCACGGAAAAACCAACAGCAAAGCCGGCAAAGGGCTGGTCCATCGCGACACCTAACGCCACCGGCGCAACTGACGCTGCACAAACGCCCAAGAGCGCGCCCGTCTCGCGCCATGTCGCAAGCTGCACATGGCTTTTACCGGGCATCCCGTCTGCCTTAGCGACACCCTGAGCATAAAAGCAGATTGTCAGAAAGCTGAAGGCGGAAAACACCAACGTCAGCATAGCTCCGAACCACACAAGCGGGCTGGTCAGTGGTGGGACGGCAAACAGCCCGATCATCGCGGCGGCCATGATAATGCAGGCAACAGTTACGGCTGTTGCACGGTGGTGGCGCAGCCTTTCTGACAGACGGCCCAACAACGGATCTTGGACAACATCAAGCAGTCGTAGCGCAAAGAGAACCGTACCGAGGGCTGCAAGTGAGACCCCAAATTCATCAACATAGAATTTCGGAGCATGGATATATATTGGCAGGCCCGCACAGGCCAACAACGCCGCAAAAAGCGCATATGCAGGCAAGCGATCTGCACGCGCGGGCATATCACCAAGCACCGTCACCCGCGTGTTACTTCTTTGGATGGCGGTTCAGGGGGCGCGCGGTATCCTGCGCCCTTAAACCAAAGTTTTAGAGCCTGCCAATGGATCAATGCCAGCACACGGCGCGCGCCCAAAGGACGGCGGATCATGCTTTGCAAGATGCGCCGATTGCTGAGTGGTGTGCGCTTGCCGGTGAGGGTGGCGATCAGGCCGCCGTCACCTTGCTCATAATCTATCCAGATCCCGATGCGCTCAGGCGTGATGTCAAATCTAAATGTGTACCCACCCTCGACTGGTTGAAAGGGGGAGACGTGGAATATCTTGGTCGCGGTCAGTTTGTCTTGCGGCAAAATCTCTGACCCATCCGAATGATAGCAGAGGTAACTGTGCCGGCCACCAAAGGTGTTGGAAACTTCAGCGATAACAACGATTAACGCGCCCGCAATATCCCGGCAGAGCCAAAAGCTAACCGGATTGAACACATGGCCCAGCACCCGAGGTTGCGCAAGCAACTCGATCCGCGCGACGCCGTCGATCTGGTGTTGCGACAGCACATCACGCACCCAAACCGGGCCGCGTCCCAGACCCGGCGCACCGCCGTGATCCACGTCATGAATTGCGGTCAAACCACGCCCGTTGCGCGAAAAAAGACCCGGCGTTTCTAGATCTGCCTCTGCGTCCAACAGCATATAATCGATCGAATAGCGAAAGGCATTGCTGATCGCACCTTTGCGGGCATGGAACGTTGTCCCTGCGATATGATCAACGCCAGAGGTCACTCGGCGGCCATGGGCAATGCCAACGCACCCTGAATGCCGCGTACGACATTTACGGCACTTGCCAGACCATCTTCGTGAAATCCATGTCGCGTCCAAGCACCACAGAACCATGTCGCGTTGGATCCATTAAAGCCCTGCAATTGTTCCTGTGCTGCCATCGCTGCAAGATCAAAGACTGGATGGCGCAAGGTGGTCTGGTCATGAATCAAATCTTCACGGATGGTGCGTTTCGTGTTGAGCGTCACGAAATATGGCTCATCCATCGGAATAGGTTGCAGAGAGTTCATCCAATAGGTCAGGTCGATCCGGTCAGATTTGACTTTCCTATCTTCGGAGTAAACCCACGAGGCCCACGTCGCGCGACGTTGGGGCATCATAGCCGTATCTGAGTGCAGGACGATATCATTGGGCTGATAAGCAATCGCACCCAGCGTCGCAGTTTCCTGCGAACTTGGATCATCTAGCATCGCCAGCGTGTCATCCGAGTGAGTGGCAAAGATGACCGCGTCAAAATCTTCCCATTCGCCGCCCCATGTCTTGATCTGCACACCAAAGCCCGTGCGGCGGACTGACTGAACAGCTGCATTCAAACGAACATCAGTACCCACACTGTTCATTGCAGCCTCGATCCGAGACACATAGGCCTGCGCACCGCCCTGAATCGTATACCATTGGGGTTGCCCGGAATATTGCAACAGCGCGTGGTTTTCAAAGAACTGCACAAGCGCGTGAGCGGGGAAATCCATGATCTGCCGGGTCGGCGTCGACCAGATCGCACCGGACAATGGCAGCAGGTAGTAGTCCCGAAAATAGTCACCTGTCCCAAGGGCGGCCAGAAATTGACCGATCGTTTTGGACCGATCACTTGCCAACTCGACGGCGCGTTTGTTGAAGGTCACAATATCGCGCAGCATGCGCAAAAACTTAGGGTTCGCCAGATTGCGGCGCTGCGCAAACATCGCATTAAAACTGGTCAGCGCGTATTCGAGACGGCCACCATCGATGGACGCGCCAAAACTCATGTTGGATTTGACCACCGGCACGTCAAGCTCGGCGAAAAGTGCGGCGAGATGCGGGTAGTTCGCGTAATTGAACACGATGAACCCCGTATCAACAGGCTGATCCGCGTTCCTACCTGCCATCACCGTGCGCGCGTGACCGCCTAGGCGTGACCGGCTTTCGAATAGCGTAACGCGGTTATCAGCACCCAGCATATGCGCCGCACCCATCCCGGAAATTCCGGCACCGACGACTGCGATTTTTTGGGATATTGAGGCGCTGGGTATAATGTCCCGTTGGGGGGCTTCAAAAGGCATATTGTGCAGCAGTCCTGTATTTTCATTCGCAATAAACACTATACGGCTCAGATACGTTTCTGGATGTAAATGAGTTTCGATTTTCTTTTTGATCCAACCGGGTAGCCCGGGCGTAGACAATACATGTTAGTTGATTTTCAAACACAAACACACGACACTCAGCGCGGGGCCTTGGCCTGGGCTGCTCAAAGCGGTGACCGTAAGCAAACGAGAGCAGGGCAACATCAGGTGACCAAAGATCAGCAGTCAGCAAACTGGGTAGATCAAATGTTGCGCGTCCGAGATGAGCGGGACACTGACGCCTTTAGTGCTCTTTTTTCCCATTTTGCTCCACGTATCAAAGGTTTCTTGATCAATTCAGGTACTGACCCGGCCACTGCGGAGGAATGCGCGCAAGATGTTATGGCAACGCTTTGGCACAAGGCAGCGCAGTTTGACCCGACCCGCGCCACCGTCGCTACTTGGGTTTTTACAATTGCAAGGAACCGGCGCACGGATATTTTCCGGCGTGACAGGCGCCCTGAACCTGAAGACCTAACATGGGGCCCTGAGCCTGAACCCGACCAAGCAGAGGTCATCGCGTTTCAGCAAGAGGCGACCCTGCTTCGAACGGCCCTTGCCGACCTGCCCGAGGAACAACGCAGTTTAATTCAACAAGCCTATTTCGGCGACCTCAGCCAGTCTGAGATCGCAACCCTCACCGGTCTGCCCCTTGGCACGATCAAATCCCGTATCCGGTTGGCGCTTGAAAAACTACGCCACAGTTTGAAGTGACAGAAATGACCAAGATTAATCACCACCTAGATGACGACACACTAATGGCCTACGCCACTGGTAGTTTACCCGAGGCGTTCAACTTGATCGTCGCGGCACATGTATCGATGTGCGACGTCTGCCGCGCTGCTGCTGATAGCTTTGACACGCTCGGCGGCGCTGTTCTGGAGGAAGAAGACGTTGCGAGCCTGTCTGAGACAAGCCTCGCGCGCACGCTGGCGCAACTGAAGGAACGGTATGCCGAGGTGCCCGCCACGCGCCGCCCTGCCGGGGCGCTTCCTGCGCCACTTCAGGATTACGTTGGCGGTGATCTGGATGCGATCCGCTGGCGGCCCGTTGGCATGGGTGTAAAACAAGCGATCCTAAAGACATCCACCCGGGCCACCGCACGACTGCTCTTTATTCCAGCGGGCGCTGCGATGCCAGATCACGGTCACCATGGGACTGAGATGACGCTCGTGCTGCAGGGTGCTTTTCACGACGACGACGAAGTTTTTGCGCGCGGCGATATCGAGATCGCGGATTCTGATGTTCAGCATATTCCGGTTGCCGACATTGCTTGCGATTGTATTTGCCTTGCCGTTACCGACGCGCCACTGCGTTTCGCCGGTTGGTTACCGCGTCTGGTGCAAAAATTCGTCCGGATTTAAGTGCAAAGACCGTCCAGAGCCGATCTGCCACGGGCCATCAGCTTTAGGTAAGATTGGGCGTCGATATTCGCGCCGCATACAATTACCCCTACGCGCCGCCCTGCAAGGCGGTCGCGTAAGGGCCCCAACACAGCCGCAAGAGCTGCCCCTGCCGCGGGCTCAACAGCGAGTTTTGCTTCTTGTTGGAAAACCACCATGCCGGCGCAGATCATGTCATCGTCCAACGTCACAATGTCGTCGAGATAGGCTGCACATAGCGCGTGACTAAAGGGCAGCGCCATCGGCGCTCCTAGGCTGTCGGCAATTGTATCCACCTTATCTAGATGAACAGGTGCGCCTTGAGACATCGATTGTGACATGCTGGCGGCACCTGTTGGTTCGACGCCAAAAACTTCGCAGGCCGGATTGATCTGTTTTACCGCTGCTGCGATCCCACTGATCAACCCTCCACCGCCAATTGACACCACGACGGCATCAAGCCCCACTGCATTCTCCATCAGTTCTAAGCCCACCCCCGCTGTGCCCAGCGATGTGCCAAGGCCCTCAAAGGGATGGATAAACGTCCGACCTTCGTCGCGGACCAGGCGCTCTGCTTCAGCAAAGGTTTCGGGACCCGGTGGCATCATCACAACTTCAGCACCTTCTGCGCGGGCCATGGCGACGCGAAACGGATTTGCGTTCGATTGGATCACCACTTTGGCCGATGCCCCAATCTGCCGCGCAGCCCAAGCGGCCGCAATGGCGTGGTTCCCCGCACTCGCCGCCGTGATCCCGCGCGCCCGTTGATCCGCATCAAGGCCGCGCGCAACGCTCAGTGCGCCGCGGGCTTTGAAGGTGCCCGTGTGCTGAAAACACTCGAGCTTGAGGGTTACCGACCCGCCATCCAACACGCGATCTATCAGCGGTGAATGCATCTCAATGCTCGGTGTATGCACCACCTGCCCTGCAATTGCAGCGGTGTTGGTTCGGATCGCGTCCAGCGTCATACCGCTGGTGTCGGGGCCGGTCATTTTAACTTCCTTTGCTCTGCGGGGCCAGGGGCACAACTTGTGCAGTATCTTCGGGGGCAAGCTCTTCGAAATCAAAATCATGCAAACGACCTGCGCGTTTGGCAGCTTTTTCGCCGCTAATCATGATTTCTTCTACGTCTTTGCGGGCTTGACCAAAGTGCCGATCTAGGTTGCCCACGCGTGACACCAAACGCTCTACATCACTGTGCAGCAGGCCCAGTTCTTTGCGGATCGCACCGGCCTGTTCGCGCATCCGGGCGTCTTTGAGGATCGCGCGCATGGTATTGAGCGTGGCCATGCAGGTCGTCGGCGAAACAATCCAGACCCGTGCGGCAAACCCTTCGCGCACGACTTCGGGCAGTCGTGAATGTAGCTCCGCATAGACCGCTTCGGAGGGCAAAAACATGATCGCGCCATCCGCGGTTTCGCCTTCGATAATGTACTTCGCCGAGATCGCTTTGATATGCACTCGTACGGATTGAGCCAAAGCGCGCAGGGCGCGGGCCTGATCCTCTTTGGTCTCCGCAGCAGCGAGCGCCTCAAACGCTTCAAAGGGAAACTTCGCGTCAATGACGATGGGTCCCGGCGGGTTGGGCAAGTGCACCAAGCAATCTGCGCGTTTGCCGTTCGAAAGGGTATGCTGCATCGCATAACTGTCTGATGGCAACGCCTTGGACACGATGTCCGTCAGTTGAATTTCTCCAAACATCCCGCGTCGCTGTTTGTTGCTCAGGATGTCTTGCAACGACAACACGTCACCCGACAGCTTGGTGATGTTGTCTTGTGCGCGGTCGATGGCGGCCAGCCGCTCTTGCAGCTGCGTCAGGCTCGTTGTTGTCTGCTTGGACGAACCACTCAGAGTCTGGCCGATGCGTTCCTGCATTTCCGCCAGCGCACGGGCAGATCGCGTGGCGTTATCGGCCAACTTTTCTTGCATCTGCATTTGCACTGCATTCAGGCGCGTTTCCATGGATTGAATAATCTGACTTTGGCCGTTGGCTTGAGTATCCGACACGGTTTGAAGCCCGCCCCGCAGCTGTTCCTGACCCGCGCCAAGCTGCTGTACATGACCGCCTAAAACGGCCATCTGGCGCGCGAGCGGTTCGGTAACCCGCGCCGATCGCCCAGCGGCGCGCACTGCCATGATCAGCAAGGCAAAAAGGATCAACAGCAATGCCGCCCCAATTCCGGCGGCAATCACCCTTGGGTCATCTAGGGCAAAGCTATAGGTGCCAATTTCAATCATGTGCGGCCAAAGAGCCGTTCAATATCGCTCAACTTTAGTTCGACATAGGTGGGGCGGCCGTGGTTGCATTGCCCAGAATGCGGTGTCGCCTCCATATCACGAAGGAGGGCGTTCATCTCTTCGGCGCGCATCCTGCGGCCTGAGCGAATAGAACCGTGACAGGCAACCCGGCTTAGGATTGCTTCGATCCGGGCCTGAACCAGCAAGCTTTCGCCTTCGCCGTCTAGTTCATCTAAGATATCTCGCAGCATGGCGCCTGCATCTACTTCACCAAGGATCGCAGGCGTTTCGCGCACGGCGACAGCATCCCCACCGAAGGGTTCAATGGTCAGGCCAAAGCGGGCGAGATCAGCCGAAACCGATAATATCTGCGCGCGATCTGAGGGCGACAGACTGATGATTTCGGGGATCAAAAGCGCCTGCGCCGCGACGCCATTTTCGGCCATCTGGCCTTTGAGGCGCTCATAGACCAAACGCTCATGCGCGGCGTGTTGATCCACGATCACCATGCCATTGGCCGTCTGCGCGATTATGTAATTTTCATGTACCTGACCGCGGGCCGTTCCGAGGGGGTAGTCGGGAGCTTCTTCATTTTCCTGCGTGGGCTCCGGCGCTTCGACCCGCCCCCACATGCCTGCAGTTTCCGCAAACGCAGGTTCAATCACCCCGCCGCGCGGTCCCATTGAGGGTCGATCCATTTGGTATACGCGCGCGCCTGCTGGCTCTGGCGTAAATGCACCCAGCGTCGCATTAGCAACCGTCGTCGATGCGCGGTGCCCCGCCTCTGCCAACGCATGGCGCAAGGCAGATACGATAAGCCCGCGCACGAGGCCGGGATCCCGAAAACGGACTTCAGATTTGGCAGGATGCACGTTCACGTCGACCAGCGTTGGATCACAGTCGACAAAAAGTGCCGCAGCGGGGTGTCGGTCGCGGCTTAGGAAATCGAAATAGGCACCGCGCAGGGCCCCAATCAGCATTTTGTCCCGAACCGGGCGGCCGTTCACAAAGAGATATTGAGCCATGGTCGAACCGCGCGAATACGTTGGCAGGGCGGCAAATCCGGTCAGATGAAACCCTTCGCGCTGTGCGTCGATAGGCAGGGCATTTTCGGCGAATTCCTTGCCCAAAACGGTGCGCAATCGGCCGTGGAGCGCGTCAAATAGATCGCCCTGCTCCGCTTCGGCGCGAAAAACATCGCGGCACGGTCCATCGCCCGAGACATCACGCAGCACAAACCTAACAAAGGGCTCAGCCATGGCGAGGCGTTTGATCACATCGGCAATCGCTTGCGCTTCAGCGCGGTCGGTCCGCATGAATTTTAGCCGCGCGGGCGTAGCATAAAAGAGATCGCGCAGGGTCACTATTGTTCCAGCGCTGAGTGCTGCAGGGCGGAGAGGCTCGTGGTGACCTCCTGCGACCGTGATCTCAGCTCCTTCTTGGCCAGCGACACGGCTGGTTATGGTTAGCCGGCCGACGGAACCAAGTGATGGCAGCGCCTCGCCCCGAAAACCGAAGCTATGAATATTAAGCAGGTCGCTTCCATCAATCTTGGACGTCGCATGGCGTGACAAGGCAAGCGGAAGATCTTGGGCCGACATGCCGCAGCCGTCGTCCGTAACGCGAATGAGTGTTTTGCCGCCATCAGCGTAATCGATGGCGATGCGCGTGGCCCCTGCATCGATAGCATTCTCAACCAGTTCTTTGACTGCCGATGCCGGGCGCTCCACGACCTCGCCGGCAGCGATCCGGTTGATCGCCATCTCGTCGAGCTGCCGGATTACCGGGGCCGTAGCGCTTATGTTGGGGTTGGGATGTGCCATGCCGCAATACCTAGCATATTGCCGCCCGATTCTGCCAGAGGATCGGCACGCTTGAACAGTCAAAATTGATGACCTGCCCCCAAACGCGAACGAGCCGGACAATTTGCCCGACCCGCTGACTGCTCGACGTTCTAATTGCGCCGTATGCCTGGAAGCTAATGTTCGTGCTTAAATGCGTACTCAAATGCAGCACACACAAGATCTTGATGATCCTTCGCCGAAACATTGCCTGTCTAGTTTGTGAAACTAGATATAGGCGAAGGATGATTCGTAGGTCAAAGCAAAAACGAATCGGCGGCCAATTAATTACGAATCGCTTGGTTAAACGGGGGGTTATGAGAGCACTGGCAGTTGGACTAGCGAGCAAAACTCGCTAGCTTGCGGAAAACCATCCATTTCGGAGTACGCCAGATGACCCAAGGATACCTCACGACGCATGTGCTTGATACAGCAAGTGGACAACCTGCAGGCGGCATGGCGATTTCGCTCTACCGCTTAGAGGGTGAAAATCGCACGAAGTTGGCGCAAGTCAGCACCAATACAGATGGTCGCACAGACACGCCGATTTTGCCAAAAGGCGAATGTGTGCCCGGCACCTATGAGCTGGTCTTTGAGACGGGGGCTTATCTGGACCGCATCGGGGTTCCAGCAGAAGAGCCGCGCTTTCTAGATCATATTCCGATCCGATTTGGGATTTCGGACAAAGAGGCGCACTACCATGTGCCCCTTTTGCTGTCGCCGTTTGGGTTTTCAACCTACCGCGGCAGCTGACCCTCGGGTTCGGTGCGGTCCAAAGACCGCTGCCACTGCCAGAATAAGACCTGAGATTGTCGCAATCATTCCGGCGGCAGACACGGCATCTGCCATGCCAATCCATAGCGGCCCGTATCCAGCAATCACGTAGCCAAGGATCGCGGATAAAGCAGCAAAGCCAGCAGACCACGCCAGTTGATGTTCCAACCGGTTGGTCATCATGCGCGCAGCGGCGGGCGGGCAGATGAACATGGCAATGACAATAATACTGCCCACAGCGTCAAATGCGGCGACGGCGGCAATGGCAGCAACAATGACAAGTGCCAGACCCAGCGGTGCCGTATGCAAGCCAATCGTCTGGGCAAATCCCTCGTCAAAGGTGCTGATCTTTAAGGGGCGCCAAAAGACCGCGATGAAGGCGCAGACAAAGATCAGCGTGAACACCATCCGCGGCAGTTCGACAGGCAGGCCAGCAAGCGCTTGGACATCCCAAAGCGACGACCAACCGGTAGCATCGAGCCAGATCAAGCTTTCCAGATTGCCATAAAGCGCATGTTCCACATCAAGGTGCACTGATGAGGTGTCTGACTGCTCGAGCAGCAACACCCCGCCTGCAAACATCGCGGTAAAAATCACGCCCATGGCCGCACCGGGTTCGATCTTGCCCAGACGGCGCACGGCCTCGATACAGACAACCGCAACCACGGCGGCACCCGCAGCACCAAGCAACATGGGCCAGGTCGACACCTCGCCAGTTATCAAAAATGCAACGACGATCCCCGGCAACACAACGTGACTGATGGCGTCGCCAATCAGCGCCTGACGCCGCAGCACCAGAAAGTTACCCGGCAGAGCACAGGCTACAGCAACACAGATGCCGATCAGCATGGGTACGAGCGACAGTGGGACGAACTCATCACCGCTCATGATGTCACCCCGCGCGGCGCACCAATGTCTCGGTCCACCTGTTCGATTTGATCGGTGGTAAGTACCGTTTCAATGGGTGTGAGACCATCGTAATGGGCCGCGGCGGCCTCATAGGCCGGGTCGCGGCGAATGGTCTGCCAGCGGGTCTCGTCGCGCAGCGCTTTGGCGGCGCGGGCGCGGCCATCGTCTGTTGCAACACCGTCGGGCAATGCCCACCCTTCTGAGCGGAGCAGTCGAAGCGTTAGGCGTTCATAGATGGGTTGGCCTTGGGCCAGCGCCAGCAACCCTTGGCGCAGATGCACGCGGCGCTGAAATTGGCGATGCCGGATCAGCGCTGAAACGACACCACGCTCAGGGGCAAGCAACAAAGACAGCGCAAATAGGCCAAAGCCTACCAGCACGATAATGGGTCCGGTGGGCATGGCAGGTTGCGCCGCCGAAATCGCGGCACCCACATAGGCTGACACGCCCCCAAGTGCGCCCGCAATAAGCACGACGTGATCAGTCCGGTCCGTCCAGAACCGCGCCGTAACGGGCGGAATAATCAGCAGTGCGACAATCAGGATCAGGCCCACAATCTTGAGACCAACAACCGTCACAGCAAGGACAATTCCCATCATGGCAAGGTCGGTGCGGGTTACGTTTTGCCCTGTCGTCGTCGCGAAATCTGGATCAAAGCTGGCAAGGGTCAGTGGACGGCGCAGCACCAAAACCAACATCAGCGTCAGAGCCGCAGAGACCGCGATGATCAGCGCGTCACTGCGCAACATGCCTGCCGTTGAGCCAAGCAAGAAGCCCTCTAGCCCCGCTTGGCGGCCCGCGCTCATGGTCTGAATAATGGTCAGCAGCACGATGCCAAAACCAAAGAAAACCGACAAGACGGCACCAATGGCGGCGTCTTCGGCAAGACGGGTGCGCGTGCTCAGCCAGTTAACGCACAGCAGCCCCAAAGCCGCCGACACCGCGGCCCCGCTCAACAGTCCGATCAGGTTGCGCCCTTCTCCTCCAAACGCCACCATGACCATGAACGCGATGCCAACACCGGGCAGCGTCGCATGGCTGATTGCGTCAGAGACGAGGGCGCGTTTGCGCAGAAAAAGGAATGTGCCGCCGACACCAGCAGCCATGCCCAAAAGGCATGCGCCAATGGTCACGAGGGTGGCATTGTACCCCAGTTGCAGCAGCAGCGCGTCGGTTATCATAGCTTAGCCAGACGTGCCGCTAAGCGCATCAACCTGAGCGCCAGCAAGACGGCCACCATAAGCGATTTGTAAAGTCTCGGGGGTAAAGACGTCTTCAACAGAACCTTCGCCGACCCGGCGCGTGTTGATCAAGAACACATTGTCGAAATATTCAGCAACGGTGCTTAGATCGTGGTGCACGGCGACGACGGTTTTGCCTGCATCGCGCAAGGATTTCAGCACGCTGATAATCGCCTTTTCGGTTGCTGCATCGACGCCCGCAAATGGTTCATCCAGCAGATATAGATCGGCGTCCTGCGCCAAAGCGCGCGCCAAGAAAACACGTTGCTGCTGGCCACCTGAAAGCTGGCCGATTTGGCGGGTCGCAAAATCCTGCATGCCAACACGCTCAAGACAGCCTTCGGCCTTGGCCCGGTGGGTGGCACGCACCCGGCCAAGCAGCCCAAGTTGCGGGTAGAGCCCCATCAACACCACGTCGATCACCCGTGTTGGGAAATCCCAGTCGACACTGGCGCGCTGGGGCACATAAGCGATGCGGTTACGCTGTTGGCCGACTGGTTTTCCATAAACCGTTACACTGCCGGCTAGCGGTTTAAGAATGCCCAGCGCGGCTTTCAACAATGTTGATTTACCAGCACCGTTCGGGCCGATGATCGCAGTCATCTTGCCCGGTTCAATCGTCATATCAACCGAAAACACAGCGGGCTTTTGTCCATAAGATACGGTCATCCCACGGATTGCCAACGGGCTCGCGTTGCGCGCACCATCGCTGAGGGCGACGCCGTGATCTGTTGCAAGCTCCAGTGTCATGTTTAGCCTTCTCCCTTGAGTTTGCCTGCCATGCCGCGCGGATCGATATCTGCGCCCAGTGCTTTGGCAATGGTCGTAACATTGTGGTCGATCATGCCCAGATACGTGCCCTCATAGGTTCCGTCTGGCCCCATGGCATCGCTATAAAGCGACCCGCCGATAGCAACGTTGTGACCCTGCGCATGGGCCCCTTCGATCAAGGCGCGGATATTGCGATCTGACACCGACGTCTCGACAAAGGCGGCCCTAATCTTGCGGTCCACTAGCGTGTCGACCAGATTACTGATCCGGTTCAGGCCTGCCTCACTTTGGGTGGAGATCCCTTGGATGCCAATCACCTCAAACCCGTAAGCACGGCCAAAATACCCGAAAGCGTCATGGGCTGTCAGCAGCACACGCTGATCCGGCGCGACTTGTGCGAGTGTTTGACTTGCATAGGCCGACAGCGCGTCGAGGCGCGCAATATACGTGCTTGCGTTAGCGGCAAAAATATTCGCGTGTTGGGGGGCCATAATGTTCAGCGCGCGTTCAACTTCGGAGACCACACCACGCCACTGGCTAGGGTCCATCCAAACGTGGGGATCATAGCGCCCATCATAGTCAGCATGGCTTAACAGCTGGTCTTTTGGAATAGCTTCGGCCACCGCAATCACGGTGCGTTTACGCCCAAGGTCTTCAAAGAACCGCTCCATCTGCGCTTCAAGATAAAGGCCATGCCAAAGCACAAGATCAGCACGGGTCATCGCGACAATATCACTGCGGGTCTGACGGTAGCCATGTGGGTCAACGCCCGGCCCCATCAGTGCACGCACATTGATCAGATCACCCCCGATCTGGCGTGCCGCATCTGCAATCATGCCTGTGGTAGCCACAACGTTTGGCGTTGTCTCAGCCTGTGCGGAAATTGGCGAAAGCGCCAAACCAGTCGCAGCCAGCCCTCCCAAAAGGGCAGCACGGCGTGTCGAGGTCAGATCTGACTTATTTACTTTCATGGGTCCAATATGAGAGTGACTCGCAACTAAGTCAATGCACTTGCGACTTATTCGCAATAAAGCTGGCGGTATCCCTTAAAAGGCAATCACAAACTCTGTCCCAATCTCCGTCGGAGACAGCACAATCTGAGCGCCGCGCGCCAACAAAAGACTGTGCACAATGCTGAGGCCCATGCCGGTTCCCCCCTCATCGCGACGGGTCGTAAAAAACGGATCGAATATGCGCGCCCGATTACCCTGCGCCACGCCGCTGCCGTCGTCTGATACTACAAGTTCAGATCCGGCCCAGTTCAACGTAAGGGTTTGGGCTCCATGATCCGCAGCGTTTTGCGCCAGCTGCGTCAGCACAACCGTTAGGTCCGCCGGCGGAAGTGGGATCATCCCCCCGACCTGCACGATCATCTCTAACCCTTCAATGTCGATGCGCTCAGCACCTTCCAACAAATCCGTCTCACCCAATTCGCCCGTCTGAGAAGCAACCGCGTGCTGGCGCATATCGTCCAACAGGCGCTGCATCCGGCTGGCGGCTTGGGTGATTGTCGCGCCTAGAGCCGCGCGATCTTCGGGCGATAGATCGGTCTCAAGCAGCTCGGCGGCACCCGTGATGGCGGTCAGCGGCGATTTTAGCTCATGGGTGACATGATCGGCATAAGCGCGCAGGCTAGCAGTACGGTTTTGCAGCGCGGCTCCCATGTCGATGACGCTATCAGCCAGATCAGAAAATTCGGGCGTGCCAAAATGATCCGGGGGGCGCACGCCAGTTTGCCCAACACGCACAGATCGCGCATGGACCGTAAGCGCATAGACCGGGCGCAGTACCAGTCGCCACAAAAGAAACCCAAGGATCGACGTCGCGATCACCGCCATCCACCCCAAAAGCCACGCCGTTTCGGCCCGACCTAAGATATCGCCCGCAACCTTAAGGTACCCAATCGCGATCAGCGGCAGGCAAAGCACCGCTGCCAACGTTCCGCCAATGACCAACGCCAACGGCGGTCGCCATTTGGGCGCTACCCTGCGCACGGGCCCATCCGAATACCAACGCCGTGCACCGTTTCAATGGCGTCCGCGCAACCCGCTTTGGACAGTTTTGACCGCAGGTTTCGCAGATGACTGTCGAGGGTTCGGTCAGATACATGAATATGCGCGCCGTATACCGCATCGGTCAGCGCTGGCCGCGGCATTACCTGATCAGGCCGGGACATAAGCTGACTTAGGATCGTCATTTCACGCGCGGTCAGGGTGACCGGGGCACCGCCGACCGTGCAACTGTGGCGCGCCAAATCGATCCGAAGAACCCCTTTGGACTGCGCAGTGTCGGTCGGCGTTGTGGCCACCCCCTTGGTGCGTTTCAAGATTGCTTTGATCCGGGCAAGCAACTCTCGGGGGGAGAATGGCTTGGTGACATAATCGTCGCCTCCCAATTCGAACCCCAGCACGCGGTCGATCTCATCTTGGCGTGCGGTCAGGAACAAGACGGGTGTATCGTCGCTGGCCCGCAAGGACCGACAAACCTCAAGCCCGTCGATCTCTGGCATCCCGATATCAAGCACGATCAGGTCAAACCGGCCGGTCCGCGCTTTGGCGAGGCCCTCGGCCCCATCGCCGGCCTCGGACACTTCATGGCCCGCGCGGGTCAAGGCAATGCGCAAGACAGCGCGGATTTGTGGGTCGTCATCGACGATCAGGATATGGGTACTCAAAACGCGACCTCTGCAGTGACTGCGTCAAGGCTACGGCGCGCGCGCCAGTTTCGAAAGCCCCATTCGCGCCAATCCGCCGGGGCCACAATTTCACGATTTTTGCCCGGGCAGATGCTGCGGCCACGCTGCTCGGCTTGCGCAATTATGGGCTTTGCCGCGTCGCCAAGCCTGCACAGGTAATAAGTGTCGCTCTGCACAGGCATGGACAGATTGTGGCGTGCGATGACCGCGTCAAAACTGATGAAGCAACTTAGATATAGCACCCCGACCCCCAACACCGCGCTGCGGTTTAACATCCAAGCGTTCGCGTGACCGCGCCAAATCTGCCAAATGACCAATGCTAGGCCGGTCGCCACAAGCGCCATCCAAATCGCCGCGGCCATGCGCAAATGTGTCAGTCCGTAGATGTCGACATAAAGGTCGAGCCGCACCAGCGAGCTGACAACAAGCGCGACGTTCTGTGCGATCCAAATCATCAAGAGCAGACGCAGCGCTTTGTCTCCGTCGACCCATTTGCGCGTCACCAATGCAAAGCCCCCGGCCAAAAGCGCGGTAACCAACAAAGGATAGGCCCCACGATGGGCGTATTGAGCATACGTAATGCCCTCTGGTAGGCCAACGCCGCCATAAAGATAGACGATATCCATCACCGTCTGCAGGGCAAAGACCACGTTAAAGAGCAACAGCGCCCGTGTGACCGACGCCTGATTGATAAAACCTTGGCGCACAGGACGGAATGCTTGTGCCTTGCGCGCGGCTGGGCGGCGCAGACGTTCGCGCGTTTCAATCAAGGACAAGACTGTCCATCCTAGCGGCACCAGACACAACCAAAAGGCGACGCGTGCTGGATTGGGCATGTTAACTTCGGGCAGTCGTTCAATCCAATCGAGCAACACCGGATTCGCATCAGCCAAAAGTAAAATGAAAATCGCACCAAGGACCAGCGGCATAAGCCAAGCAAAAGCCATCCGCTGCGCTCGGTTCTGCAACGCTTGATTGGACTGCGCTTCAAAAAGACCAACTGCATCCTTTGCAGTCTGCTGTACGCCCAACGGCCAAAGGCGGCGCGCGCCTCGCAACAGCTCAGACGCGTGCAGACCAGCGATAAGGGCAAGGATCATCGACAAACCGGCAAACGACACCAACAAGGACAGCGGCTGCACCAACTCCACCAACGGCATCAACACCAGCAAGGACAGACCCGCCACAAGCGAGAGTTGCGTGGGCGATGTTTTTCGACCGCTGGCGATCAGCGCCATTATAATCAGTGCTGCCCCAAAAACGGCCAAAGACAGGCCCGGAAGAACCTGCCAAACCAACACATCCCCCAACGCGATCGACAAAATCAGCAATCCGAGCCGCAAATGCTCCGCCCCCAGTTTGCCTGCCTTGTCTGACGTAGGCTGTTTATTTGACGGTGCACTACTCGATAGCCACCAGCCATCTTGGCTGACACTTGGCGGAACGCCCTGGATCAGAAATGTTTTCATCTGTTGGCCTTTCTTAGCCTAACTGCCCTGTTGCATTCGTTTTGACATTCAGGCGTGCACACCACGCGCGAGATTTGTGCAGCTTTTGCGCAGAGGTTACGCGGCGCTGCGGCTTGCATTTGCGGGCATTGTCATGCGATCTTTGCTGCCTGATCCTTTGTGTGAAAGCTGATTTGATGACCGTTCCTTCAACCGATATGCTTCGGGCCCCGACAGCCACGGAAAACCACCTGCCGCAGGTGGCCGAGCCACGTAACCCGGGAATGCCTCTGGACCTCAATTGGGTGCTGGGCGCGCAGGCGAACACCTCGGCGATTGAACGGCGCGCGGCATCACTGCCTGCGCGGCGGTCCGTCAAAAAGGCGCATCAAGCCGCATGGCTTTTGCGCGCGATCACCTGCATCGACCTGACGACCCTGTCGGGCGATGACACCGATCGCCGCGTTGCGCGGCTCTGTGCCAAGGCGCGCCAGCCGGTCGCACCCGCGCTGTTGAAGAGCCTCGGCATGGCCCCTGTCACCACCGGAGCCGTCTGCGTCTATCACGAGATGATCCCAGCCGCGGTCAAGGCGCTGGCCGGCAGCGGCATCCCAGTAGCAGCGGTATCCACAGGATTTCCGGCGGGTTTATCCCCTTTGCCACTCCGCATTGCTGAGATTGAGCAAAGCGTAGCCGAAGGTGCCGCAGAAATTGATATTGTGATCTCTCGCCGTCATGTGCTGACCGGCAATTGGCACGCGCTTTATAACGAAATGCAGCAATTCCACGTGGCGTGTGGCGACGCCCATGTCAAAGCGATCCTAGCCACTGGAGAGTTGGGCAGCCTGCGCAACGTCGCGCGCGCCTCGTTGGTGTGCATGATGGCGGGGGCTGATTTCATCAAAACATCGACCGGCAAAGAAAGCGTCAACGCGACCCTTCCCGTCAGTTTGGTGATGATCCGTGCGATCCGAGATTACTATGACCGCACAGGCATCCGTGTCGGGTACAAGCCCGCGGGCGGGATATCAAAGGCTAAGGATTCGATTACGTATCTGGCGTTGATCAAAGAAGAGCTGGGCGATCGCTGGCTGCGGCCTGACCTTTTCCGCTTTGGTGCGTCGTCGCTGTTAAATGATATCGAGCGGCAGCTGGAGCATCACGTGACAGGCAATTACTCGGCAGGCTACCGGCATGCGACAAGCTAAGCAGGCCGATTTGAATTTATTTGGAAAGATGAAGCCATGAGCGTCTCTGAGATTTTCGAAACGATGGACTATGGTGTGGCCCCAGAATCTGCGGCCGAAGCGCTGGCTTGGATCGTCGATCAAGGCGGGCAGTTTGGCCATTTCATCGATGGAGCTTTTACCGAAGTTGGCGACGGCTTTGAGAGCCGCAACCCAGCGACAGGCGACGTGCTGGCGACAATTTCCCAAGCGGGGCAGTCAGATGTGGACGCCGCCGTCAAAGCGGCGCGGCGCGCGCAACCCAAGTGGGAAAAGGCCGGAGGGGCTGCACGGGCACGGTACCTTTATGCATTAGCGCGGCTTTTGCAGAAACACGCCCGACTGTTTGCTGTGCTCGAAGTGCTTGATAACGGTAAGCCGATCCGGGAGGCGCGCGACATCGATGTGCCGCTGGCGCAACGGCATTTTTACTACCACGCCGGCATGGCCCAACTGATGGAAAGCGAGCTGCCAGATCGGTCCGCGCTGGGTGTTTGCGGGCAAGTGATCCCGTGGAACTTCCCGCTACTCATGCTGGCGTGGAAGGTGGCTCCAGCATTGGCCATGGGCAACACGGTGGTGTTGAAACCAGCTGAGTATACGTCCCTAACCGCGCTGTTATTCGCAGATATTTGCCAACAGGCGGGCCTGCCTAAGGGCGTCGTCAACATTGTGACTGGTGATGGCGCTGTGGGCGAAATGGTTGTGGCAGCGGATGTCGACAAAGTGGCGTTTACTGGGTCCACCGCTGTGGGCCGGCGCATTCGCGAGGCCACGGCAGGAAGCGGCAAGGCGCTGACCCTCGAGCTGGGGGGGAAATCACCCTACATCGTTTTCGACGATGCGGATCTTGATTCAGCGGTCGAGGGGTTGGTCGACGCGATCTGGTTCAATCAAGGTCAAGTCTGTTGCGCGGGATCACGACTGCTGGTGCATGAGCCTGTTGCAGATGTGTTCTATGCCAAGCTGCGCGCGCGGATGGACAAGTTGCGGATGGGCAGCCCCTTAGACAAATCTATCGACGTGGGTGCAATTGTGGACCCGGTTCAATTGGCGAACATCCGGGCTTTGGTCGCAGCAAACGACGCCGGGCAGACCCATGTGGCCGCTTGTGAAATCCCCTCAGAGGGAAGCTATTATCCGCCAACATTGATCACTGGATTGAATCCGGCTGATACGGTGATGCAGGAAGAGATATTCGGACCTGTGCTGGTTTCAACAACGTTCCGCACCCCTGCTGAGGCCGTGGCCTTGGCCAATAACACCCGTTACGGGCTGGCCGCGACTGTTTGGTCTGAAAACGTAAATCTTGCATTGGATATTGCGCCAAAACTTGCTGCTGGGATCGTTTGGATCAATGGAACCAATATGATGGATGCCGCTGCTGGCTTTGGCGGCGTACGCGAAAGCGGCTTTGGTCGTGAAGGCGGTTGGGAGGGGTTGTTTGGCTACACCAAACCGTCAGGCAACGCCAAGCCACTGAAAGACCTGCAGCCATTTACCGGAGAAGACGCACCAAAGGGCGGTATCGACCGGACAGCCAAGCTTTATATCGGGGGCAAACAAGCGCGACCAGACAGCGGATATTCCGCGCCCGTTTGGGGCAAATCAGGTGCGCTTTTGGGGCATGTGTCACAAGCCAACCGCAAAGATGTGCGCAACGCAGTTGAGGCAGCACAAGCGGCCAACGGGTGGAGCAAAACCACCGGACATCTTCGGGCACAGATCCTGTATTACATCGCTGAAAACCTGTCAGCGCGCCGCGACGAATTCGGCAAGCAGATTGATGCGATGACCGGCGGCAAGGTTGGCGGCAAAGAGGTTGATGCCAGCATCGACCGTCTATTCACCTATGCAGCCTGGGCAGATAAATACGACGGCCAAGTGCACGGCGTTCCGATCCGCGGTGTGGCTTTGGCGATGAAGGAACCCGTGGGTGTGATCGGCGCGTTGTGCCCGACAGAAGCACCCCTGCTTGGTCTGATTTCTTGCATGGCTCCGGCGATTGCCATGGGTAACCGTGTGATCTTGGCAGCGAGCGAAGCATTCCCGCTGGCATCCACAGACTTCATTCAAGTGCTTGAGACGTCGGACGTGCCTGCTGGGGTGGTCAACATCCTGACCGGCCCACACAAAGCTGTCGCTGACACTATGGCGCGGCATATGGATATTGATGCGATCTGGAGCTTTGGTGCGGCGGCGCATTCCGCCGTGATCGAGCATGGTTCTGCCAGCAACCTCAAACGAACATGGGTTAACAACGGCATGGCCCGTGATTGGATGAGCAGCGAAGGTCACGGCCACGCATTTCTGCAGGCCGCAACAGAGATCAAGAATGTCTGGGTGCCCTACGGCGAATAGGGCACCGCACTGTTACTCGGTGGTCGTCTCAAGCCCAACGGGGCGGCCAACAACCACAAAATGCAACGCTTCGGGATCAAGAAGTTCACCAGCGACGCGTTTGACGTCTTCTAGGGTCACGGCCTCAACCAATTCATTGCGCGTTTTCACATACTCAGGCGTCAGCCCGATCATCTGCATGCCCACAAGGATGCTGGCAATGGTGCTGTTGCCATCAAACCGCAGGGGATAGGCCCCCGTAAGATAAGTCTTTGCATCGCGCAGTTCGTTTTCGGTCACGCCTTGGGTTGCAGCCTTTTCCCATTCGTCGCGGATCACCTCGATGGCTTGGCCGATGCGGTCATTGGCTGAGCTCACAGAGCCCATATAAGTTGCCGCCAAATCACGTGGCCAGAGGTAGGAATAGACGCCGTAGGTCAGGCCACGCTTTTCACGCACTTCGGTCATCAAACGGCTCTCGAATGACCCACCCCCCAAAATCTGGTTAAGCAAAACAGCGGCAAAGTAATCCGGATCATCAATGCCAATACCGGACTGACCAAAGAGCGCGACGGACTGCGGCGTATCAAAGTCGATAACCGTAACGCCCGGCGGAATTTGAGGCTCAATCTTCGGCGGCATCGGGGCCCCCGTCTCGGGCAATGCACCCAGCAACGTATCGATCAAAACGCCCAACTGCTCGGGGGTGATGTCACCCACGGCACTAAACAACACGCGGTCACGGGCCAGCACCGCGCGGTGGGCTGCAACGATGTCGTCGCGTGTCAGGGCCGCAACACTCTCAAGCGTGCCTTGCTCGGGCGTGCCATAAGGATGATCGCCGTAGGTCGCCGCAGCGAATGCGGCGCTGGCGATGTCGCCAGGATCTTTGAGTTCAAAGGTAATACCTGAGATCACCTGCGCGCGAACACGTTCAACATCTGCCGGATCAAAGCGCGGCTCTTGCAGGGCCTTGCGCAACAGTTCCACCGAAGCATCGAAGTTCTCGGTCAGGAAACGCGCCGAGATCGTCACGTCCTCGCTGCCCGCAGAAAAGCCAAAGCTGGTCGCCATGGCCTCCGTTGCGCGGGCAAATTCACGTGCGTCTAAGTCCGCAGCCCCTTCTTCAATGAGGCCCATCATCAGATTGGTGGCACCGCGTTTGCCGGGCGCATCCAATGATGTACCGCCACGAAATGACAGCTCTAGGGCGACAAAAGGCAGCGAGTGCTCCTCTACCAACCAAGCGGTGGTCCTGCCCGGAGACGTCACAGCCTGAATATCGACCTCAGCATGTGCGGGGGCGGTGAGGGTCAGGCTTAGCAAAATGGCTGCGAAAAATCTCATTGGGTTTCTCCTGACTGGACGGGTGCTTCTGGCTTCATGAGCCAGCCCGTGACGGAAGCCTCACGGCGCAACAGCTTTGCCGCCTCCATGATTTCGTCTTCGGTGACGGCATCAAGCAATCCGGGCCAGTCCTGCACATCTTTGATGGTGAGGCCGGACGTCAGCGCGCGGCCATAGCGATTGGCGATCCCGTCAACGTTGTCTTGGGCGTAAATCTCGCTTGCTCGGATCTGCAGCTTAATCCGCTCCAGCTGTTCGGGGTTCACACCGTCGAGGGCAAACTGAGCCAGTGCTGCATCCATCGCATCTTCGGCCTCTTGCAGGCTTACGCCGTCGCTGGGCACCACTATCATACGAAACGTCGTGTCATCCAAAGAGACGCTTGAATAGTAAGCTGTGGAATAGGTCGCGACCGGTTCGTCGAACTGGAGCTTTTCGGCGAAATAGCTGGTCGTGCCGCCGCCCAGAATCTGCGCAAGAATAGTCAGCGCCGCAGAGGTTTCTTGCGCGCCGCTGTCACGTTCCGGCATCAGATAGCTCCGGCTGACGTAAGGTTGCGCCACGCGCGCATCCCGAAAGATCACACGCCGTTCTGCATTTTGCGGCGGCTCTTCTGTGCGCAAACGGTCCGGCAAATCAGGGTTTGCTGGGATGACACCATAGTATTTTTCGGCCAAAGCGCGCACTTCATCTGGTTTCACATCGCCTGAGACGACCAAAATGGCGTTATTGGGTGAGTAGTAAAGCTCGTAGAAAGACAGCGCATCTTCCAGATCAAGTTCGCGCATCTCGTGCATCCAACCGATGATCGGCGTACCGTACCGGTGATTGAGATACTGCGCCGCAGACATCTGTTCACCAAAAAGAGCACCGGGATCATTCTCGGTACGCTGGTTGCGTTCTTCGATGATCACGTCTCGTTCTGTTTCGATGTTTTCAGGCGTCAGACGGATGTTTTTCATCCGGTCAGCTTCCATGGACATCATCAGCTCAAGGCGGTCAGCTGCGATACGTTGGAAATATGCGGTGTAGTCGTGGCTGGTAAACGCATTGTCGCGCCCGCCATTGGCCGCAACTGTGGCCGATAGCTCTCCGGCTTCAAGCTTGTCGGTTGCTTTGAACAGCAGGTGTTCCAGGAAATGCGCAACCCCTGATGACCCTTTGGGTTCATCCGCTGATCCCGCGCGGTACCACAGCATATGCTGGACGACCGGCGCACGGTGGTCTTCGACGACAACGATCTGCATGCCGTTATCAAGCACGAAATCGGTCACGCCACCCCGTGTCTCACTTTGTGCGGCGGCTGGTGCCAGTGCTGCGGCAAGCGCCGCGCTTTGCAGGAGTCTCAGCATCGGGGATCCTTTGAATGGGGAGGCAATTTTATCTGTACCACAGTACCTACGCCCAATCCGCCAAGGATCAAGGCAGGCAGTAGAAGATCACAAAGATGTAATGCTCTTTGGATTAGCTAGGTGGAGGGGCAGACGGCGTGCGGGCACCTGCTTGGCGCCAGCGCGCAGCTTCGCGCTGCGCATCGATGGCCTGAGAGCGGTAAGCTTGATCATAGCGATCGACCGGGACAATGCGGTACTGTGTGAATCGCGATTTGCTGCGGCGGAATTCAGCGTCGGCTACCGCCAGATCCTGACGTATGCTGGGGGTCACTCCCAAGCGACTTGCGTGCTGGACAAGTGCGCCATTGCTTGCAGGGATCGGTCCTGTTGGATTACCAATGCTGCCGCCAAAGGCCGTAAGCCCTTCTTGTTTGGGGTTGCGGTCCGTGAGGTTGGCTTGGCCGGGCGTCGGTGCCGGCAGGGCCCTATAATCTGATGGCTGCTGAAGCGCTCCAACAGGCTGCACACTGAATTCGTCCGGGCCTTCTGAATCGCTACGAAGATCCCGCAGGCCGACGTTGGCACACCCCGCCAAAAAGGCAGGGATCAGCAATATGGCAAACATCAGACGCATGGGTCGTCTCCTCGGGTACTGCCCCTCAATATCGCAGGCCAACAGGCAATGTCACCCGACTTTTTTGACGGGCTTCTTTTTTCCTTTTGGTTTGGTCGGTTCTGCAAAGACGATCAATCCAATCGCCCCTGCAAAAATGAACACATCCGCAAGGTTATACACAAACGGGTTGGTGAACCCGCAGCATGAGTTGTTCAAGAAATCGAGTACGTAGCCATAGATCAAACGGTCCACCACATTCGCAAGTGCTCCGCCCACCAGCAAACCGGTACTGATCAGGCCAATCCGACCCAACGGTGTGCGCATGGCCCAAATCAGGACCGCGCCGCAGATCACCAGCGCCAGGACAATCAAAATCCAACGGCTGGCGTCTGAGCCGTCGCCAAAGAGGCCAAAGTTGATGCCCCGGTTTTCGCCGTAGCGGAAATTGAGCACCGGCGGCAAGACATCAATGCTGCGGATACGGGCGAGTTCCATCATATGGATCACCACATATTTGCTGACCTGATCGGCCAGAAAGGCTGTGAGCCCCGCCCAGAAGATGACCTTCATAACCCTTGCCCCTTTTAGTGCCTAAAGTGGCGCATGCCGGTAAAGACCATCGCCAAACCTGCCGCGTCAGCAGCCGCGATCACCTCGTCATCGCGCATTGATCCACCGGGCTGAATAAGCGCTGTTGCACCCGCTTCAGCTGCAGTGATCAACCCGTCGGCAAACGGGAAAAATGCATCTGACGCCACAACCGACCCTTGGGTCAGGGGCGTGGGCAGGCCCATCGCTTCGGCCATGTCCTGTGCTTTGCGGGCGGCAATGCGTGTGCTGTCAACGCGGCTCATCTGGCCTGCTCCAACGCCCACGGTTGCGCCGTCTTTGACATAGATTATCGCATTGGATTTCACATGTTTCGCGACCGTCCAAGCAAAGAGCAGATCGCTCAACTCTTGATCTGATGGCGCGCGTTTGGTCACAACTTTCAGATCATCTCGGCTGATCCGGCCTACGTCTTTGTCCTGCACAAGATAGCCGCCGGACACCTGCCGCACAGCCAGTTTGGCCACAGCAGGGTTCGACAGACCGTCCGTGGTCAGCAGGCGCAGGTTTTTCTTTTTGGCAAAGATCGCCAGCGCATCAGCATCAGCACCCGGAGCGATGACAACTTCGGTAAAGATGCCACTAATCGCCTCTGCTGTGGCACCATCCAGCGTCTGGTTCAGCGCGATAATCCCGCCAAATGCACTCGTGCGGTCACAGTCAAATGCGCGGATATAGGCCTCAATCATGGTGCTGCCCGTCCCTACGCCGCAAGGGTTGGCATGTTTGATGATTGCGCATGCTGGGCCGTTTTGGGGATCAAACTCACTCACCAGCTCAAACGCGGCATCCGTGTCGTTGATATTGTTATAGGACAGGTCCTTGCCCTGATGTTGGGCCGCCGTCGCCACGCCGGCAGCACTTGTGCCATCGGTGTAAAAAGCCGCCTGCTGATGCGGGTTTTCGCCATAGCGCAAGGTTTGAGCAAGTGTTCCGCCAAAGCTCCGGCGGCGCGGCGTGCCGCCAACTGCATCTGCCATCCACGTGCTCACGGCTGTGTCGTAAGCTGCCGTGCGCGCATAGGCGGTCTGGGCCAACCGTTGGCGCAAGGCATAGGTCGTCTGGCCTCCATGTGTCGCAAGCTCTTCGAGGAAGGGAGCGTAATCCTCCACATCGACGATCACATTCACAAACCCATGGTTTTTTGCAGCCGAGCGAATCATAGCCGGACCGCCGATATCAATGTTTTCGATCACATCGTCATAAGCAGCGCCCTTGGCCACGGTGGCCTCAAACGGATAAAGGTTCACCACGACTAGATCAATTTCGCCGATGCCATGTTCGTCCATCGCCGCGCGGTGAGTATCATTATCGCGCAACGCCAGCAGACCGCCGTGCACCACCGGGTGCAACGTCTTGACCCTGCCGTCCATCATCTCGGGATATCCCGTTGCATCCGCCACATCGCGCACTTCAAGACCGGCATCGCGTAGGGCCTTTGCAGTGCCTCCTGTGCTCAACAATTCGATCCCTCGATCGGCAAGAGCGCGGCCCAGATCAACTAGCCCCGTTTTGTCGGATACGGAAAGAAGGGCGCGTTTGACGGGGTGCAGATCGGGCATAGATTGGGGTCCTTTATGTCAGTCTTCGTCGCGGTATGGATCTTCTCGCGACAGATCACGCACGCCAATCGCAGTTTCCTGCGCTTTGGACAAGGACCAGCGGACTCGGGTCACTTCGGTTATTGCGCGGCCCGACAACACAATCTGCTGCGCCGCGCGGGGCTTGAGACGCGTGGTCTCAAGATACACGCCCGGTTCTAACGTCAGATCCAGCACCCCATCATGGCGAAAGACCCAGATTTCTCCGCTCTTGAGCGCCATGCTGACGGCGGCACCACCCAAATCCACTGTCGCGTCGACTTCAGGATGCAAATGAAAGCGAATTTCAAAGACGATGCCGGTCAATTTGGTGCCATCTAACGCCCGATCAAAGCGGCGCTTGTCGGCGTCTTCCATGGCCAACAGCATATCTTCACCAGCCATCGCGCGGCCATCCAACGTCAGCTCCAGCGTCCGCGCATGGGTCAGGCCATGTGTCAAGACATAGCCGTCGTGTCCGCCCTGAAACCGCATCCCATCCGAGACCGGCGTGATTTCCACGGGAACATGAGCGGGGCCGTCAATCAACGATTCAACGCCAGAATTGCGGTCAGGCACATCCAAACGCGCGCTGGAATACCCGCCCAGCGACAGGGCAGAATGTGACGGGGTGGCCCGGCCGGCACGCCGCCAGTCCAGACCAAAAGACGCACCTGATCCGCAGTTTACAATCAACGGCCGACGCCCAGACGTTAACTCAAACGCAAGGGTCGAGGCGTGGGCATTCGCCGAGGCGGCACCGCTGGGCGGCGGGCTGGCATCTACGATAACGCTTGTTCGCCCCGCCGAAAGCCGCGCGTAGCCCATGGCAAGCCCATCAGGGTGGCCCGCACGAACCCGAGCAGAGGCTAATGCGTGATCAAGCCAGCCTTCGGCACCGCGCCCGCCACCATGAAACCGCGCCAAAGCACCATCAGCATGGCGTAACGTTCGCAATGTCGGGGCGATGCGCTCAATGGCAGCCAGATGGGCCTGTGGCGTGCGACGGCCCGCATCGCTAAGTGCGGCGGCGGCCCATGTTAGCAGTGTGAACACCTGCAAAAGCTCTTCGGGATTGCGCGTCGGCAACCCTCCTTGGGCATCGATTTGGCTGGCGCATTCCCGCGCGAGCGCTTTGATCGCTGGATCAGCAAGTGTCTCGAGCCCCTCGATCGAAAGGCCTGCGTAAATCAATCCTGTTAGCGCTTCAAAACGCGGCAACCCGGGCCGAGCACCGTGCCAACGTCTGGATAGAAAACGCGTTTGCTGCACCAAAGACCGGTAGAATTCGTCGCTGTTGGGCGTGTCATTGCCGCGCAACATAAACAGGGCATGGTTGATCCACCGTATCAGACGGCGCCCCGTCAGGTCTGGCGTCCAGCCGGGGCCGCGCCCTTTCCCGTAAAGCTCAATCCAACCCCAAAGCCAGCGTTGCGCAGTTTGACGCGCAGCGATGTCGCCGACCGCGGCCAGGTCATCAAGCCAGGCAAACCCGTGCAATGCTTCGGCGAAACCAGCATCGGGGGGTGTAATGTCCCACGGAGATTTCTCCCGGTCGGCCACCAGATTGCCTGCAAACAGAAAATTGCCAGCGATCAGCTGACGGCCCCGCGCAAAGGAACCGATCGTGCGCGGTTCAGGAGAAGACACGAATCCACGCGCTTTGCCACGCGAACGGGTTGCGGCCCGTGCGTGCCACAGGTTCAAAAAACGCGCCTTGCGCGCACCGATCCGGGTCTGGTTGAACATCTGCTATGCCTATCCACGCTCTACTGGCGTTTGTCAGCAACATAACGCCCAAGACGCAGCAAGTCACCGACTTTCGCTGATGGAGCCAGAATCGCTGCAATCTCGGCAGGACCCGGCCTAAATTGGGCTTGCAGCAAGGGGGCGAGAGGCCCACCTTTGGGTCAAACCTGCGCCGGAGGCTGCACAATGATCGCGAACCTAATGATGTATGCCCGCCCCGAACTGTCTGAGGCTCACGCGCGTTATTGGGCATTGCTGCGCACGTCCTTCGCGGACCGCGGGATCGCAAGCCCCGAAACCTTAGCACAAGAGGCCGAGGAATTCAGCGTTTGGCGCGACCCTGCACTGGTGCTCAGCCAAACCTGTGGAATGCCCTTTCGCACGCAATTGCAGGAAACCGTCACCCTGATTGGGACGCCCGATTTTGGATTAGACGGCTGCGCGCCGGGCTATTACAACAGCGCGATTATCGTGCGGGAAGATGATCTGCGCGGCGATATTGCTGAATACCGCGAAGCTCGGTTCGCCTATAATATGGCAATCTCGCAATCCGGTTGGGCGGCACCTTACGCTCATCTGCAGCAGCACGGGTTTTGGTTCACCAAGCGGTTCGAAAGCGGTGGTCACGTCAATTCCGCCCATGCTGTCGCAAATGGGTCCGCAGATATCGCTGCGGTTGATGCGCAAACATGGGCTTTGATCAAGCGGTATGAGCCTTGGGCCGAAAAACTGCGGGTGCTTGAATACACGCAACCTACGCCCGGTCTGCCTTACATCGCCGGGCCAAATGCGGACGCAGATACGACATTTGATGCAGTCGCTGAGGCCATTGCCGCGTTGATCCCCGAGGACGCGGATTGCCTTGGCCTAAAGGGGATTGTGCGCATCCCCAAAGAGACGTACCTCGCCGTGCCGAACCCGCCTGCCAGTGCGGCGGATTAAGCTTTGCGCAAGCTAGCGATGTAGAATCCGTCCATGCCGCCATGCTCCGCCCAATAATCAGGACGTAGACGAAGGCCGCCTTCTGAGGTGATCCAGCTTGGATCAATGCCCGGCAATGCAAGAGCATCGCGGTCAACATGCATGTCGGCATGACGCTCCAATGCATCGTCAATTTGGACTTCGCCTTCGTCGGGCAACAGGCTGCAGGTACAAAACACCATGCGTCCGCCGGGCTTTAGCAGGCTCCACGCATGGTCGATCAACTGTTCTTGCAAGTCCATCAACGCCCCGAATTCTGAACCATCCTTAGCGTGGGGCAAATCAGGGTGACGGCGAATCGTTCCCGTGCCAGAGCACGGCGCATCAAGCAGGATCGCGTCAAATTCGCCTTCAACGGCGCGCGCATCCATCACTTTGGTCTTGGCTGGAAGGTGCACACGAGCAAGGTTTTCGCGAACGCGCGCCATGCGCGAGGGCGAATTATCAACAGCGACAACCTGCGCGCCGCGCGAGGTCAACTGCATCGTTTTGCCCCCCGGTGCCGCACATAGGTCCAGAATTGCTTCGCCCTTTTGTGGGTTCAACACTTGGACGGGAAAAGCCGCTGCGGCGTCTTGGACCCACCAGTCACCAGCCTCGAAACCCGGCATTGCAGAAACTTGCCCTGCGTCTGTGATCCGCACCGAGCCATTGGGCAACATCGTACCAACAACAGCTTCGGCCAATTCTGAAGCATCGCCCCGGGCTGTCAGATCAAGTGGCGCACCAGCAAGATGCGCGGCTTCCATCGCGGCCATGGCTTCGGCACCCCAAGCCTCAACCAAAGGAACGCGCAGCCATTTTGGCAAGCGTGGTGCACGCAAGGCCGCCCATGCCTCTGGGCCTTCGGCGGCAATCTTGCGCAGGACCGCATTGACCAGCCCTTTAAGGTTGGCGTGGCGATGATGCGCACCAACCATCGTAACCATAGCGTTGACCACACCGTGGGCAGCACCGCCCTGACACAGTTCAACCGTACCGACGCGCAATACATTGCGCACGGTCAGCGCCGGGTATTTGCTCAGGTGTTTCTGCAGCAACCGATCCGCGCGTTCCAGATTGCGCAACGTATCCAACGCCAGTCGCTGCGCACGGGCGCGGTCATCGGGCGGCAGCTTATCGAGAACGCCAGCCCCCAACAGTTCGGACATCAACTTGCCCTCTCCCAGCACCTCATCAAGGAGGTACACGGCACTTTTGCGGGCTTGAACGCCGGTGTCTGACATGATGAGGTCTTTCTGAATGGGGTCGTCGGGTTGTCTGGGCCAAGGCGCGGCGTATATCAAGAGCTAGCATAGAGCAAAGGGGCATCGCGTGGCAGGAAATCCTAAACCAGAGCCGAAACCGATTACCGACGCTGCGGTTATGCCGGTACCTGAGCCTAAATCCGATCTGCCCCCTCCCGCGCAGCGCGCATTGGCCGAAGCCGAAGCGCGTCGTGCCGCAGCAAAAAAGCTTGATTTACCGCCCGAACTGGGGGGTCGCGAAGGACCCGAGCCCGTCCGCTATGGCGATTGGGAGAAAAAGGGAATTGCCGTCGATTTTTGAACGGCCCGCCCAAACGCCTTAGCGCAGGCGGAAATCAGCGCTGTCGCCGGTGCCTTGGTCTGATGTGAAACGGATGGATGTGCCCGATGCCGCCACCTCTTGGCAGTTGTAGCCCAAATCATCACCGCCCCATTCAAGGCTTCGGCAAAAAAATCCATCTTCCCATGTCCATTTGCCCGCAACGTCCCAAATCGCACCCTTGCCGCTGATTTTACCGCTTGGGGAGAGGTTGATCTTGACCAACGGCCGGGTCAGCGTTTTGTCGCGCACCAGTTGGACGAATGCGGCCTCGCTTTTTACCGTTGCAAAATCGGCCAACGCTGGAGCTGCGGACACCACTATGGCGGTTATCAAGGCGAAAATGAACTTCATCGGTGCGATCCCCAAGTGGCGTACTTAAAGGGATACGCACCGAACCGCCGTTTGGTTTCATTTCGCCTGAAATTAGTTAACGCAGCCCCAGCTTAGTTTTCTGACAGACCCAAAACATCCAGCATGTCATATTGCCCCGGCGTGCGGCCTTGCCCCCAAAGCGCCGCCTTGAGCGCCCCTCTGGCAAAGACATTGCGGTCCGAAGCCACGTGGCGCAGCACGATCCGTTCGCCTGCGGCCGCAAAAAGCACGTCATGTTCGCCCACAATGTCGCCGCCCCGAATAGCGGTAAAGCCAATATCGCCGCGTTTGCGCGCACCGGTTATGCCGTCGCGGCCTCGATCAGATACGTCGCCCAGCGCAACACCGCGCCCTTCGGCCGCAGCCTCGCCCAGCATAAGGGCCGTGCCCGAGGGCGCATCCACCTTTTGATTGTGATGCGACTCGATGATCTCAATGTCGAAATCATCGTCCAATGCGGCGGCCACGCGCTTGGTCAGTTGGGTCAGCAGATTAACGCCAAGGCTCATATTCCCCGCACGCACGATCACGGCATGGCGCGCGGCCGGTTCAAGCGTTGCGATCTGCTCGTTGGTCATGCCAGTCGTCCCAATCACGTGGACCGCATGCGCTTGGGCCGCGAGTGTCGCAAACTCCAACGTGGCTGCAGGTGCAGTGAAATCGATAATGGCCTGCGCGTCCTTGATCCCTTCCAAAGGATCATCCGTCACGAGCAAGCCCAAATCAGCCACGCCCATACAAGCTCCCAGATCACGCCCAACCCAGTCATGGCCTGCACGTTCAATAGCGCCGGCAAGATGGGTGTGCGGGTTTTGCAGCACCTCATGCACAAGCATTTGGCCCATGCGCCCTGATACGCCAGTGATTGCGATCCCTGTGGTGTCGGTCATGTGTTTTGCCCTCTGAAAAACTTGTCCCCGTCTAGCGTGCGGCGCGATGCTTGGCAAAGGCGCAATGACACCTTAGATGGGGCGTATGGGAATGAACAAAGATCAAGAAGGCCGTGGCCCGGCACAAAGGCAACTGCGCGTTGGCGAACTGGTGCGCCGCTCGTTAAGCGAGGTTCTGGCGCGCGGCGACGTGCATGATCCAGATCTCAACCGCATGTCGATCACCGTGGGCGAGGTTCGTATGTCGACCGACCTCAAGATCGCAACGGCATACGTTTTGCCGTTGGGCGGTATTGGACGCGAGGACGTGCTCAAGCTCTTGTCTCGCAACAAAGGCGAGTTGCGGCGGCTGGTTTCCAAAAAACTCGCCCTCAAATTCGCGCCAGATCTGCGGTTCCAACTGGACGAAACCTTTGACCGGATGGACGAAACACGCCGGATGCTGGCCCAGGACGTGGTACGCCGCGATGCCGAAGCGCCTGATACAGATGAAGATGGCGCGCCCGATCAAGGCCCAGCCTAATGTGGCGTGTGCTGGCGGTGCTCGGGCTGCTGGCGGCCACTCCCCTGCACGCCGCGCAATGTCGCGACATTGAATATTCGGGCAATGGCTACACCATTTGCGAAGTCGATCTGGCGTCCGAAACCTTGCGTCTGTTCTTGCACAACGAATCCGGCACGCCATTTGGCTATTTCGGCAGCATCGATGGGGCGCTGAGTACGCAAGGAACGCGCCTAGGGTTTGCGACAAACGCCGGCATGTACCACGATGATCGCGCACCAGTCGGCCTTTATATCGAAGACGGCAAAGAGGTGCAGCGCGTAATCACGAACGCTGGCCCGGGAAATTTCGGGCTGCTGCCCAATGGCGTTTTGTGCCTAAATGACGGGCGCGCAGATGTCATCGAAACCCTCCGCTACGTTAACGAAGCCCGCAAATGCAAAAGCGCCACACAATCCGGGCCGATGCTGGTGATTGACGGAAAGCTGCACCCCCGTTTCCTCAAAGACAGCACTTCACGCTATATCCGCAACGGCGTTGGCAGCAGCCAAGATGGCCTAAGGGCGGTTTTTGCGATTTCGAATCAGCCGGTGACCTTCCACGAGTTCGGCAGCCTTTACCGCGACCACCTTGCGCTCAAGAATGCTCTCTATTTCGATGGTAACATCTCGCGCATGCGCGCACCCGATTTGGGCCGCAAAGGCGCGGGCTTTACTGCACTTGGGCCAATTATTGGCGTGGTTGAGCCTGAAAAAAAGTAAATTTCGGCCCATTTCGACGTTTTAGACATCTAACGGGCTGGGCAGCAGTGCCGTCAGCCGTTACAGCCCGCCAACCAAGCAATTTGAGGGACGACATGGGACGCAAACGCAAGGGACGCGATATTTCGGGGTGGGTCGTGATCGACAAGCCCGCCGGACCGACCTCAACTGCTGTGGTCAACAAGGTCCGTTGGGCCTTTGATGCGCGCAAAGCGGGCCATGCAGGTACGCTTGATCCTGATGCAACCGGAGTGCTGGCCGTGGCTTTGGGTGAGGCAACAAAAACCGTGCCCTACATTACTGATGCGTTGAAGGCTTACGTGTTTACCGTGCGGCTCGGCATTTCGACCAACACGGATGATGCAGAAGGCGAAGTTCTGAACACATCAGACCTGCGCCCAGACGATGCAGCGATCAAGGACGCGTTGGGTCAGTTTGTCGGCGACATCGAACAAGTCCCCCCGCAGTTTTCAGCCGTCAAGATTGACGGCGAGCGTGCTTATAAGCGTGCCCGCGACGGCGAGACGATGGAGATCGCGGCGCGCCCGCTCTTTGTCGAAAGCCTGCTGTTGATCGATCGTCCCGATGCAGACCACGTCACGCTAGAGATGGTCTGCGGCAAGGGTGGTTATGTGCGCTCTATCGCGCGGGATTTGGGGAATGTATTGGGCTGTCAGGGTCACGTGCGCGAACTGCGCCGTACTTGGTCGGGCCCCTTCGAGGTTGAGAATGCCCTGACCCTTGCGCAGGTCGAAGAGATGGCGCGCACCGAAGCGTTGGATACGCATGTGGGACCGCTTGAGTTAGGACTACAGGACCTGCCAGAAGTCACCGCAACTGCCGAAGGGACCGCCAAGCTGCGCAATGGCAATCCGGGCTTGGTTTTTGCAGGCGACGCTGAATACGGCGATGAGGTCTGGGCCTCGTTCCAAGGCCGCGCTATCGCAGTGGGCCGCTATAAGTCAGGCGAGCTGCACCCGTCGCGGGTATTTAACCAAGAAAACTAATTCGGAACTGATGAGTTCCGAATGTTACAGTCTGACATCCCGCACACGCGGATGTCAGCAGAATAAGGCGTTTGTGACAGGGTTTGTTTCAGTTAGCGTCGCGGCGATCATCCCTGCGTGAGGCCCCCTGCACAGGGGCCAACCGCACCTGCATATTGGTATCAACGAAACGCCATGCAGGAGAAAACACTATGAAACAGGCCCTCTTCACCCTTCTAAGCGCCGGCGCGCTCGCCACCGTTGCCTTTGATGCCTACGGTCAAGGCATCAGCCCACTTTTGGGCATGGCCAAGCTCGCTCCGGTTGGATTGGCCAGCTCAACACTCAAGTCAGTCTTTGGAGCCAGCCCCAGCGGTCTTGCGCATTTGTTGCACGCAATGACGGGCATGGTCGCCTACGTGCTGGGGTACTTCCTGATCGCCAGGCCACTTCAGCGGGCGAATTTGCCGTCCCTGCCTTGGGTAGTCACTGCGGCGGCTTACGGTGTGGTCCTGTGGGTGTTCGCACTTTATGTCATGGCGCATTTGGTGGCCGGCATGCCTGCCTTCCTCGGTTTTGGCGGCATCACTTGGGTCGCGCTGTATGGCCACGTGATCTATGCGCTGGTCGCCGCTTGGGTGATCGAAGCACACGGGCTCGCCTTTACGCCCAAACCGCGCCCCGCCGTCGCAATCGGTTAATCCCACCTCGCTCTCCAAACCGCCGCGCGCCCTCCCTCACGCGGCGGTTTTGCGTTTGAAAATCAACCCGTCCACTGGCACAAGGGACGCATGATTACCCGTAGCCACACCAAAGCAGACGCTCCATCTACGGCCGTTTATTCCGACTGCGAACGCTACCGTTACGCGCTGACCCGGGTGTGGGACCCGACAGCCCAAAGCGTTCTTTTTGTTATGCTGAACCCGTCCACAGCCACAGAAGTGCATAACGATCCAACGGTCGAGCGGTGCGAGCGCCGCGCGCGCACATTGGGTTATGGTGGTTTTCGGGTCACCAACATCTTTGCTTACCGAGCCACAGATCCCCGCGATATGCGCGCGGCCACCGACCCAATTGGGCCCGATAATGACCGTATGATTACTAAAGGGGTTCAGTGGGCCACAGATGTGATCGCCGCGTGGGGGACACATGGTGCGCATCTGGACCGTGGGGCGACTGTCGGCGCAATGCTGCGGCAGTTGGATAAGCCCGTTTTCCATCTGGGCCTCACCAAACATGGCCACCCAAAACACCCGCTTTACCTGCGCTATACCGCGCAACCTGACCACTGGGAAACTGCCGCTTCCGACAATGATCCATTAACCACTTAACACTATAGCTTTTGACCTGAGGCGGCATTTGTTGCCAATATGTTCTGGGCTATGCGGTTCGCGCCGCCTGTTTTTGTATTGGATCGTCAGATGTTGTGGTTGGCTGGATTGATGGGATTGATGGCCGTGGGCTCGGTCGCCTTCGTTGATACCTCCGCCGATGAGGAAGATGATATTGCCCCGGTGCAAGGCCATCCCGATGATATGCTCAATCCCGATGTTGAGGCCTCTCCGCAAATAGAATTCGGTGATCCAAGCGACATATCAACTGACGAATATGAGACGACCCGTGAACAGATTTCCGGTTCTGCCACCGATGATACGCTGACTGGCAACGATGACGATCAGAATATTGCCGGTGACGCAGGCGATGACCTGCTTTTCGGGAATGGCGGTGCTGATCACCTGCATGGCGATGACGGCGATGACAGCTTGTTGGGCGGGTCAGACGATGATTACCTTGATGGGGATGACGGTGCCGACACGCTTTGGGGTGGCGATGCGAATGACACGCTTTTCGGCCACAGCGGTTCAGATGATCTTTATGGCGGGGCCGGTGACGACTACCTGCACGGCTCTGACGGGGCGGACACGCTGTCTGGCGGCACAGGCGACGATGTACTTCAAGGTGGACTTGAGGACGACGTACTCACCGGTGGCGCGGGGGCCGATAGTTTATTTGGGGGTTGGGGTGATGACCTGATCAACGGCGTGGAAGCTGGTTCTAACGACGCCGAAAATACGGATACCGACGATGGCGATTTTCTAAATGGCGGTAGCGGCGATGATGTACTGATCGCTGGCAAAAACGATATCGTTACGGCGGGGAACGGCGAAGATACCATCGTGCTGGGCGATTGGATCAATCAGGGCGACGCCGCAGAAATTCTCGATTTCGCCCAAGAAGACGACAGTCTTGTCCTAGTTTGGGATGACAGCGATAGCGCAGCACCCCAGCCAAATGTTTCGATCGGCACTGATCCCGCCGTACCCGGGCAAATGCAAGTGATGCTGAACGACGTGGTGGTGGCGCAGGTCAACGGCACGGCGCTGAACATCGATGATATCGCGCTTTTGCCCCTGAGTACCGCCGCGGCATCGGGCTTGCTGCTGGGTCACGGCGAAACGCCTCATTAAGGCTTTGCCAAACACGTAAAACTTTCCTATACGCGGCGATCTGAGGGCGACTCACTGTCGACCCGGAACACTCCATGGGCCTGTGCTGGACGACATCCCGGCCTGCGCCATCACACTAACCTTTGAAAAGGAGATCCCGATGTCGATCACGCACGAAGAAAAAGCACGTGTCATGAAGGAATTCGGCCACAAAGAAGGTGACACTGGTTCACCCGAAGTTCAGGTCGCCGTTCTTAGCTCGCGCATCGCCACGCTGACAGAGCACTTCAAGACCCACAAAAAAGACAACCACGGCCGTCGCGGCCTGCTGAAAATGGTCGCCACACGCCGTAAGCTCTTGGATTACGTTAAGTCCAAAGACGTTGCGCGTTACCAAGACCTGATCAAGCGTCTCGGCCTGCGCCGCTAAGCGCAAAAACTCTCGTACGACAGAAAACCGCGTCCCAAGGGGCGCGGTTTTTTCGTTTCCTGCAGTCTAGGAAGTAGCCTTAGGCGTTTGCAAAAACACCGGGTAGTTGCGGCGAAGAGGTATTCTTCAGTTACGCCGCATTCTTCATCAATAACATCAAAGCAAATTCAGCCCGTTTTCGAGATCTCGTAAGTGCAGCCGATTTCATCATATGCGTCGTGACGAACCAACCGAAAACTTCAGGGCATTTTCCATTCCAATAGGCGCAGCGCTATCGCGCGCGATCGTTCATTGCCGTCGCTTTTCTGTGATACTCTTCAAAGCCGATCTGAGCGCGCAGGTCGGCGAAATCCAAAAGATGTTCCTGCGCAGACCGTCCCGCTGCAAGGTCCACAAGAGCCGCATTCATCGCCTTCATCGCGGCAGAAAGCAGCGTCAGCGGATAGGCCGCGATTGAATAACCCAACTCAGCGAGCGTTTCGGGCGGCAGTATAGGCGTCTGCCCTCCTTCAAGCATATTCGCCATGTGAACGCCGTCGACAGAACTGCAAATCGTCGCCATTTCCTCGATGGTATACGGCTCCTCGACGAACAGAATATCGGCACCGATCTTGGCAAACGCCTCCGCACGCGCAAGTGCTTCATCAAGCCCATGCTCTCGGCGGGCATCCGTGCGCGCAAGGATCATAATGTCGTGGTCCGCCCGCGCCTCCACGGCGGCATGAATGCGGTCGATGGCTTCAGAACGACAGACGACGCTCTTGCCCATGGTATGACCGCACCGTTTTGGGGCGACCTGATCTTCGATCATAACCGCAGCACAGCCCGCGCGCGCAAACCCTGTTACCGTACGCATAACATTCATCGGGTTGTCGTGCCCCGTATCACCATCCACCATCATCGGAATTGTGAGCGGGCGCATGGCGTTACGCGCCTGATCAAGAACTTCGCCATAACTCATCAGCCCCGTATCGGGTGCGCCCAACCGCGACGCGGATGCACCGAACCCCGACAAAAAGGTAAGATCAAAACCAGCTTGCTCAATCAGTTTCGCTGAAAGCGCATCAAAGCAGCAGGGCATTTTGATCAATTCGCCCCGCGCGATAAGCGCGCGCAAACGATCCGCCATCGGGTTCGCAACTGTCTCAGGCATGTGCATCTCCATTCTTGAGCAAATGCGAACACCTGCCGGTGTCATTCTCCGCTAAACCAACGGGCCAAGGAAGCCTCAAGCAGTGATTTCCAGAAAATTCGCATCTGGATGCACGTAATGGCGCAAAGGTTGAACGCAATTGACTTGAGTATTTACTCATTCTGAGTTGAATTTATTACGCACCTATAGACGCTAATCGGCGTCAGGCAATCGTTCTGTGAAAGGATAGCGTCGGTGAAGCGGACAGCTCTGATCTATGCAATTCCCTATCTATTTTCCTTCGTCCTGGCGTTTGCGGCAAATGCCCAGCGCTCGCATGATTACGTGTCGTGCTACGGAGAGACCCTCGATGTTCGGATGCAAACAACGGCCAAGAATGGCGACATTGTTGAATGTTTATCTATCCCTTCCAGATCTGGAAAGATGGAGTGTCGAACTCTCGATGAGACCAAATGAATATTTGAGAAAAGGAGAGGAGTGCCTGCCAGAACCGCTCACGGCAAGTCGTTTGGTCTACGGGAGCTTTGCTCCTGATCAGGCAAACGCCATTGGTTTCCCAGGACAATTCCAGAAATTGCGTATACGTATGGTCGATACGGAAAGTGACATTTGGACAGGATTGGGACTCTTGGACCGCGTTCAGCAAATCGGTATTCCGCTGGAAGGTGGTTTCAAATGGTTTACGAGGGAGCCTCAAGATTTGCCCTAACCTACTGACCTGAAGGTCTCGCGCGGTGCCTACCTATTCCCGCAAGAACACCTGTCCCCGATAGGCGACCCTATCATTAGGCACTGCGGAACGTGGGCTTGCGGGACCAGTTACGGTCTCCCTGACCATATGTTTGTGCGGTTTGAGGTTTGGAATCAGGTTCCTTACAGCGACTGGGATGAGCAAGACCTGATTTTCCAAGCGATGCTAAAGTCTATGATTTTAAAACAGGCCGAATGACATTTTCCGTCTCTCCTGAGGGCAACTTAGTTGGCCCTACGGGGTCACCTGTTCCGCACAGTCGCTATCTGAACCTATGAATAAACCCCAATAACGGCCTTCACATCCTCACCCGCCCTAACCCATCGCCATCTCAACAATCCTGGCGTGCACGGCGACCTGAGCCTCGGGGATCTTTGGGGTAGGACGCCCTGCAATGGCCGCCAACTTTTGCTGAAGGACCACAAACTCCCCCAAAACGACCGAGCCTACCGCCCTTTGGGCTGGCCCCTGCAGCGCGTCCTCAAGAGGGACAAAAACCGCGCCTTCTTCTTTTAGACGCGCAAAGTAGTCAGACGCGATATCGGCAAAAAACGGGACGTTATGCCCCAAAGTAATACCGATGATTTCCTCCCCGAACCAAGCCTCAGCAGCAGCCATATCATGGCGCAACTGGGCCGCTGAGAAATCCAAGAAACTTGCTTTTACGTGCTCTGCTGCGGCTTCGTCCTGCGCATCCAAAGCATTTCGGTAGGCGCGGTTCCATGTCCATTCATACGCCCAAGACGTCACATCAACCGGTGTTAAGCCCCTGCGTTGCAAATGAGCATTCACGTCCCCCAACTTTTCAGGCGTCTCGCCCCAATGGCACAAAGGATGCCGGAAAAGCTTTAACGGAGCTTTGGGCAGCCAAGGAGCCAGATGCCGTTCCGCCGCATCAATATCCTCAATAAACGCCTCAGCTGTCACATCAGGCAACTCGATATGAGAATGGGTGTGATTGGCGATGTAATACCCATCACCAACCCAATCATCTAGGATTTTTGAAAACTCTGGATTTTTCAAAAGCGGCCAAGAGTTTGAAAACGAATAGACCCCAGAAATCGAATGTTGTTTTAACGCGCCCCGGATCGACGCCACAATGCCCTCAGCCGTATATCCGGCCGGAGGATAGGACACAGGCCACAACGGCAGGTCGTCCATCGTAAAGGCAATCTTCATCTTTGGGCTCGATTTGCGGCTGTTTCTTTGGCTGTAACTATTGTGTCAAAGATCGCTCTTGTCGACGGCCCCCCAAGGATGAATGGTAGCCCGCAACAACCGGGTGCAAACTGCGCCTGCCCAACTTGGAATGCACCTCATGGAACCTATCGTCTTTTTCGCCGTTATCTTGGCCGCGCTGTTTCATGCTGTGTGGAATGCGATGGTCAAAGGGGACGGCGACAAATATCTGGCCATGACAGCGGTTGTGATTGGTCAGGGGTTGTTCGCAGTTCCCGCGCTGGCCTTCGTGCCGGCCCCCGCGCCGTCAAGTTATCCGTTGATCGCCGCCGGCATTCTTTTGCATCTGGGCTATCAGTTCTTTTTGCTGGCCGCTTACCGCGTCGGCGACCTGACGCAGGTCTATCCCCTTGCACGCGGCACCGCGCCGTTGATTGTCGCCGGTGTTTCGGTGATGTTTTTGGGCGTTGTCCTGTACCCAATCCAAATCGCAGCCATCGCGCTGATCGGGTTGGGGATCATTTCCTTGGCGCTGGTCAGGCGCGTTGACGGTGGGGCCAACCCAAAGGCGGCCGTTTTTGCACTTATCACGGGCTGCTTTATCGCATCTTATTCGCTCGTCGACGGTTTGGGCGCACGCCAGGCAGGAACAGCATTGGGGTATTATGGGTGGCTTGCCATCGGCAACACCATCGCAACGCTTGCAATCATGGCGATCACCCGCCCTGAAACCCTCCGCAAGGTGCCTCGCAAAGGCATACGCTTGGTGCTCTTGGGCGGGGGCGCATCTTATGTGGCCTACGCGCTGGTCGTTTGGTCCTTTACCCAAGCGCCGATTGCACTGGTTACCGCCTTGCGCGAAACGTCGATCGTCTTTGCGCTGTTGCTTGGTGTGTTCGTCCTTAACGAAAAGCTCAATCTAGCCAAGGTCCTGTCGACACTCCTGACCCTGATCGGGGCCGTGATGCTACGATTTGGACGTCAGTCATGAAAATTGTTGGTTTCTCAGATCTCCACCGGGACACGCGCGCAGCACAGATCATCGTCGATTGCGCACACGACGCAGATATCGTCATCAGAGCGGGTGATTTTGCCACACACGGCCAGGGTGCCAATGACACCTTAAAGGTGCTGCGAGCGCTGCGTTGCCCCTTCGTAATTGTGCACGGAAACCATGACGACCCGGCGGCGCTGCGTTCAATCGCGCAGGACTGGACCGGGGCGCATTATTTGCACGGTGACAGCGTCACCCTGAAAGGCCTGACCATTTTCGGCATGGGCGGCGAAACTCCAATCCAAAACGATGCCGTATGGAATGTCGGTCAGTCAGAGGCTGAGGCGCAAGAACTGCTAACCGCTTGTCCAAAAGACGCAATCCTCGTCAGTCACACGCCCCCCCTCGGTCATTGCGATGTTCAAGCGGATGGATCCCACCAAGGCAGCCAAGCACTGACAACCCACATCGAAACACGGAACCCAAGCCATGTTTTATGCGGTCATATCCACGAGGCATGGGGGATGAAATCTACAATTGGGGCCAGCAAAATCAGCAATCTTGGCCCCAATCCAACCGTATTTTTGATCTGAGCGAACACGTCTGACATGCCCTCGCAGCACGCCTCAAATGCGCCTGCCCAACCTGCGATAAGGGTATGCGTCTAAACATCGCATTACTTGATTTGTCGATATCCGTTGCTCAAACGCTACTTTCGTTTATCAAGGCTCAAAATAACAACCAGCGGCAGGCCCATGACCCAAAAATCCGAATCGTCTCTGCAAAATCATAACTTGGGAGCGGCGCGCGATTGGGTCAAAGTCCTTTCAGAATATCGCGAGCCCAGCACATTGCGCAGTTCAGTTGAACTTGCGGTCACGCTTGGACCTTTCATTCTGCTCTGGGCACTCGCTTGGTGGGCCTATTCCATTAGCGGTTGGTTGACCCTCGCAATATCGCTGTGCAACGCAGGCTTTCTGCTGCGTCTCTTTACCATCCAACATGATTGCGGCCATGGCGCGTTCTTCAAGAACCGCACGGCCAGCGATTGGATCGGCCGCGTACTTGGCGTTCTGACCCTCACGCCATTCGATGTTTGGCGCCGCACCCATTCCATGCACCACAGCAGCTCGGGCAATCTTGGCCGTCGCGGCATCGGCGACATCTATACGCTTACCGTCGATGAATATAACGAACTTAGCCTTATCTGGCGGATACGCTACCGTATCATGCGCCACCCCATCATGCTCTTTGCCATCGGGCCGGGCTATCTCTTTTTTCTTCAAAACCGGATCCCCTTGGGTCTGATGAACAAAGCAAGATATTGGGCCAGTGCCATGTTCACCAATGCGGCTCTCGTGGGTGGTCTGCTTATTATTACGTATTTCGGTGGCTTGATGCCGATCTTGCTGATCTTCTTGCCCTCAACGCTTCTTGCTGCAACCGCAGGCGTCTGGCTCTTTTATGTCCAGCACCAGTTCGACACGACCCAGTGGGACGAAGAAGAAGGCTGGAACTTGCACGAAGCCGCCCTGCACGGCAGCTCGCATTACGTCCTGCCTTCAGTCCTGCAATGGTTCAGCGCAAACATCGGCATCCACCACGTGCACCATCTCTACAGCCGCATCCCGTTTTACCGGCTACCCGAAGTCCTGCGCGACCATGCCATCCTTGCTGACGTCAATCGCATGACCGTCCGTGAGAGCTTTGCAAACGCGCGCCTTCACCTTTGGGATGGAAAAAGCCAGCGCTTGTTGTCATTCGCCCAAGCGCGCCGGGCCTAATTCACGACACTACGCACCGCTTAATCAGCATCTATTGCAAGCTTTCGGTTTCGGCCTTCCCAAGGCAGTCATTGAGCTTGCCTTGCATCCGGGTACATTGTTTCAATACCAACCCCCAGCGTTGGTGCAGCAAGGCGAGAGCGGATGACATCAAAGCATGATCCAAAAAGCTGGATAGGGCGCACGGCGCAGATGCAGGACAACCTGCGTCCTCAACCAGCTCAATTCATGCAAGCCACGCTGGACCGCTCCCCGTCGTTTACCCACGCTGATCCTTTGCCGCCCCTGTGGCATTGGCTCTATTTCCTTGAGGCCACGCGGCACAGCGAATTGGGCCGCGACGCACAACCCAAAAAGGGTGGCTTCCTGCCTCCCATCGCTCTGCCGCGCCGCATGTGGGCTGGTGGTAATTTTACGTTCCACGTTCCGTTGATCTTGGGCAAGGATGTCGCAAAACACTCGGCCATCAAAAGCGTTGTGGAAAAGGATGGCCGGTCGGGCAAGCTGTGCTTCGTGCAAGTTGAACACAAACTCTACCAGGACGATCGGCTCGCCCTCACCGAAGAACACGATATCGTCTACCGCGCAGATCCAGACCCTGCTGCCCCGTCCCCTGTGCGCACCCCCGCCCCTCTAGACCCTGAGTTCTCTCGCGTCGTCACACCAAGCGAAGCGCTCTTGTTTCGCTATTCCGCCCTGACCTTCAATGGACACCGCATCCATTATGACGCGGATTACGCGCGTGATGTCGAAGGCTATGACGGGTTGGTTTTCCACGGCCCCCTAACGGCCACACTGCTGGTCGATTTGGCCTGCGCAGAAACCGGCCAGACGCCAAGGCAATTCGCCTTCCGCGCTCTGGCTCCTATCTCGGGCCCCACGGCTTTCCACATCAAAGGCCGCCGCACCGGCAACACTGTCGATCTGTGGGCCAAGCGCCACGATGGCGTTTTGGCAATGACCGCAAAGGCGCACTTCTGATCCGCCCTCACCAGGCCCATGGCGAGCATCCCGCTACGGCTGCGCCTCCAGTGGTTTCCGGAAAATGGCCGCTTGGCACCAATAGCGGCGGGTTCTTTAACCGGACAACTGCAAACTATCGCCAGGGCCATCCGAAAGTGCGGCACTAACTAATGTTGCACCTGCAACCTGACGGCCTGTTGATACCCGATAGAACGAGGAGGCCCAGTAGAATGCTTGGAAGTACCTTTGCCAACATAGTTAGAAAAATGACCGTCTAGACCTACACACTTGCCCCCATCGTTCTGATCTATTTCGCGTTCGCTTTTCATGTAATGAACAGGTACCACCCCGCTTCAAGGTTTCTGCCCTTCCCTTACAATAGCGCTGAGTCTCTCTTAGCTGATTTACTTTTTGTAATGGCTCCGCTTGTCGGGGCTACGGCTTATTATGTCAAAAGGCTCAACAGTTCTCAGAGGGAAATTCGGCAAAAATTCACGCTCAATTACCAAAATTGCGATCTTCTTTATCACCCCCCCAACAGCAATCAGATCTACCTCGCTATTGATCGAAACGGCTCTGACATTGTTCGTAAGATGCAGGTCATTTGGACACCTGAGGGACGCTGCATCGGTGGAAAAATCTATGACGTTGTTGATGGCGCCGATTTAAGAAAGTTCGATGCTGCCCGTTTTGAAAAGGGCTAGAATTGTGTATCAGCCCTGATAACGAATGCTATTCCAGATAGAACACTTGATCCCAAAATCAACTATGGGCAGGAAACCTCCATTGAGAATCTCTTTAGAAATGCTCTTGGGCAAAATGCGCTAGGAGAGGAACGGTATGAGGAAATAAGCGCAGTTTATTGGTTTTGTTTGTGATGGTTTTTGCTCTGCCTGCATTTGCGTAGCAAAAATCCGAATGTCGGGGCAAAAAAAGCATTCAAGTTGGACGATGGCGTTCCTTTTCTGGACGTCCATATGCCTGTTCAGATACCCGGTTCTTATCAAGCACTGGCGCTTCGCCGCTTGAACACGCCCAACGTACTCCGACAAACACCATGAAACGGCGCATCACTCTCGATGGATGAAGTGCAGCAGGGCCCAGCCACTAGCCTACACAACAATCGCCCGCAGGCCCTGCCCCCTCACTTCTTTTCACGCGCGGCACGATCTGCGCGCATCTCGTCAATCATCTGGTGCGCGTCGTTCAATATCCGTGGCACCGTATTGTCATTCGGATATCCCTTGATCTGCCCTGACAGCAACGCCGTCCAATACACCCGCAGCACCCGGTTTAGCCGCGTTTGATATCCCGGACCCAGCTTGCGAAACCAGCGCACCATGTCGCTGTCCAACCTCAGCGTCACGCGCGTTCTATGCGGTGCCACCGGCTCCCAGCCTTCCATCCCACTCCACTCAGTCGGCAGGCTTTCCCCCAGCCATTGCACGCTCAGCTCTGTCTGCAATTGCTCCAACTCATAAAGCATCTGGGTGTGAGCGTCTTTGTGCCGCATGGTGTGTCCCTTCCTGTCTGGTAAGGACAACATCATCCAAATACTCAAATCAGTCCTGAATGCGCCGTTCGGTGCACAGGCGGTGTACATGTTGTGCACGTCTGATGCACAGGCTAATGGCCAAGCATTTGTCGATTATTGAAACCTAAAGTCTCATTATCGATTTACATCTGAAGCCATAGGTGGTAGTTTGGAATAACACCCAAATTCCAATTCAATCAGATGTATGGCCAGTTTGCACTCGCAATAGGTCCAATGTAAGACTGCTCAAATGGCCCTGCCCGTCGAGACCTTCTTTCTACACCCTGACGCGCAGGGGACTCTGCAGTCGCAGATCCAACAAATGATTGCCCAAGGCATTTTGTCAGGTCGATTTCAGTGTCGGGAAAAGCTACCTTCAACGCGCAAGCTGGCCCAGCACCTTGGCGTCAGCCGTATCACTGTGACAATCGCCTATACCGAGCTTTTGGCGAATGATTACCTGACATCACGCGGCCGATCCGGCTATTTTGTGTCTGATAATGCGCCTACGCCTCCCATTTTTGCGGCTCCTCAGGGCACAACGGATGCGGTCGACTGGACCCGCGCCATTGGTCAACGTTTTAGCGGCGGCGTCACCCCCACCAAACCTCAGGACTGGGCCGAGTACCGCTATCCGTTTGTTTATGGTCAAGCCGATAGAACGTTGTTCGATCACGCGAATTGGCGGCTTTGCGCCTTGCAGGCCCTGGGGCAGCGCGACTTTACGTCTATGACTACGGACTACTACGATCAGGATGATCCAAACCTCATCGAGTTCATCGCACGTCACACGCTGCCCCGCCGCGGCATTTCTGCAGCGCCAGAGCAAATCCTGATCACGCTTGGGGCCCAGAATGCGCTTTGGCTGACCGCTCAGGTTCTCCTGACACAGCGCCGCCGCGCCGCGCTCGAGGACCCCTGTTATCATGCCCTGCGCGACATTCTGATCCAGTCACGCTGCCATGTGACACCTGTGCGCGTCGATCAATACGGAATTCCGCCCGAGGCAATTCCACCAGATACAGACGTAATTTTCACAACGCCCAGCCATCAATGCCCCACCAACGCGACCATGCCGATGGAGCGCCGTCGCGCCCTTCTGGCGCGCGCCCGCGATATGGGCGCGCTGATCGTTGAAGATGATTACGAGTTCGAAACCTCGTTCCTGCGCCCTCCCTCTCCCGCGCTTAAATCGCTCGATAAGGATGGCCGCGTGATCTACGTCGGTAGCTTCTCTAAATCGCTCTTTCCAGGGCTGCGTCTGGGATATCTGGTAGGCTCTGAGCCCTTTATCCGCGAGGTCCGCGCCCTGCGGGCCTCCGTGCTGCGCCATCCCCCCGGTCATATTCAACGTACCGCTTCGTATTTCCTGTCGCTGGGCCATTATGACGCCCTCATTCGCCGGATGGCCGGCGCGCTAAACGAACGCCGCACTACGATGGAGGCCGGGATTGAACGCTACGGTCTACATATTGCCGGCCAAGGCGCGCATGGTGGATCGTCCTTTTGGATGCGCGCACCAGAGCATGTCGACACCGAACAGCTTGCCCGCAGCCTCAAATCGCGAGGGGTCTTAATCGAACCTGGCCGTTCGTTTTTTGGCGGCGCGCACCAAGCAACGAATTTCTACCGGTTAGGCTATTCATCCATTCCGGTGGGGCGCATTTCGGAGGGCTTGAAAGAGATCGCAGCGGCAATTTCTCAAGCCCCAGCATCTGGCCTTAGCCCAGCGACGTAATTGGCCCTAACTTCAACCTGCCCGAAGGCTTACTTTGCCCTCAAACAAGATTCGAACTCATCAACTGAACCCAAGGATCACCAGATATGAAGATGACCACCGAAGAAGCTTTTGTAAAAGTGCTGCAGATGCATGGCATCGACAATGCATTCGGGATCATTGGCTCAGCCATGATGCCAATCTCTGATTTGTTTCCCGCTGCAGGCATCAAATTCTGGGATTGCGCGCACGAAACATCTGGCGGCATGATCGCAGACGGATACACACGTGCATCTGGTAAAATGTCCATGGCAATTGCGCAAAATGGTCCCGGCATTACAAACTTTGTGACGCCGATCAAAACTGCCTACTGGAACCACACACCTATGTTGCTGGTCACGCCTCAGGCGGCCAACAAGACAATCGGTCAAGGTGGTTTCCAGGAAATTGAACAGATGAAATTGTTCGAAGATATGGTTTGCTATCAAGAAGAAGTGCGCGACCCCTCACGCATGGCCGAAGTCCTCAACCGTGTGATCGAAAAAGCATGGCGCGGTTCCGCTCCGGCGCAGATCAACATCCCGCGTGATTACTGGACGCAGGTTATCGATATTGAACTTCCACAAATCATTCGCCTTGAGCGCCCACAGGGCGGCGAGCAGGCAGTCAAAAACGCGGCAAAACTGCTGTCCGAAGCGTCCTTCCCGGTCATCCTGAACGGCGCTGGCGTGATCTTGTCCGGCGGTATCGATGCATCCGCGAAACTGGCCGAAGCACTCGACGCACCCGTTGCCTGCAACTACCAACACAACGACGCGTTCCCCGGCTCGCACCCCTTGGCCATCGGCCCGTTGGGCTATAACGGCTCCAAGGCTGCGATGGAAATCATCCAAAAGGCCGACGTCGTGTTGGCGTTGGGCAATCGCCTGAACCCGTTCTCGACCCTTCCCGGCTATGGAATCAACTACTGGCCAACGGAAGCAAAGATCATTCAGGTTGACATCAACTCTGATCGCATTGGCCTGACCAAAAAAGTCGACGTGGCGATCCAAGGTGACGCAAAACGCGTCGCCGAGCAATTGCTTGAGCATCTTGGTGCAGGCGCTGGCGACAAAGGTCGTCAGGAACGCAAAGACCTGGTTGGTTTGACCAAATCCCGCTGGGCCCAAGAGCTGTCCTCAATGGATCACGAAGATGACGCAGACGAGGGTGTCGACTGGAACGAGCGTGCGCGCAACCGGCAGCCCGACCGTTTGGCCCCCCGTCAAGCATGGCGCGCCATCATGTCCGCAATGCCAAAGGACGCAATCATCAGCTCTGACATCGGCAACAACTGCGCCATCGGCAACGCCTATCCTTCTTTCGACAAAGGCCGCAAATATCTCGCGCCGGGTCTGTTTGGCCCCTGTGGTTATGGTCTCCCTGCAATTTTGGGCGCAAAAATTGGCTGCCCAGATGTGCCGGTCATCGGATTTGCAGGCGACGGCGCGTTCGGCATTTCCATGAACGAGATGACAGCATGTGGTCGCGGTGACTGGCCTGCGATCACCATGGTGATCTTCCGGAACTACCAATGGGGTGCTGAAAAGCGGAACACGACATTGTGGTTCGAAGACAACTTTGTCGGCACTGAGCTGAATGAAGGCGTCAACTATGCCGAGATCGCAAAAGGGTGCGGCCTGAAGGGTGTACAATGTACCGGCATGGAACAACTGACAGACGTGCTGAACACCGCTGTGAAAGAGCAGATGAAAGACGGCGTTACCACGTTCATCGAAGTTATTCTGAACCAAGAGCTGGGTGAGCCTTTCCGTCGCGACGCGATGAAAAAGCCCGTGTCTGTTGCAGGTATAAACAAAGATGACATGCGCCAACAGGTAAGCGTGTAAGGGTGCCTTTGGGCTCCCTCAAAAAGAAGGACTGGCTATGACAGTGCTGCAAGACCTACGTGGCCGCGCAGCGTCTGAGCCAGCCCATATCGTTCTAAGTGAAGGCCATGACCCTCGGGTCGTGGCCGGCGCACTTGCTGCACGCAATGCTGGGATGGGTCAAATTACTCTCGTCGGCGCATCCGCTAAAATTGAAGCTGCTTTGGCTGATGCCGGGGCATCGGCTGGCAACGGCATTTCCATCCAAGACCCTCAGACCTCGCCGCTGGTATCAGAATTTGCAGACAGCTATTTTGAGCTGCGCAAGCATAAGGGTGTCAGCGAAGAAGTTGCGGCGACCCAAGCCCACAATCCGATGGTGTTTGCGGCCATGATGGTGCGCAGTGGCTACGCGGATGGCACAGTTGGCGGCGCCGTTGCGACGACATCAGAGACGGTACGCGCGGCATTGCAGATTATCGGCAAAGCAGATGCCGCCCCTCTCGTATCAAGTTTCTTTTTGATGGTTCTGCCTGCAGGGCACCCGTCTGGCCGCGAGGCGATGATTTTTGGCGACTGTGGATTGGTTATCGATCCCGCCGCCCCCGAGCTTGCTGCGATCGCCGCCGCCTCGGCCACTTCGTTTCAGCAACTTTTGGGCGACGTGCCCCGCGTTGCGATGCTGTCTTTCTCATCTATGGGCTCGGCGCGCCATGCAGCGGTGACTAAGGTGACGGACGCATTAGAAATTTTGCACCGCGATCACCCTGATCTTGCCGCAGACGGCGAGTTGCAGTTCGATGCAGCGTTCGTGCCGGATGTTGGCGCGTCAAAAGCACCGGGATCAAAGGTCGCCGGCCATGCCAATGTCATGATTTTTCCAAACCTTGACGCGGGAAATATTGGCTACAAGATAGCCCAACGCATTGGTGGTGCCGACGCCATTGGCCCGGTACTTCAAGGTCTTGCAAAGCCCGCCAACGACCTGTCGCGCGGATGTAGTGCGGCAGACGTAACAAACATGATTGCCGTGACCACCCTTCAAGTTGCCAAGCCCTAAGTTAGGATCCACATGACGCATAAACAGCCCGTGATCGACCTGTCACCGAAAGTATCGGACGAGGTTCGTAAGACGACCTGCTATATGTGCGCATGCCGCTGCGGAATTAACGTCCATATGAAGGACGGCGAAGTCGCCTATATCGAAGGCAACCGAGACCACCCCGTCAATCAAGGCGTGCTATGTGCCAAGGGGTCCGCAGGCATCATGCAACACAACGCTCCGTCTCGCTTGCGCAATCCGCTGAAGCGAGTCGGCCCACGTGGGTCAGGCGAATTCGAAGAAATCAGCTGGGATGAAGCTCTACAAATTGCCGCCGATTGGCTGGAGCCTATCCGCCGCGACAATCCTGAAAAGCTGGCGTTTTTCACAGGCCGCGATCAGTCGCAGTCCTTTACTTCGTTTTGGGCGCAGAACTTTGGCACACCCAACTATGCAGCTCACGGCGGTTTTTGTTCGGTCAACATGGCGGCGGCGGGCATCTATACGATGGGCGGCGCTTTCTGGGAATTTGGCCAACCCGATTGGGACCATACCAAGCTTTTCATGCTTTTCGGTGTGGCAGAGGATCACGACAGCAACCCGATCAAAATGGGCATTGGCAAGATCAAGAAACGCGGCGCGCGTATCATTGGCGTCAATCCGATCCGCACAGGATATAACGCGGTCGCCGATGATTGGGTTGGCATCACGCCCGGCACCGACGGATTGTTTATCCTGTCGATGATCCATTGCCTGATGAAGGCCGGTCGCATCGATTTGAACTACCTTGCCCAATATACCGACGCACCAGTCTTGGTGAATGGTGATGAGAAATCACCTGATTTTGGTCTCTTTCTGCGCGACAAGGACGGCAAAGAGCTGGTGATCGACCGCAACACGGGCAAGCCAGCGGCCTTTGACAAACCCGGCGTTCGCCCAGATCTATCGGCCACTCACCGGGTCAAGGGCATCACGCACCGTCCGGTTTTCCACCAGATGGCAGAGAAATATCTGTCGGATGAATACACCCCCGAAGCGGTTGCAGAACGTGTTGGCATCTCAGCCAAGCGTATCCGCACCATCGCCGCCGAACTGGCGCGCGTGGCCTTCGATGAAGCGTTTGAATTGGACCACGAGTGGACCGATTTCCGCGGCGAAAAGCACAAGACCATGACGGGTCGCCCCGTGTCGTTCCACGCCATGCGCGGCATCTCGGCCCATGCGAATGGCTTTCAGACCTGCCGCGCTTTGCATGTCCTGCAGATCATCCTCGGGACAGTCGAAGTCCCCGGCGGTTTCCGCTTTAAACCGCCCTATCCAAAACCCGCCACGGCACACCCAAAGCCACATGTCGGCGTCACGCCGGGCGCTCCGCTCAACGGTCCGCATTTGGGATTTGTCCACGGCCCCGAAGACCTCGCTCTCAAGGCTGATGGCAGCCCTGCCCGCATCGACAAAGCCTTCACATGGGAAAACCCGATGTCATCGCACGGGTTGATGCATATGGTGATCTCGAACGCCTATACCGGTGATCCCTACAAGATCGACACGCTGTTTATGTACATGGCCAACATGTCATGGAATTCGTCGATGAACACCAAAGGCGTGATGGAGATGCTGACCGACAAAGATGAGAGCGGCGAATACGTCATCCCGCACATCATCTACTCGGACGCTTATTCCTCTGAGATGGTCGCCTATTCCGATCTGATCCTGCCTGACACGACTTATCTGGAACGCCACGACTGTATCTCTTTGCTGGACCGCCCAATCTGTGAGGCTGACGCCGCCGCTGATGCAATTCGCTGGCCGGTGGTGGAGCCTGACCGCAACGTGCGCGGGTTCCAATCCGCACTGTGTGATCTGGGTGCCAAACTGAACCTGCCGGGTTTCGTCAACGAAGACGGCAGCCAGAAATATGCAGATTACGGCGACTATATCACCAACCACGAACGTCGCCCCGGCATTGGCCCATTGGCCGGCTTCCGCGGGCCCAACGGCGACAAATCAGGTCGCGGCGAAGTCAATCCAAAGCAGCTTGATGCCTATATCGAAAACGGCGGATTTTTCGTCGAACATATCCCGAAGGGCGCGAATTACTACAAACCCTGGAACAAAGCCTATCAGGACTGGGCCGTTGGCATGGGCATCTTTGATGCGCCGCAACCCTATTTGTTTTCGCTCTATGCTGAGCCTATGCGGAAATTCCAACGTGCTGCCGAAGGCCACGGGGATCGCCAACCGCCAGATCACCTGCGTGAGCGGATCAAACACACCATGTCACCTCTGCCAATTTGGTATGAAACCGACCAGCACGGCAACGATGGTTTTACCGTCAACGCCCTGACCCAACGCCCGATGGCGATGTATCACAGTTGGGGTAGTCAGAACGCTTGGCTGCGGCAATTGCACGGTCGTAATCCGATGTATGTGCCGACCAAGCTGATGAAAGAAAACGGCCTGGAAGACGGCGATTGGGCGCGGATCACCTCGCCGCATGGTGAGATCACTGTGCCTGTCATGGAAATGGCTGCGCTGAACGAAAACACGATTTGGACGTGGAACGCGATCGGCAAACGCAAAGGAGCTTGGGCGCTCGACAAGGACGCGCCCGAAGCAACCAAGGGCTTCTTGCTGAACCACTTAATCCACGAATTGCTGCCCCCTAAAGGAGATGGCATGCGGTGGGCCAACTCTGACCCGATTACCGGTCAGGCTGCGTGGTTCGACCTCAAGGTCAAAATCGAGAAAACTGCGGCCCCCACGGAATCGCAACCGGAATTTCCGCCTATCAAATCCTCTGTGGGTCCCGGTCCAAAAGAACTCAAATGGAAGGTCGGCAAATGACACAACTGCCCACCAGCACCGCTAAAAAACTTGGCCTCGTGATCGATCTGGACACTTGCGTCGGGTGCCATGCTTGCGTGATCTCATGCAAAGGTTGGAACACCGAAAACTACGGCGCGCCCCTGTCGGATCAAGATCCCTACGGGGCGGATCCATCGGGAACCTTCCTAAACCGTGTGCACAGCTACGAAGTGCAGCCTCCCGTCGGCGAAGCGCAGTTGGTCCACTTCCCTAAATCTTGCCTGCATTGCGAGGACGCGCCTTGTGTCACCGTTTGCCCAACCGGTGCCAGCTACAAGCGCGTCGAGGATGGCATCGTGCTGGTTAACGAAAGCGACTGCATCGGCTGCGGTCTGTGTGCTTGGGCATGTCCTTACGGCGCACGCGAGATGGATCAGGCAGAAGGCGTGATGAAAAAATGCACCCTTTGCGTCGACCGGATCTATAACGAAAACCTGCCCGAGGTAGACCGCGTCCCAACCTGCGTACGTACCTGCCCTTCGGGTGCTCGGCACTTTGGCGATCTCGGCGACCCCTACAGTGATGTTAGCATCCTGGTGGCCAACCGAGGTGGTGTTGATCTGATGCCTGAACAAGGCACCAAGCCGGTCAACAAATACCTGCCGCCACGCCCCAAAGACACATTGTCAGGCACGGATGAACAACTCGACATCCTTGCCCCTTTCCTTGAGCCCATCGACACAGAGCCTAAGGGCTTTCTGGGTTGGCTCGACAAGACGCTGGAGAAACTCTGATGCATCCTGCCCCCTCCGTCATCTTCTTTAGCACCTTTTCAGGCCTCGGTTTTGGTCTACTTATCTGGCTTGGCTTAGGCTTTCCGGCCGTCACCGGATGGAGCGCATTTGCCTTTTTCGCTATTGCATATGTCTTGGCTGTTGGCGGGTTGATCTCGTCGACGTTCCACCTTGGCCATCCTGAACGCGCGCTCAAGGCCTTTACTCAATGGAAGACCAGCTGGCTCAGCCGCGAAGGGTGGTGCGCCGTTGCAGCCCTTGTGGTCATGGCGATTTACGGGGCTGGCCTGGTGTTCTTTGGACAGCGCTGGACGGTCCTTGGCATTCTGGGTGCAATCTTTTCCCTCGGCACGGTGTTTACCACCTCGATGATCTACGCCCAGCTCAAGACGGTACCCCGGTGGCATTCTCGCCTTACGCCGCTTAATTTCATGTCGCTGTCCATTGCGGGCGGGGCATTGCTTGCCGGACAGGTCACATGGTCGCTGATCTTGATCGCCCTTGCCGGGGTGATCCAGTTTGCAACCTGGGTTCGTGGCGACGGCGCATTTGCTGTTGGTGATACAGATATGGCCAGCGCCACTCAATTGGGTGGTATCGGCAAGGTCCGTGCGTTTGAACCGCCCCACACGGGCACCAACTACCTGCTGCGCGAATTTGTACATGTCATTGGCCGCAAACACAGCCAAAAACTGCGGATCATCGCACTAGGGTTGATGGCTGTGCTGCCGGTAATCCTGTTGTTGTTGCCGTTCAACCATATCCTTGCGCTGGTTGCTGTCCTTGCCCATGTAGCAGGCGTTCTGACAGCTCGCTGGTTGTTCTTTGCCGAAGCCGAGCACGTTGTTGGCCTGTATTACGGCAAGCGCTAACGCAAAAAAGGCGGGGTCATCCCCCGCCTTCTTCGTTAAAATATCTGACCGATTGGTCTTAGTTCATCAATCCAGCGTGGCGCATGCCTTCTTCAACCAATGCTTTGGTGCTGTCGGTCAGACCCACATGCGGCAAGCGCACCTCCTCCGAGCATAGATCCAGCTTGGACATCGCGTATTTCACACCGACCAAACCCGGCTCCGTAAAGATCGCTTTGTGCAGTGGCATCAGGCGGTCCTGAATGTCCAACGCAGTTGCATAGTCACCATCAAGGCAAGCCGTTTGCATTTGCGACATCAGCTTGGGCGCAACGTTTGCCGTCACGGAAATACAACCTGTTCCGCCTTGAGCGTTAAACCCATGTGCCGTCGCATCTTCGCCAGACAGCTGGATGAAATCCTTGCCGCAGGTCATGCGCTGGTCACAGACCCGCGCCAGATCGCCAGTGGCGTCCTTGACCCCGACAATGCGCGGCAGTTTGGCCAACTCGCCCATCGTTTCAGGCGACATGTCCACAACGGAACGGCCCGGAATATTATAGATGATGATCGGCAAAGCACAGCATTCGTGCACCGCTTTGAAATGCGCAATCAGACCGCCTTGCGTCGGCTTGTTGTAGTAGGGCGTCACAACAAGAACCGCGTCCGCGCCGACTTTTTCAGCGTGCTGCGCCAAGCGGATGCTCTCAGCGGTATTATTTGATCCCGCACCTGCAATAACAGGGACCCGGCCAGCGGCGGCTTTGACAACTTCTTCCACAACCATCTCATGCTCGCGGTGGGTCAACGTCGGCGATTCGCCCGTGGTCCCGACAGGAACAAGTCCCTTGGAACCTTGGCCGATATGCCACTCCACCAGCTTTTTGAGCGCATCAATGTCCAGATCGCCGTTCCTGAACGGCGTGACGAGGGCAGGCATTGAGCCTTTGAACATGTGCACGCTCCTTTGTTGTGCAAGCAAGCGGGTGGCCTGCTGGTGATTAGATAGCCGCCCGCAGGTTCGTGAATTGAATAACCAGCGGGGCGGTCTATGCTGAAAGGCTGTACCCTTCGTACGATAGGAAATGCAAGTGATGAGACGCCTAACGACGGCCTGCCTGCTGGTAATAGCGCTGACACTGCCAGCCGCCGCCGAACGTCCGCGTCCTCTTGGGTGGGCTATGGATGCAATGCGGGGTGGTAGCTTTGATAACGCCGCACGGATTGCTGTGCGCGATGGCGCTGTTGCAGCCGACATCATCGAATGGCACCGCCTGCGTGCAGGTCAGGGTAGTTTTGCGGATGTCACCGCGTTCCTTATTCGCCGCCCCGATTGGCCTGGAGAAGCGTACCTGCGCAAGCAATCTGAGCCTGCCGTGATCCAAGAGGACGCAGCCGCAGTCCGCGCATTTTTTGCGGCACAGCCCCCTCAGACCCCGCGCGGTGTGCTGGCCTACGCATCGGCGTTGTCCGCTGATGGGCAAACGGGCGACGCCGAGGCCAGTGTTGTTCTGGCATGGCGCACCATGCCCATGAACGCGACATCGCAGGGCATGTTTCTGGCCCGCTACGAGGGTTTGCTAAAACCACATCACGATGCGCGTCTGGATGAAATGGTCTGGCAACGCGAATTCGACGAAGCCCGCCAAATGTACGACTTTGTCAGCAAGGACACGATCACCCTCACTGAGGTGCGTATCGCCTTGCAGCGACGCACCAGAAACGCGGCGTCGCTGGTCGATGCTTTGCCGCCAAAACTGCGCAATACGGGAGGGCTGTCGCACGCGTTGTTTGAATGGCGCATCCGCCAAAACCGCGCGGGGGATGCCAAAACCCTCATGCTGGAGAAATCCACCAGCGTCGAAGCACTTGGCAAACCATCAGCTTGGTCCAACCGAAGGCGTGCTTTGGCACGCGGTGAAATGCGCTCAGGCGATCCCGCGGTCGCGTACAAGATGGCGTCGCAGCATTTCCTTGATGGAGGTTCCGATTATGCTGATCTGGAATGGCTGTCAGGTTATCTTGCGCTGCGTTTTCTAAAGGACCCCGAACGCGCATTGAAACACTTTTTAGCCCATGACAGCCAAGTTCGATCACCGATCTCCCAAGGCCGTGCCGGATATTGGCAAGGCCGCGCGTGGGAGGCCATGGGCAACAAAGAAGAGGCCGACAAGGCCTATTCTGAGGGTGCCAAATACCAGACCTCATTTTACGGGTTGCTGGCTGCGGACCGGGCAGAACTGCCTTTTGACACCAGCCTAACGGGCCGTGTGCCCCTTATTGATTGGCGCACCAGCGCAGTTTCCAAAGCACCACTTTTTGAGGCGGGCATGTTGCTGCAAGCCTCCGGAGAGTTGAGCCTTGCTGAACGGTTTTGGACACATCTGGCAGATCAGCTTGTTACAGAGGATCTAGAGCTTTTGGGCCAGGCCGCTATCGACGCTGGCCAGCCACATCTGGCCGTGATGATCGGCAAACGCGCGGCCCGTCGCGGCCTAACCATTGCGGCACCCTACTATGCCCTGCACCCGTTGGCCGACGCAAAATTGAACATGGCTCCGGAAATGAGCCTCGCCATTGCGCGCCGCGAAAGCGAATTCGATCCGGTTGTTAAATCAGGTGCCGGTGCGCGCGGCCTGATGCAGTTGATGCCCAGCACGGCACGCGACGTTGCCCGTGATCTTGGGGTAAGCGCTTTGCACACAACCGACCGTCTGACGGCTGATCCTGTCTATAATGCCGTTTTGGGCTCAACGTACCTGTCCCAAATGGCGGGACAGTTTGACGGCAATGTGGCCATGGTATCGGCCGCATATAACGCGGGACCTCGCCGCCCTATCCGCTGGATGGACCTTTATGGCGATCCGCGCGAAGGCGATATCGACATCGTTGATTGGGTCGAGATGATTCCGTTCCGCGAGACGCAAAACTACGTGATGCGCGTCACTGAAAGCCTACCTGTTTACCGTGCGCGTTTGGGTCTGAACCCGCTGCCTATTCCATTTGCTCAAGAGCTGACAGGATCAACCCTTTTGCCGTTCGCGCCAAAACGTAAATAGACCAGCTGCCACAATAATCGCGACCCCGATCACCACATTGCTCCGCACCGTTTCGCCAAAAATAGTAATGCCGATGATGGTAGCAAAGGCCAGCTGCAGATAGGCAAAGGGCTGAACTGCGCTTGCCTCGGCGACCTCGTAGCAACGGATCAGTAACCAGTGGCCGCTGACACCGGTCAAACAAAGCATCCCCATCAACGCCCAGTCAGGCCCGCTCATCGGCTCCCAATACCAGACGCCGATTGCCGTCATGGCCACAGCCCCCATGCATCCGGTCCAGAAAAAACTAGTCGCTGTGCTGTCACGCCGGGCAGCATAGCGGGTCAACAATCCGTAGACCGCAAACATCGTTGCCGCCAACAGCGGGATCGCAGAGCGAATATCGAACACCGCCCGACCGGGTTGAAGGATGATCAGCACGCCAATGAAACCCACGCCAATCGCGGCCCAACGCCGCCAACCTACGCGTTCGCCCAACACCGGGCCGGACAATGCTGCGACCAACAGCGGATAACAGGTAAAGACCGCATGGCTTTCCACCAGTCCAAGCAACGTGAAGGCCACAACCATAACGCAGATTTCAAGCGCCAACAGCAAACCGCGCACCGCTTGCAACACCGGTTGGGTTGTGCGTGCTGCTTCTCGGATGCCACCAGCCTTGCGCCGCGCAATTGCAATCACGAAGGCTGCAAAGAACCAATAGCGGATCATCACGACCATCTGGACGTTGTATTCCCCCGCCAGATGCCTGGAGAGGCCGTCCTGAACCGCAAAGATAAAGGTAGTCATGACCATCAGCGCAATGCCGAGGGAGATGTTATTGCTTTGGCTCATGGCAGTACCGCGCGTGTCATGTGTCGCTTGCGCCCGTAGCCTGTGCTGCGCGTAACTGCAAATCCTGCATCGGCAAGCCCGCGCCTGACAAACCCTGCCGCAGTGTAGGTCGCAGCCGTTCCATTGGGGGCGGTATGACGTGCAACTGCAGCCATTAGTTCTGGCGACCACAATTCGGGGTTCTTGGCCGGAGAAAACCCGTCGAGAAACCACGCATCTGCGCTGCCTTGCCAATCCGGCAGTGTTTCGCGCGCGTCGCCAAGCACTACCTCAAGCGCAATTCCATCAAGTGCGATCACGCCTCCGTCCTCGCGCCATGCCGCCAGCAACGCATCGCGCTTTCCATCAAAGGATGGGAACTGCGCGTGGGCGCGGGCCATGTCGTCGCGTGACATTGGGTAGGCCTCAAAGCTGGTGAACTGCAGTGGGGTCTCGAGGCCTGCGCGTGCCCATGCGTCCCAAGCCACAAGCACATTCAGCCCCGTACCAAACCCCAGCTCTGCGATATGAAAGCCAGGTGCAAAACGCGCTGGCAGGTCATTGCCCCCTAAGAAAACAAACGCCGTCTCGGCGGCACCGTCTTCTAGGCTGAAATAGGGGTCGTCGAATTGCGTTGAGACCGGCACACCGCCCTCACGCCATTCGATCTGAGCTGTCTGGTTCTGCACGGAAATGGCCTGTATGGAGAGAGATCAGCCGCGACACTGCGCGTAAACGAGAGGCAAGGCAATGTCCGATATTACCATCCGCGGCGCAGGCATATTTGGCCTGTCGATTGCTTGGGCTTGCGTGCAACGAGGGGCTCGCGTGCAGATTATCGACCCCTACGGCCCGGGCGCAGGCAGCAGCGGAGGGATCGTCGGCGCGCTGGCCCCACATGTCCCAGAAAACTGGAACCCGAAAAAGGCGTTTCAGCTTGAGAGCCTGTTGATGGCAGCGGATTTTTGGCGAGGCGTCACCGAGGTTGGTGGTGTTGATGCGGGATATGCCCGAACAGGGCGAACGCAACCGATTGCAGATGACGCGGGTCTAGCCTTGGCACGGCAGCGAACAGAAACCGCAAAGGATCTTTGGAAAGGCGATGCACATTGGGTTGTGCAGCCTTGTGATGAGAACCCTTGGGCACCGCTTAGCCCGACGGGTTGGATGATCCACGACACCCTCAGTGCACGTCTCCATCCGCGCAAGGCCTGCGCTGCATTGGTCGCTGCGTTGGAATCGCGAGGGGTCGAAGTGGTCAACGATGCACCAGACCACGGGGCCGTTTTATGGGCCACAGGCATCGCAGGGCTAGAGACACTGAACCAAACTGCACCTCGTCTTGTTGGGACTGGCGTCAAAGGACAAGCCGCGTTGCTGCGCTACGATGCTCGCAACCAACCGCAGCTTTTTGCTGGTGGCGTGCACGCGATTCCACATCTGGATGGGACCGTAGCAATCGGCTCCACCTCTGAACGTGAGTGGGAGATCGATGACACGACCGATGCGCAACTTGACGCTGTGATCGACCGTGCCCGTGCTGCCATCCCCGCCCTGCACAACGCGTCAGTCATCGAACGCTGGGCAGGCATCCGGCCCCGCAGCCGTAGCCGCGCGCCAATGCTTGGGGCTTGGCCGGGTCACCCCGGTCATTTCATCGCAAATGGTGGCTTCAAGATAGGCTTTGGCATGGCCCCGAAAGTGGCTGGCGTGTTGGCAGACCTGATGTTGGACGGGCTGGATACCATCCCCAACGGTTTTCGCGTCGAGGATTCGTTTTAACCAGAAACCTCTGCCCGCAGTGCAGCCATCAAGGCAGTTAAATCTTTGATGTACATCTCACCCTTCAGGTGGCCGTGTTCATCAAACGCCTCATAACTGGCGGCAAGGTGGAATTCTGGCCCTTGAAGAATGCGCGGACGGAAAGGCACCATGAAACCGCGCAGCACCATCTGCGCTCGTTCGCCGCCGGCGCGGCCTGCAGCAGCAGACATCACGGCCACCGGTTTGCCCGACCATGCAGATCCCTCAACGCGGCTGATCCAATCAAGCGCGTTTTTCAATACGCCGGATGGGCCTTTGTTATATTCGGGCGTGGAAATCACGATCGCATCCGCATCTGCAATCTGCTGGGCGACGGCCTTGACCTGAGCAGGGATACCGCTGGCCTCTTCATCGTCGCCGTCATAAAGCGGAAAGCCAATGTCGGCTTGGATAAAGTCGGCCTCCCCAAAAAGCCGTGCTGCTTCCTGAAGCAACATCGTGTTCGTCGATCCAGCGCGCAACGCGCCCGAGATGCCTAAAAGTTTGGGGAGTGCCATGTACGAGTTCCTATCAATTCGGTGTTGTCGTCAAAATGCACTGATTTAGAAAACTCTCAAGGGCCGCCAACGCATGAGCCCTGTGCAAAAATTCAAAACCCCGGCACAAACGGCCGGGGTTCCAATTTTCAGAGCTTTGTTTTGATTTAGACAGCGTCAGGTAGAATTACGATTTCAACCCTACGGTTCTGCGCCTTGCCTTCCGGTGTCAGGTTGCTTGCAATCGATTGATCTTCGCCGCGGCCGAAAGACTGAATGCGTCCTGCTGAAACGCCATTGTTAAGTAGAACGCCGGCAACAGCTTGCGCGCGCCCTTCGGAAAGCTGCTGGTTGTACGCTGCTTCACCGTCGCTATCCGTGTGCCCGACAACCTGAATGGTCGACGCTGGATAAGACTGCAGGTTGCTGGCAACGGCACCAAGATCGCGCTGCAGATCGGGCCGTACAGTCGTGCTGCCGCTTGCAAACAGAATATCCTGCGGCAAGGTCACGATGAGCCGGTCACCCGTGTTCGTGATGCCAACGTCATTGCCCACGCTGTTGCGTAAATCCGCGGCTTGCTTGTCGAGGGAATAGCCGACGCCCGCACCGAGTGCTCCACCGATTACGGCACCCTTAAGTGCTGCGTCACCTCGGTTACCGTCACCTTTTGACAAGGCACCCAAGAGAGCACCAGCGCCAGCACCAATCAAAGCACCATTCTTGGTTTTCTGATTTGGATCGCCCGGCTGGGCACCCAGAGTACTTACATCGTTACAAGCGCTGAGCGCCAAAATACCGGCCAAAGCGATGGCGATGGAAGATTTAATGAATGTCATATTTACTGCCTTCATGTTGCGGCCCCGTTCGGGCGGGGCGTCTTTTTACACGCGCATTATACAAGGCAATAGGTCCGTGTAACATCACGGTATCGTGGCAGTCGGCACGATACCGCCCATCACATCAAACAACGTTCAATCTCGTCTCAAGCCTCGGCGCGCGCAGCCTCATAGGCCAGCATTGCCCGCTTTACCGGCATGCCCCAATGGTAGCCGCCCAGCGCCCCGGATTTACGCAAAGCGCGGTGGCAAGGGATCAGCCAGCTGACGGGATTGCGCCCAACGGCTGTTCCTACCGCTCGAGCAGCCTTGGGGGAGCCAACGGCATCCGCGATTTCTGAATAGGTTGTGACCTGACCTGACGGGATGCTGAGCAACGCCTCCCAAACCTTAATCTGGAACGGTGCTCCGATCAGGTATAGCGGTGCCTTCTCCAAAGGCCGATCCTGCGCCCCAAAGGCAGTCATCACCCAAGGGCGCAACATTTCCGCATCTTCAACAAAGACCGCATTGGGCCAGCGTGATTGCAAATCCTGCATTGCGGCCGCCTCTCCCATTTCGGCAGAAAAGGCCAAACCGCAGATGCCTTTTTGCGTCCCCATGACCAAAGCAGGGCCAAAGGGGCTCTGAAACCAACCCCAAGATATCGTTAGGTCTGCACCTTGGCGGGCGAAGGCACCCGGGCTCATCGATTCCCAGCGCAAGAACAAATCATGCAACCGACCGGTCCCGGACAAACCCAAATCATGTGCGGCCGCCAGCGTGGTAAAATGATCTCGCAGCATTACTTTGGCCTGACCCAACATCAAATACTGTTGATACCGCTTTGGCGAAACGCCAACCCACCGGGAAAATACCCGTTGGAAATGCGCCCCTGACATACCCATCTCGCTGGCAATTTGATCCAGTTGAAGCGGGTCTTTGGATTGGTCGATCAGGTCAATCGCGCGGCGCATGACACCGTAATGATAACCAGGATCTTCAGCGGCGGGGTGAGGTATTTGTTCTGACATACTGCCAACCTAAGGAGAGCCTCTTATCAATGCGACCCGTTTCTTGCGCCATCGCGCAGAACTACAAATCTCCCCACGGCTCCGGGACGGTGCCGATCAAAAACCTTCAGAACAGATCGAAGCGGAGAGTTATTGCCGTCAGTTTCGCACCCGCACCTAGGTAAGGCTATAGCTAAGTGACAGCCCACCGATTGGGCCACGCTGAAGAGATATTCCCGCATAATCTGCTCCGATGAGTACGCCACCCCATTCAATGCCAGAAAAATCCTAAAATACCGCTCTGCGAACCCATTAAATCTTACTCAAATCCCAACGGCTTCTCTTGCCCTTCAGCCCAGATGCCCGCATACCCCTTGCCCATGGGAAAGCAGCTTGATTACCACACGATCCGCGAGATTTTTACGCGCTTTCAAACCGCCGATCCCGAACCAAAGGGTGAGTTGGAGCATGTGAACGTTTACACGCTAGTTGTCGCTGTCGCCCTGAGTGCGCAGGCCACTGACGTTGGCGTCAACAAAGCCACGCGCGCGCTGTTCCAGATCGCGGACACGCCCCAAAAGATGATTGATCTTGGTCTCGACGCGCTGACCGAACACATCAAGACGATCGGCCTCTTTCGCCAAAAGGCAAAGAACGTCATGAAACTGAGCCATATCTTGGTCAATGACTACGCAGGTGAGGTGCCAAATTCACGCGCTGCCTTGCAATCGTTACCCGGTGTGGGGCGCAAAACGGCCAACGTGGTGCTGAACATGTGGTGGCGACAGCCTGCGCAGGCGGTAGACACACATATTTTTCGCGTCGGCAATCGCACGGGCATTGCCCCCGGCAAAACTGTCGATGCCGTAGAGCGGGCCGTCGAAGACAATATCCCTGCGGATTTCCAGTTGCATGCGCATCACTGGTTGATCCTTCACGGGCGCTATCACTGCAAGGCACGTAAACCAATGTGCCGCACATGCATCATCCGCGATCTTTGCGAATTTGAGGACAAAACAGAATGAAAACATACGAAGTCGTTGGTATCGGGAATGCCGTTGTCGATGTGATCACCCGCACCCCGGACGCCTTTTTAAGTGAGATGGGCATTGAAAAAGGGATCATGCAACTGATCGAACAAGATCGCGCTGAAGTCTTATATGACGCGATGGACGAGCGGTTACAGACCCCCGGTGGGTCTGTTGCCAATACCATTGCGGGTGTCGGCGCTCTTGGCCTACCGACCGCGTTTATCGGCCGCGTACGCGATGATGATCTGGGTAAGTTCTACGCCAGCGCAATGACCGATGTTGGCATCGATTTCCCTAACCCTCCCGTGGCCGAGGCCGACACACCGACGTCGCGCTGCATGATCTTTGTCACGCCAGACGGTGAGCGTTCACTCAATACCTATCTAGGCATTTCAACCGGGCTGACCTCGGTTGACGTTCCTGAGGTGGTGACGGGCAATGCAAAGCTGATGTTCCTTGAGGGTTACCTCTTTGATCATGACGCCGGAAAAACCGCGTTTCGCGAAGCCGCGCGTGCGACCAAAGCAGGTGGCGGCAAAGCAGGTATCGCAATATCCGATCCCTTCTGTGTGGAACGCCACCGTGCCGACTTCCTTTCTTTGATCCGCGACGATCTGGATTTTGTGATCGGCAACACGGCTGAAATCACTTCCCTATTTGAAACAGATGATCTGGAATCAGCTTTGAAACAGATCTCTGCGATTTGTCCTCTGGTTGTCTGCACCCGTTCTGGTGACGGCGTCACCCTTATCCAGGGCGACAATCGCGTCGATGTTCCGGTGACGGCAATAACACCCGTTGACGCCACAGGCGCAGGCGATCAATTCGCCGCTGGCTTTCTTTATGGTCTCGCAACGGGTCGCGATCTTGAGACTTGCGGACGCATGGGTAACCTGTGTGCTGGCGAAGTGATCAGCCATATTGGGCCGCGCCCTGAAAAGGACATGGCAGAAATGTTCCGCGCCGAAAGTCTGATCGACTGATGCTGACCGACGGGCTTCACGACGTTCCCGCAGGCAAGCTGGCAATGGTGGTCACTCATCTGGAGATGACTGCCAGACCAGCCTTGCGGAAGATCGCGCTGCCCGATGGGGTGGCCTTTCGGCGCGTGCAGCCCGATCTGGAATGGTACCGCGACATGATCCTGCGCGTAGGCTCGATGGAATGGCTTTGGTACGGGAGGCTCAAACTGTCTGATGCTGAGCTTGGCGCGATCCTGACACATCCAAACGTGCAAATCTTCACCGTTTCAAAGGACGGCAAGGATCACGGACTGCTGGAACTTGATTTTTGTCAGGACGACGCGTGCGAGCTGGCGTTCTTTGGTCTGACACCCCAGTTGATCGGCTCCGGTGCGGGGCGTTACTTGATGAACCAAGCGATCACCCGCGCTTGGGACGCAGGCATTGCGCGCTTCCACCTGCACACATGCACCCTCGACAGCCCTCAGGCACTGAATTTTTACATTCGCAGTGGGTTCACACCCTATAAACGGCAAATTGAGATCGACGATGATCCGCGTCTTATCGGTGTGCTCCCTGAAACGGCAGGGCCAAACATCCCGATCATTCCTAAGGGTTAACGTTTGGGCGGTGTGCAGTCTTTGCCCTGAAAGCAGGCGCTAACCTTTTTCAGCATGGCAGGACTGGGATTGCCGAATAGAAATCCTCCGCACGGGTTGGTTTCTAGGACGTACCCACTCAAACCGCGCGCCACAAACGCCAATACGTCGCCGTTATTCGCAGACGCGCACCAAGGTCCAAGGCACGCAACTTCCAACGTCACTTTGCGGTCGAAGGGCACATCAAACCCAGCACGCGACAGTGATAATCCCTGCAAGGTGACCGGAATACGCGTCATGGGCGGGGTGTCTTGCTGGTGCTCCCAATCTGTCTTTGGCAGCAGCTTGTGGTCAAAACGAAGCGTGCCACGCACAACGATATACTCGGCATCCGATATTTTTGCGCCCTGAAAAGCGGCCTCTACTGAATGGGGCATGCACGACAACGCGAAGGCCGGCCATGGGGCCACAAGGGCCGCGCACATCACCAGCGCGCGTATCAAAGATGCGCCTCAAACTCGGCGACCACCGCTTCGTAGACTTCCTGCTTGAACGGCACGATATTGGCGACCAAGTCAGGAACAGCCAACCAGCGCCACTTGGAAAACTCAGGCTCTGCCGTCTCGATGTTCACTTGATCATCAGTTCCGCTGAACCGCATCAGGAACCACTTCTGCTCTTGGCCGCGAAACCGCCCTTTCCAAAGCTTGGGCACCAAATCATGCGGCAACTCGTAGGGTAGCCAATGCGCACTTTCGGCGACGACCTCGACCAAGTCGGAGGTGATCCCGGTCTCTTCTTCCAGTTCCCGCAGGGCTGCATCACGGGGGGCTTCGCCTTTGTCGACGCCGCCTTGGGGCATTTGCCATGCATCCATATTGCGGTCGCGCCGCTGACCCACAAAAACCTCACCGCGTGCGTTCAGCAACATCAGCCCGACGCAGGGACGATAAGGCAGTTTGGCGATTTCTTCGGGGGTCATGGCTGCTCCAGATGTTTTTGCATTTCAGCGCGGCGAAGGTCTTGTCCCTTGCGCGCGATCGTTTCGCGGCTGGTAACATGAAACCCCATCGCGGCAAAGGCATCCTCAGCTTTCAAACTGGCATGAACGCGCAACTTGCTCTGACCCGCCTGCAACGCCTGCGCTTCAATAACGTTATAGAGTTTGCGAAATGCGCCGGTGCCCCGCGCCCGAGGCAGCAGATAGGCGAAGTCGACATAATCCCCTTCCAAGGTCATGAAGCCCACGAGGTCCGCATGGTCCATGGCGACCACGACATATTGCCGCGCAAGCTTGGTGTGCCAATCAGCGCCCGCATATGGCGTTTCATTCCAAGCGCGCCGTTGTGCGTCGCTATAAGGGCTGGGTAGGGCGTGGATGGCATCGAACATCACCTGCCCTAGGGCGTTGAATTCCTCAGTATGGGCAAGCCTGACCTGCACAATATTTTCCTTACGTGGTGTTTTTCGTGACAACCCAGCCGAGCGAGGCCATGGTTTGGCAAACGTCATCTATTAGAGGTCTCTATGTCCAATTTTCCGCATCTGCTCAAGCCGCTTGATCTTGGTTTCACAACTTTGAAGAACCGCGTGCTCATGGGGTCCATGCATACCGGCCTAGAAGAAACCAAGGACTGGAACCGGGTTGCGGAATTTTACGCCACACGTGCGCGCGGCGGTGTCGGGCTTATGGTGACAGGCGGCATCGGCCCGAACCTCGAAGGGTCAGTTTTGCCCGGTGCCGCGATGATGATCAACCAAGACGACGTTGAGAACCATAAAATCGTTACGGACCGAGTGCATGCCGCAGATGGCAAGATCGCCATGCAGATTTTGCACGCAGGCCGTTATGCTTACGGTCCTGCTTGTGTCGCACCATCAGCGGTCAAATCCCCCATCTCTCCTTTTCCACCAGCGGAACTGGACGAGGACGGTATCGAGAAACAGATCGCTGACATCGCCGCAACGGCCGGTCGCGCGCAACAAGCTGGGTACGACGGGGTCGAGGTGATGGGGTCCGAAGGGTATTTCCTCAACCAGTTTCTTGTCACGCACACCAACAAACGGACAGACCGCTGGGGTGGCTCCTATGAAAACCGCATGCGCCTGCCGATCGAAGTCGTAAGGCGCGTGCGCGAAACAGTGGGTCCTGATTTTATCATCATCTACCGATTGTCGATGATCGATCTTGTGCCGAATGGATCAACTTACGAAGAAGTTGTGCAATTGGCCCAAGCGGTCGAGGCCGCCGGAGCGACGATCATCAATACCGGCATTGGCTGGCACGAAGCGCGCATTCCCACGATTGCGACGTCTGTTCCGCGCGCCGCCTTTGCGTGGGTTACGAAAAAACTGATGGGCAAAGTGGGCATCCCGCTGATCACATCCAACCGCATCAACACGCCACAGGTCGCCGAAGACGTGTTGGCGGATGGGTGCGCTGATATGGTCTCAATGGCGCGCCCCATGTTGGCTGACGCGGATTTCGTCGCCAAGGCTGCCGCGGGTAAGGCTGATCAAATTGCCCCCTGCATCGCGTGCAACCAGGCCTGTTTGGATCATACATTCTCTGGCAAAATCTCGAGCTGCTTGGTCAACCCGCGCGCATGTTATGAGACCGAGTTGAGCATTGGTCCTGCCACAACCTCTAAAACCGTCGCAATTGTTGGGGCCGGTCCTGCGGGTTTGTCCACGGCGATCACGGCCGCAGAACGCGGACATAACGTTACTATATTCGACCGCGCGTCAGAGATTGGCGGTCAGCTAAACCTTGCCAAGCAGGTCGCCGGCAAAGAGGAGTTCTGGGGGTTCGTCGATTGGTACCGCACTATGGTTGCCCACCACGGCATCACCGTAATGCTGAACACCGAAGTTTCTGCTGATGATCTGGGCGGCTTTGATGAGGTTATCATTGCAACAGGTGTCGTGCCGCGCGATCCAAAAATTCCCGGTCAAGATGGCGGCAACGTCGTCAGTTATATTGAAGTGCTGAAAGGCACTGCAAAGGTTGGCGACCGCGTGGCGGTGATTGGGGCGGGCGGCATTGGTTTCGATGTATCCGAGCATCTGGTCCATGACGGCGAAAGCACCACATTGAACCTGCCGGAATGGATGCGCGAATGGGGCGTCGCCGATACCAGCGCGCACCGCGCAGGGTTGGCCCCCGAAGGACCACAACCGCAAGCCCCTGCCCGACAGATCACCATGCTGCAACGCAAGCCCACCAAAGTCGGCAAAGGCTTGGGCAAAACGACAGGCTGGATTCACCGTGCCTCACTGACAATGAAAGACGTTAAGATGATCGCGGGCGTGAACTACGAAAAGATCGACGCGGACGGCTTGCACATTACTTTTGGGGAAGCGCGCGAAAATCCAACGTTGATCGAGGCCGATACCATCGTGATGTGTGCCGGGCAGCTGTCTGATCGCAGCCTTGCCGATGCGCTCGAGGCCAAGGGCATCGCATGCCATGTCATCGGTGGCGCGGATGTCGCCGCTGAACTGGACGCAAAGCGCGCAATCAACCAAGGCACCCGTCTGGCCGCGGCGATCTGATTTCTCGGCACCGTCGCGGTCTGCCCTAGCAGGGCCGCAATGGGTCAAACGCATAATGTGTTAGCCGCGCGCAGCACCTAAAGCTGAAAGCGCGTAGTAGATAACGTGTCATCATGGTCGTGCTGACCACCGCCTTGATTGGAGCGTGATGTGGGGCCACAGCGCACTAATCACGGCTGAGAAACGATTGTTCAGTTGTTTCCCTGCCATGAACGATCCTAGCAATTACCTTGCTACTGTCCCACCCTCGCCGCCTTTGTGCCCAGATTGCCTCCCATACACCTCGATAGAAACAGAAGTGAAAGGGACGGCACATGGACCGCCTGACGGAAATGGAAGCGTTCGCCACAGTTGTGGACCAAGGTGGCTTTACCGATGCCGCAAAAAAGATGGGCATCTCTAAGTCAGCTGTGTCAAAGCACGTGTCTTCGCTCGAAGCCCGTCTGGGTGCACGGTTGCTTAACCGCACCACTCGCCGTGTCTCGCCCACTGAAATTGGCCTAGCATATTATGACCGCGCCCGCCGCGTTCTGAATGATGCAGGCGAAGCCGACGCACTTGTAACATCCATGCAATCGGCACCCTCCGGGCTGCTGCGCATCAGTGTTGCGACTGACTTTGGCGTCAACCATCTATCGCCGGTACTATCTGAATTCCTTGGGGATTTTCCAGATATCACCGTCAACATGGTGCTGAACAATCGCTACGTTGAGTTGATCTCTGAAGGCTTCGACATGGCCGTACGCATTGGCGAGCTGGAAGACAGCTCTCTGCGGGCTCGCAAATTAACCGAGACGACCAAACGCATGATCGCCTCGCCAGAATATTTCGAGAAATACGGCCGCCCTGAAAAGATCGACGACCTGAACGATCACAAGCTGCTGCATTACTCCAACCAATCTTCCGGGAATGTTTGGAAACTGACCGCGCCTTCGGGTGAGAAACGACAGGTACGCACCGCTGGTTGGCTTTCGGTCAATGACGGGCAATCCTTGCTAAACGCCGCGATCTCTGGCCTTGGCATCGCTTACCTCCCCAGCTTTCTATATTCAGAAGCGATGGAAAAGGGTCTCATCGAAGATGCCATTCCTGAACTTCCACTGGAAACCCAAGGCATCTATGCCGTCTACCCACCGGGCCGTTTCACACAGCCCAAGGTCCGCGCATTCATCGATTTCTTGGTTCACTCCTTCGCCGAAAAAGGTCCGAGCGACTGGTAACTTACGACACCATCTCCCTCGGTGAACTGATGTGTGCAAAGCGCGCATCATCCCCGGTACCTGCATAGGTATCGGGGTTTTTTGTACTCTAGTTTAGTTTTCGCTGAGTAAGATAACCTCGACGCGCCGGTTCGCATCCCGGCCGGACGGGTCCAGGTTCGACGCGACAGGGGCAAGATATCCCATTCCCTCCGCCTCCATCCGAGCTGGGTCTACGTCATACGCTTCGACCAAACGGCGCCGCACAGATTGCGCACGCTTGCGCGACAAGGAAATATTCACGTCCAGACCACCAACACTATCGGTATGCCCCACCAATGCTACCCGCAGCTTCGGGCGCGCTTCAAGCAGGGCCGCAAGCTTTGCCAGATTGGCAAAAGGTCCCGGCCCTAAGTCCGCGCTGCCACTGCCAAATTCAAGGCTACCAAGCACCATATGCCCTCGACCCAAAAGTTGTTCGGCCAAGTCGCCAAGGTCAGCGACGCCTTGCGGATATGGCGTCGCAACTGGACGCACATCAACCGCACCTCTTTCTTGAGAGCTGGCTTGAATGATCTGTACATAAGCCGAACTCGCCGAGGTGCTGGCCAGAATTGTAATCACTTCCGAGGGCGCATCCGTGCGACCCTGGACCGCAGTAATGACTTGATAAGCGCGAATGTTGACGTACATGTTGGGGCCCGGCAACGTCTCGGCCGCAAAGCGGAAATCATAGCCGCCGCATTCTGCCGCCGCACAATCCAGAATAATCCTGAGCCCTGCCGCTTCAAGCTGATCGCGTAGAGGGCGCATGATCTGCAACGATGTCAGGCCGGGCGTATCAATACGCCATGCGCCACGGCGGATATCGCCTTCTATCAGAACGGTCGGAACCACCCCATTTGCAAAGACGCCAGTTGGAGCCGCATATCTATCGGGGTTGGTGTCGCGCACCGCCGTTTGCCGCGCCGCGGCCGGCAATTCGAACTCTAGCGCCAAAAGCGATGTCGCCGCTAGACTAAGCGCCAGAGTCGTACCCAAGAGGCCAGCAAATCGGATCATCGCGCCTGCGCGTGGTAGTCTTCGTTGGGACGCATATCGACACCACTGGCCACTCGGTTTGTCATGTTGAAAAACCCCGCCACACTAGAAATGTCCCAGATGTCACGATCTGAGAATCCGACCGCACGAAGTGCTTCGCGGTCCTGCTCTTCAACCGTGGCGCTAGCTTGGGTCAGCTTGACGGCAAAATCCAGCATCGCCCGCTGGCGCGTGTCAATTTTTGCCACGCGGTAATTCATAACCAACGCTTCACCCAACGCTGGATCCCCCGAAAGCTGTCGAACTGCAGCACCATGTGCAACCAAGCAATAGTAGCATTTATTCACCGCCGACACGGCCACCGCAATCATCTCACGCTCTAATTTGGAGAGCGCGGAATCTCCTAGCATCAGATCGTTGTACATCGCGGTAAATGTATCGAGTTTGGCCATATCAAATGCGTAGGCCTTGAGTACATTAGGCACCATCCCGAGCTTTTCCGTACAAACGTCAAAGTACTTCTGCGTCTGCTCGGGCAGTGGATCGACCATTGGCAGATTCAGGGCGGTGGGCATTTCATTAGACATCTGTGCGTTCTTTCACTCAGTGGGTTGGCGATAATGATAGCGGCCTGCGCGCGCAAAGCCCAGCTTGGTATAAAGCGCATTGGCCGCAGTATTTTGCGTCACACACAGCACCGACAGATGTGCTGCTCCTTGTTCTTGCGCCCAAAAGGCCGCCGCACGCATGATCCATTCGGCCACGCCTTGCCTGCGTTGATGAGGCACAACCTCAACCGCGTGAACCATTGCAACGCCGTCATGGACCCCTGCAAAGGCAACACCAGCTGGCTTTTCATTCCACCGCGCGAGGATGCTTGTTTTGACTTTTGCACGCGCCATCACATCAAGGCGTGCAGGACCAATGCCCCCATCTGCCCAAATCTCGGCCATGATCGCGAGCGGTTCCCAGACGGCAAAAGCGGTGACTGGCGGGATCAGAACATCGGTCAGCAACGTGGTCGGGGCGACATAAAGCATCACCTCATCAAACGCCTCATACCCGCGCGCTTCAAGCAGCCCGTCCAATTCCTTGTCACCCTCACGGATCATGAAAAGTGGGCGTTGATTGAGATCGCGCATCGCCTCTTCGGCAAGTCCGATATCTGCACCGTCGACCGGGCCGCTGGCAGTCGCCGCGGACGCGCGTTTGCCCCCACCTTGGCCGTCGCGACAGACAAAAGGGCCCACCTGCACGCGTCGCGCCGGAGGCCAGGTACCCTCTGTCACGTCATAAAGCTGGTGAGCATCCGGCATCATGCAAAAACGGCCTCAAGCTTGGCAATCGCCTCGTCAATCATCTGCACATCGGTGCCACGCACCACAATGTGCGCGCCGTATTTGCCATCACGCTGAAAGGGATAGCTGCCCATCGACAAAGTTGGATAGGCCAGCGCCAACGCACCTAATGGGCCTGCAATATCACCTTCACCTCGGTGGATTGTCACCGTCTGACTGATCAGAGGCTCGCCACCCGTCAATGTTGGCAACACGCTCGCAACCATCGCCTGAAACACCGATGGCACCCCGGCCATCACATGCACATTCTTGACGGTAAAGCCGGGTGCGGCCGAAACGGGGTTGTCGATCAACGTCGCCCCCTGAGGTATCCGCGCCATCCGCAACCGCGCCGTGTTCAATTCTGTCCCTGATTTTGCGTAATGCGTGGCCAGAATTGCGCGCGCGTCGTCGCGCACATCGATTGTCTGGTCAAACGCAGCTGCCATGCAATCAGCGGTGATGTCATCATGGGTCGGGCCGATCCCTCCAGAAGTAAAAACAACGCCGAAGCGCGAAGACAGACCCTGCACCGCTGCTACAATCGTGCCGGGTTCATCACCGACAATCTGCACCTCTTTGAGGTCCACGCCGATCTCAGTCAGTTGCCCAGCAAGGTAGTGCATGTTTGCATCCCGTGTGCGCCCCGACAGGATTTCATCGCCGATAACCAGCATTGCTGCCGTAGGATTCGCCATCTCTCACTCCTTGAGCCTGTATCATAGAGGGTATAGGCCCGCGTCCATGCGCTTTCAAACCGAACTTGTCCCCGCTCGCCTTATCCGGCGCTATAAACGCTTCCTTGCGGATTGTACGCTGGAAGACGGTCGCGAAGTTGTGGCCCATTGCGCCAACCCCGGGTCGATGAAGGGACTCGCGGATCCAGGTATGCGGATCTGGCTGGAACCCAATGACGACCCTAAGAAAAAGCTCAAATACGGCTGGCGATTGGTCGACCACGAGAATGGCCATTTTACCGGTGTGGATACCAGTCTGCCAAACCGGGTGCTCCGCGCGGCCCTGATGGCTCGGGAAGTCCCACCGCTTGCCAACTATAATACAGTGCGGCCAGAGGTGAAGTATGGCGAAAACTCTCGCGTAGACTTCTTACTGACGGAACCTAGCCTGCCCGACGCCTATGTCGAGGTCAAATCTGTGACATTGAACCGCACTCCCGGCTTGGCGGAGTTTCCCGATAGCGTGACTGCGCGCGGGGCCAAGCACCTCGCTGAATTGGCAAAGGTCGCGCGGCAAGGCCATCGCGCCGTACTTTTGTATCTCGTACAGCGCACCGATTGCAGCGAAGTTGCAATGGCCAGCGATATCGACCCGACCTATGCCGCTGCCCATGCGGCTGCGACGTCTGCGGGGGTAGAAACGCTGTGCATTGGCACCTACATTGACCCACAAGGTATTTCGCTAAGCTCCCCTCTGGCCCTTCGGCGGCCCCGAGGGTAGACAACACAAAACAACCAGATGGAGAGACCGGTGAGCGAAACACACCGTGGCCGCCAGACCAAAGACGGCATCCGCATTTACGACCCTTCAGATTTCGCCGGCATGCATGTCGCCGGACGTCTTGCAGCGACCATTTTGGATGAGGTCGCGGCACATGTCTTTGTGGGCCAGACCACCGGAGAGATTGACCGCATTATCGAAGAAAAGGTCAACGCTGCTGGGGCAAAATCAGCGACGATTGGGTATAAGGGGTACAAGCATGCCAGCTGTATTTCGGTCAATCATGTGGTCTGTCATGGCATCCCGGGTGACAAAAAACTCAAGGACGGCGACATCCTTAACATCGACGTGACCGTGATCGTGGACGGGTGGTTCGGGGACACCAGCCGCATGTATGTGGCCGGAAAATTGGCGCGCAAACCAGAGCGGTTGATCGAAGTGACCCACGAGGCGCTGATGCGCGGCATCGAAGTGGTCAAGCCGGGCAATACATTTGGTGACATTGGACACGCGATCCAAGCCTTTGTCGAAGGCAACCGCATGAGTGTTGTCACAGACTTCTGTGGCCACGGATTGGGCCGGGTCTTTCACTCGCCGCCCAATGTGCTGCATTACGGCCGTCCCGGCACCGGATCTGTGTTGGAACCCGGCATGTTTTTCACCATCGAGCCGATGGTCAATCTTGGCCGGGCAGAGACAAAAACCTTGGCTGACGATTGGACGGCGGTAACCCGCGACAAATCGCTTTCCGCACAATATGAGCATTCCATCGGCGTGACCGAAGACGGGTTTGAGATTTTTACGCTTTCACCGTCCGGTATGTTCCATCCGACCTACACCAAAAGCGATTAAGCGCGTTCCAACAACGTAACGTGAGTGTCCCCGTATTTGCGGGCATCAAGTCGGGTAAAACCCGGTGGTGCCCGCATCGGAGCGCTCTCTTCCCAAACGATCATCGCATCCTCAGCAATCCACTCCCCCTTTAGGGCGCTTTCCAAAGCTGCCTGCCCCATTGACTTGCCATAAGGTGGGTCAAGGAAAACCAGATCAAACGGGCCGCCATCGCAGCCCGGCAAATCCGTTGCATTAGCGCGCAGGAGTTTCACCTGATCTTGTACGCGTAACTTCTCCACGTTCTCGCCAATCAAGCGCTGCGCTACACGTCCATTTTCGACAAAACTGACGTGGCGCGCACCCCGCGAAAGCGCTTCAAGACCAAGGGCACCCGTGCCGGCAAACAGATCCAGCACCCGTGCGCCAGAAATGACGTTGTGATGGGTCAGCATGGAAAATAGGCTTTCGCGCACCCGATCAGATGTCGGGCGCAGATGGGCTGCGGCATCGCCTTTACCCACGTCGGCAAGGGGGACGCCGCGGTTGGTACCCGCGATAATCCTCATGCGCGCAGCAATGCCTTTAGATCAGTGCTAGGGTCCATGATAGCAGTCGGATCAGGCGATTTTCCACCTTCGATCAGACGTTTGCCGACCATGAACCCGCGCGGGTCATTCATCGCATCCACGGCAAGCAAGTCATCGCCTCGGTAATACCAGATCGACAAACTATCCGCGTCCGTGCGCCGCGTGATCACCCGATCATAGCCGGTGTTCAGGCCAGCGATCTGAAGTTTGACATCGTATTGATCAGACCAGAACCAAGGGGCTGCGACATATTCCTTGCCTGCGCCCATCAAATTTGCCGCGACAACCTCGGCCTGTTCAATCGCGTTCGGCACACTTTCCAATCGGATGCGCCCACCACGATATGGGAACGACGTACAGTCCCCAGCGGCCCAGACATGCGGCGCACTGGTGCGGCCGTGCGCATCAACCTTGATCCCGTTTTTAATCTCGATTCCGGCTGTTTCCGCCAAACCCGTACCGGGCCTAATCCCAACACCCGCGATCACAAAATCAACGGCAAGCTCCGAGTGATCGTTCAGCATGGCACCAGTCACATTGACCTCACCCTGCAAATGATCAAGGCCGACACCTTCGCGGATATCAACGCCGTGCTTGGTATGCAGGTCGCGAAAGAAATCAGACGTCTCAGGGGCGGCCACGCGCTGCAAAATACGCTCGGACTGCTCAACCAATGTGACTTTCAGACCAAGCTTGGACGCGACCGCGGCCGCCTCCAGTCCGATATAGCCACCACCGACGATCAACACCCGTGTGCCCTTGATAAAGCGGGGAGACATGGCATCGACATCTGACAGGTCCCGCACCACATGCACGCCCTCAAGCGCGCCGCCAATTGCACCGGGCAACCGGTTGGGCACAGACCCTGTTGTCAGGACCAGTTCGTCATATTCAAACGTCTCACTCGAGATGGAGATTTTGCGCGCGTCGATGTCTAGATGACTGACGGGGCGGCCCATGCGCAAATCGATGTCATGCTCGGAATAAAAGCTCTCTGGGCGCAAATAAAGGCGCTCAAGCGCCATGTCGCCCAGCAGATATGCTTTGGACAAGGGGGGGCGCTGATAAGGGGGTACAGGCTCAGCACCGATCAGCGTGACCTTGCCGTCAAACCCGTCATTCCGCAGCTTTGCCACGCAAGAGGATCCAGCCTGTCCGGCACCAACCACAACGATATGTCGCATCAAAATCTCCCTTATCGGACTGGCCTTACTTCTCGGCCAAGCTACATCTGTCACCGAGACAAACACAATCATCAGAAGGCTCTAACCATGACAATTTCTCAAGGCGATACGCTACCTGACGCGACACTTGTTGAACTGGGCGCAGATGGCCCCGCGCCAGTCAAGATGTCCGACAAAATCAATGGCCGGAAGGTTGTAATTTTTGCGGTACCTGGTGCCTATACCCCTACATGTCATTCCGCCCACGTGCCCAGCTTTGTGCGCACCAAGGGCCAGTTTGATGCCAAAGGCGTAGACGAGATTATCTGTGTTTCGGTCAATGACCCCTTCGTCATGAAAGCTTGGGGCGAGGCGACAGGTGCCACAGCTGCCGGGATCACAATGCTGGCGGATGCAGAATCCGAATTCACCAACGCTCTCGGCATGGCGTTTGACGCGCCTCCCGCTGGCCTCATCGCGCGCTCAAAGCGCTACGCGATGCTGGTTGAAAACGGCAAAGTGACCCTTTGGCAGCCTGAAGAGAACTCGGGCGTCTGTGAAATCTCAGGCGGCGAAAGCCTTTTGGCAAACATGTAAAACCAAAAGGGGCAGGCCCATGTATGGTGCCTGCCCCCTGTTAGCTTCAGCAGATTGAAGCTTAGCCGGACGTTTGAACAATCGTGCGTGTCGGGAACGGAATATCGACCCCACCTGCGTCCAAAGCTTCTTTGACCTGACGCGTCATATCGGCGTGAAATCCGAAAAACTCGGACGCGTCGCACCAAACTCGCACCAGAAAATCGACGGAACTATCGCCAAGGTTTGTTACCTGAACGAAAGGCTCTGGATCGCTCTTGGCGCGGCTATCAGCCATGATCGTGTCACGGATAATCTGCTCGGCGATCTTGAGATTGGCACCGTATCCAACGCCAAACGTCCATTCCGCACGACGGGTATCGTTGGTGGAATAATTGGTGATTGTTGCGCCCCAAACGCCGGCGTTGGGGACAATAACCTGTACGTTACTCAAATCGGCAAGCTCGGTGAAGTTTAGGCTGATATCGACAACAGTGCCCATTTTCCCTGCGACTTCAACGAAATCTCCAATTTTGATTGGCCGGAAAAGGATCAACATGACGCCTGCCGCCACGTTTGAGAGTGTCCCCTGAAGCGCCAAGCCAATCGCCAAACCTGCCGCACCAATGATCGCGACAATGGACGTTGTTTCGACACCAAATGTGTTGAGAACAAACATCGCCGTAAAGGCCAATATAAGATAGCGCGCGAACGAAGCCAGAAAGTTGAACAGCATTTCGTCAAGATGTTTGTTGGCTTTGCCTATTTTTTGAATACGCCGCTGCGCCCAAACAGAAATGGTCCACCCCAGCAAAAGAATTAGCACGGCCCCCAATACGGAGCCCGCAGCAGAGGCAATAAATTCAAACGAAAATAGGTCAGACAGAGTTTTGCCCTGCCAGATTTCGGCACTCAATAGTTGTTGCATTGGTTCTTCCTGTATTTTGCTATTTACCCTCGGAGACCGTCCATTTTGCGGGCCAACTTGACATCTAGTGCGCTTAATCCATCGACATCGTGGGTCGTCAATGTGACTTTTACGCGGTTATAGACGTTCTCCCATTCTGGGTGGTGATTCCACTTTTCAGCCCAGATGGCAACACGGGTCATCCACCCAAAAGCATCGGCGAAATCAGCAAATTTATACTGTTTGGTGATCGCATCACGATCCTCCACAATGCTCCAGCCGCCCTCGATCAGCGGGTCAAGCAGTGTGCTGCGCGTCTCGGTGCTCAGTTTCTCTGTCATTCCTGTTCCTCCACTTCAATTTTCTTAAATGGCCCGTAGTCCGTTAGTATTTCAATCTCTTGGTCCACAGCAGCCCGTTCTGCACCCAGGTAATCTGCAACCGCGCGGCCAAACCCCGGATCACGCATCCAGTGGAGCGACCATGTTGAGGTTGGCAAATACCCCCGCGCCAATTTGTGCTCGCCTTGCGCACCCGCCTCAACGGTCTTGAGGCCCATCGCAATCGCGATATCGATTGCGCGATAGTAGCACAGCTCGAAATGCAGGCAGGAGTGATGCTCACGGCAGCCCCAATACCGGCCGAATAACGCTTCAGCTCCGATAAAGTTCAGCGCGCCAGCAATCCAGTGCCCGTCACGCTTTGCCAACACCAGTGCGATGTCGTCCCTCAGCACCTCATGCGCGATGTCAAAGAACGCGCGCGTCAGATAGGGCTGCCCCCATTTGCGCGCACCTGTGTCTTGATAGAAATGCCAAAACGCATCCCAATGCTCAGGCTCGATCTGGTTGCCCGTGAAGGTTTCAATCGTGCCACCAAAACCCTGCGCAGTCTGGCGTTCCTTGCGGATAGTTTTGCGCTTTCGTGAGTTTAGATCGCCAAGGAATCCATCAAAATCTGCATAATCTCGATTGAGCCAATGAAACTGCTGGCTCTTCCGCGCCATCAGGCCATATGCCTCTGCCCGCTGCACTTCATCCTCCGTGCAGAATGTCACATTCAAAGAAGAAAGCCCGTTGTTCTCTGTCAGTTGGATGGCACCCTGTACCAAAGCAGCCAACCCTGCCTCCTCGAACCCAGGGCGGGTCAAAAACCGTCGTCCTGTCGCGGGAGTAAATGGCACGGCAATCTGCAGCTTGGGGTAAAACTGGCCACCTGCCCGTTCGTAAGCATGCGCCCAATTATGGTCAAAGATATACTCACCCTGACTATGCGACTTGGCATAAAGCGGTGCGACGCCGATCAACACACCATCAATCCGGGCAGTTAGATATTGCGGCTGCCAGCCAGTGCCTGGGCCTACACTGCCGCTATCTTCCAGCGCCTTGAGAAATCGGTGGGTGGTAAAGGGATCACGCGCGCGCGCGCCTTCAGCCGCTTCGGGACAGGCGCACGTATCCCACTCCGCCGCCGATATGTCAGCAAGCGAAGGAATTATCGAAATTTCGACCTGTTGATCGTTCATGTTCCTGCCTTTTGACGCCTGCCTCTTAAACTGTGACCAACTGGCCTGTGTTCAAGGGCGGTGCTGCGCCGCATATCCCTCAAAGGTGATCGTATCGGCAATTTTTCGGGCTTCGGCTTCTTCCCCAGCACTCCGAACCGTCCAACAGCAGATCACAGCTCCGTCCTGTTTGAGCGCCTTGACCCGCTGACGGTCCAGATCATCGATGTCATGAGAGATAAAGCAGGCACCAACATCGTCGTAATCCGGAATGTCGCGCAAACGGTCACAGATCGGCTTGGGCAGCGGCCACTCGTCGTATAGATACCCGCTTGTCGTCAGCCCGCGCGGCACCGACGGCATGAGATCACGCATCAATGCTACTGAATGCGGATTGAACGACATCACCGCAACGTCCCCTGTGTAACCCACAAGCGCTTGCGCCGTTGCACGTTCCAATGGCCCGACGTTCTTGCCCATCGCTCCATCTTGGTCTTTGACCTCTATCACCACGGGCACCTGACCAGCAATCAAATCAAGAATTTCAGACAGATTTGGAATGCCTTCATCATTGCCAATCAGCGGTATGCCAGCAAGCTCAGATGCACCGCGTAGACGCACAGGTCCTGTGGCTTTGGCCAGGCGATCCAACGCATAGTCATGAAATACGATCGCCACGTCATCTGCACTGAGTTGGACGTCGATTTCTATGCCATAGCCGGCAGCGATCGCGGCGCGGACCGCGGCACGGCTATTTTCGGGTCGCCCATCAGCGATATCATGCAAGGCCCGGTGCGCCAGCGGCACACGACTGAAACTGGGTGGCAAGGTCATTTGACCTCAAAGATTCCCTCGATCTCAACGGCCACGCCCAATGGCAATGCGCCTGCGGACACAGCAGATCGCGCATGACGACCAGCATCGCCCAGAGCTTCGACTAGAAAATCAGACGCCCCGTTGATCACTTTGGGCTGATCTTTGAAATCGCCGTGAGAATTTACAAATCCCGTCAGCTTAACCACGCGCACCAAACGCTCGATATCGCCGCCACAGGCCGCTTTTACCTGCGCTAGCAAATTGATTGCACAGATGCGTGCCGCTGCAGCACCCGCGGCAACATCAAGATCATCACCGACTTTGCCGGTGATCAATCCGTCTGGCCCGTTGGAAATTTGGCCGGAAACATAAAGAGTACTGCCCACTTGAACGAAGGGAACATAGTTGGCGGCCGGAGCCGGGGCGTCAGGCAGTGAGACACCCAATTCGGCGAGGCGAGACGTGATACTCATGGTGATCTTCCTTTGCGGCAATGTGTTTCCAGCGAAAGCTACCGGGGATCACGCCGAGCCGAAAGGGGGCAGATCAGCTTTCGCGGAAAGCACGCACAAAATAGTCAGCCATAGGTTTGATCAGGTAGGCCATTGGGGACCGTTCAGCAGTTCGAATGAACGCATCCACAGGCATGCCCGGAACCAAAACGGTGCCCTCCGCCAACTTACCGAGTTCACCTGCATCAAGTGTTATTTCAGCCCGGTAATAAGGCTGGCCTGTCGCATCATCTTCCAGCGCATCCGCCGATATCTGCACCACATGACCAGTAAGTTCGGGCGTCGATCGTTGATCGAGCGATGACAGGCGCAGTTTGACAGCTTGACCCACCGACACTTCATCCACGTGGATCGGTTGGACCCGCGCTGCAATCACCAACGGGCGGTCTTGGGGTACCAGATACATCAAAGGATCTGCTGTACGGATCACCGAACGCGGCGTGCTCACCTGCATCGAATAAACAATGCCTGAGACTGGTGCCCGAATATCAAGCCGGTCAATCTCAGCCCGTAATGCGATGCGTTGTTCAATCAATTCCAATTCGCGATACCGCAAATCTCGCAACCGTGTGATTGCTTCTTCGCGCCCAGCGGTGCCCAACTTGAGGACCTCGATTTCCGTCTCAGTAACGCGACCACCGGCTTGTGCCTTGGACGCCGCAAGCTCGCCGATCTCGCCGCGCAAACGCGCCTGCTCCCGCTGCAGTCCAATAACAGTAGCCGCTTGAGCCAAACCTTGATCCAGTAGCGATTGCTGGCTTTTCAGCTGCTGCTCGATCAACTCTGCCTGCGTTGCAAGTGACGCTTCTTGCGCTTCAATTCCGATAATCTGATCTTCGATTTGGCCTCGACGCTTACCCAATTGCTCAATCTCGCGGGCAACTGAATTACGGCGCGCGGTAAACAGATTTCCTTGACCGTCCATCAGTTCCTGCAGGTCAGAATTGGCCAAACCTACAGCGATCAACTCTTCGTCAAAGGTGACTGTATCGGTCTCATCACGTTCCGCTTCCAGACGGCCACGACGCGCCATCAACTCAAAAAGCTGCCCTTCATTGATCGCCAATTGCGATGCGAGCTGTTGCGGATCAAGCCGGATCAAAAGCTCGCCTGCGGCGACGGTGTCGCCTTCTTTTACCAAGATTTCTGAGACGGTGCCGCCTGTGTCATGCTGCACGATCTGACGATTTTGCTCGACCTCGAGCCGTCCGGACGCAACAATTGCACCCGCGATGTTCGTGGTCACAGCCCAAGTCCCAAATCCACCAAAGAGAAGCGCCAAGCCGATAAAGCCAATAAGGACTGGCCGCCAAGCCGACCAGCGGTTGTTTGAACTCTTCATGTTACGCCTCCTGAATCTGCCGGTGCTTTCTTGAGCTGCTTGTGATTCTTGACCATGCCAGCCAACACCTCGTCCTTTGGACCAAAGGCCATGCGCATCCCACCATCCAGCACCAACAGCGAGTCGCATTCCTGAATTGCCGCGGGTCGGTGTGCCATGATCATCACCGAACGTCCTGCCGCTTTCATCTCGCGGATTGCGTGATTAAGCGCTTGCGAGCCGACATTGTCGAGGTTCGAGTTAGGTTCATCGAGCACAACCAGCACCGGATCATCATAGAGCGCCCGTGCAAGCCCAATCCGCTGCATCTGCCCACCCGAAAGACGCACCTGCCCGGATTGGATCAACGTGTCGTAACCCTGCGGCAACTCTAGGATCATTTCATGGGCCGCGGCCATCTTGGCCGCGGCAACAACCTTTGCGTCGTCAGGGTTATCAGCCAATCGAGCAATGTTCTGGGCTATCGTGCCATCAAAAAGCTGCACGCGCTGGGGCAAATAACCGATATGGCGACCGAGTGTTTCGGTTCCGTAATGCTCAAGCGCGGCACTGTCCAAGCGAACCGAACCGCCTGCGGGGCGCCAAACACCTGTCAGCGTACGTGCCAAGGTTGATTTACCAGCACCAGACGGGCCAATCACGCCAACCGCCTGTCCTGGCTCAACAGTAAAGGTCACTGATTTGAGCGAAGCCTGTTTTTCGCCGGGCGGCACAACAGTCAGGTTGCGAGCCTGCAAAAGGGCTTTGGGCTTTGGCAATTCTGTGCGTGGCGGCTCTGGCGATACTGCGCCCAAAAGTTCCGCTAAATTGCCCCAAGCGCCCATACCACGTTGTACGATGGGCCATTGGTTCAACGCCATCTCAACCGGTGCCAACGCGCGACCCAAAAGGATCGACCCCGCGATCATAGCTCCCGGTGTCAATTCATTCTTCAGGACCAAATAGGCGCCCATGCCCAGCATCGCCGATTGCAAAATCAACCGCAGTGTTTTTGTCATTGATGTAAAGGTACCGCCCACATCAGTCGCCCGAACTTGGCTTTCAAGCGCGACGGTGCGCGCCTTTTGCCAACGGGTGAAGGCGGCATCGCGCATGCCCATCGCTTGGACAATCTCCGCTTCGGTACGGATTTGATCCGCCATTGCAGAGGCGGCTTGGCCCGACACGCCAGCTTTTGCTTGCGCATGCCGAGACAACATTTGGTTTGCCACAGCGATCAGCACTAAAAGCGCCGCACCCGCAAGCGCCAAGTATCCAAGATAGGCGTGGAAAATGAAAATCCCCGCGAAAAAGATCGGTGTCCAAGGCAAGTCAAAGCCAGCCATAAAAACAGGCGACGTGATCAGGCGTTGAACTGCCTCAAGATCGGCAAGGCCACCGTTGGTTTTGACATCAGGGGCCACGGCGGATTTACGCACAACCGCATCAAAGACACGTCGGTCCAGATCTTCTTGAAAGCGGGCACCGACGCGGGCCATGATACGACCGCGCGTATAGTCGAGGATGCCCATAATCGTGTACATAAATAGCACCAGCAACGATAACGCGATCAACGTTTCCTGCGACCCAGAACCCAGAACGCGGTCGTAAACCTGCAGCATATACATCGGACCCGTAAGCATCAGCAGATTGGCAAACAAGCTAAAAAGCCCAACTGTCCAATAGAGATATCTACTGCGCTTGCGCACCTCGCGCAGCTCTGCTCGACCGTTCTTCACGAGATCGCTCATCATCGTAACCTTTCCGCTCGCTCGCCCCCTGTTAAGTCAGGGGTGCATTAGCCTCATGGACGTGCTGTGCGCGCCCTGTATTTGGCCGCACATTGACTTAGCCATAGTGGCATTAACAAGGAATTTCCAAGTTACGATTGGATCAAACTTTCAATTGATGCCGGCACGCTTCTGTCAGGTCACGTATCACATTCCAATTTGGGTTTGAATATGGGTCCATTCAAGGCTTCCCACCCTTGGGAAGGGATTAAACAATAAATCCGCAAAACACTGTTATTATTTAATTTTTTAAAATTGTTGACGTTACCGGCACAGCTTCCCCACTAAGAATGGGCCCAGCTCCGCCCATGAGACCGCCTCGAACACTGAACGGCGACATTTAGCGCATTGAATGACCCCTCATCTTGGGCCGATGCCTCGAGCAAAGCATGAACAGCGCAACGCACCGCAACCCAGAGGAAACAATGTACCCTTAGGACATCCAGCGCGCCGCACCGCTGACGCGAACGCTGTCTCCCGGCGTCCCCGATACATCGACACCAATACGCGACGCCATGCCCATATCCACTCCTTGGGCGATCTCAAATCTCCCGCCCGCTTGTAAGCCGTCCCAGTCAAGATCAACCAGCATCCCACCAAGCGCAGCAGCGGCAGCCCCGGTTGCAGGGTCTTCGATAACGCCCCCGCTCGCAAAAGCATTTCGAGAGGAAAATGCCCTTGGTCCTTCAATGTGGAGCAAGCTGATCGTGGTCAAATCATGGGCAGACATAACCGCCCGAACTTCGTCAAAATCATACGCCATCGCGGCTAGGGCAGCCCGATCAGAGAGTGTCAGAACCGCGTGACGCACCCCCGCAAAGGCCAAGGTTGGCGGCAATCGGAGGTCAAGGTCATCCCGTTTCAAGCCAAAATGCCCCAACACCTGATCCGTCAGAGTAGCTTCAAGCGGTTTTGACCAAGTTGAGGGCGATTGCAGGGCGGCTTGAACGTTTTCACCATCCACACGCGCTTGGACCGTGATTTGATTGTCCCGCAGTGCAAGTGCAAACACGCCGGAGCCTTCTTGCCGGCCTAATGCGGCACCCAAAGCGATCGTCGCATGACCGCAAAAGGCAACCTCACCTTGGGGAGCATAGTATCGAACCTTCCAGCCCTCATTCGCAGGCATCGCAAATACCGTTTCAGAATAGCCTATCTCAGCCGCGATCGCCTGCATTTCTGCCGGAGCAGGCAATCTATCACCGATCCAGACACCAGCAGGATTGCCGCCCTCGGCCCCTTCAGCGAACGCAGAGATGTGAATTGGTTTCATGAGAATGTCTCCTGTTAATTACTTATCGGACACCTGACATCCCTCCCCTAGAAAGGAAAATTCCGTTTTGACAGCACACCAATCACAAAGCGTGATGTCGGCTTAGCGGTTTTCATTGTCTCGGGCGCGATCTGCCTTGCGCTCCGTTCTGGTGCCGCTGCTTCCTCTGCCAAATATATCGCCCAAGATCTTGTCGATAACGCTGGTTCCACGCCCCCCACTTGCATCAGGATCAGACGTAGAGATGTTGCCGTCAAAGACCACCTGAGGTGCCACTGGTGCCTGCATTGGGAGCGGCTTGGGCGGCACCCCCTCATGAACGCGGGTCATGACCTCGCGCCAGATTTCTGCGGGCAAACCTCCGCCCGTCACACCCTTGAGCGGGGTATTGTCGTCATACCCCATCCAGACCCCAGCAACGTAATCCGCTGAGAACCCAATGAACCAAGCATCGCGCGCAGCTTGGGTTGTGCCGGTTTTGCCTGCCAACTCGCGGCCTTCAAATTGGGCACGCTGGCCAGTGCCTTCGGAAACGACCTTTTCCATCATGTAGATCAGTTGGCCGGCGGCAGCCTCTTGAATGACCCGCTCTCCGATCCCACCGCCTGTTCCCATCAAGGGTTCCGTGTCCCCGCGCAAGCTCAGGTCGATCAACCCGTAGGGCTGCACCGAAGAGCCGCCGTTCAGGATGCCAGCGAAGGCACCCGTCATTTCCAGCAAGGTGCTCTCAGAGACGCCTAGTGCCAGCGCCGGGCCCGCGGCGAGGTCACTCTTAATGCCGAATTGCTCCGCAACCCGCGCGACCAACCCGCGACCGACGCTTTCGGACACTTTCACTGCGGGGATGTTCAACGAAAGCTTCAGGGCATCCGTCAACGTGACCGGGCCCTTATAACTCTTGGTATAGTTCTTGGGGCACCATTCTCCGGAGCCGGGGATATTCTGGCAATAAGGCGCGTCGTCGATTGTATCGTTAGGAGAGTATCCCAAATCAAGCGCTGCAGCATAGATGAACGGCTTGAAGGCTGATCCGGTTTGACGCAATGCTTGCGTGGCCCGATTGAAGGCACCCGACACTTTGGTTTTGCGACCGCCAACCATGGCACGCACGGCCCCATCCGCTGACATCACGACAATCGCCGCCTGAGCCTCTGACCCCTCGCGGACCTTATTGTCAAAAACCCAGTTCAGTCCGTCTTCGGCAGCGCGCTGCATCCGCGGATCGAGGGTTGTCTTGATGATCACGTCTTCTGTGGTCTTGCGGGTGAAAAATTCAGGGCCCGACGACATCACCCAATCAGCAAAGTATCCTCCCGCTTCCGCTTCTGCTGCGTCTGACAGGACGGCGGGGTTGGCCTGAGCGTCTGCCGCTTCAGCAGCCGTTAGATAACGCTGCTCTTCCATAAGACGCACAACGGTTGCCGCGCGATTTTGCGAGCGATCCAAACTGTTGGTGGGCGACAAAGTCGTGGGGGCAGTCAATAACCCGGCCAACATCGCCGCTTCAGCCGCGCTGACTGTAGCTGCTGGTTTGCCAAAGAACCGCTGGGCGGCCGCTTCTGCGCCATACGCGCCGCCGCCCATATACGCCCGGTTCAGATAGATCGACAGGATTTCACCCTTGGAGTATTTCGCTTCCATCGCGAGTGCATAAATCGCCTCTTTGGCTTTGCGAGACAGGGAGCCGCGACGGCACGCCGCCTCGTACTCACGCTCAGTCTGACCTGCTGCTGGATCAAAAGGATCACCTAGACACAGAAGCTTTGCGACCTGCTGCGTGATGGTAGAGCCGCCGTGACCCTGCAAGGGTCCGCGCCCTTCTGACAGGTTGATGCGCACTGCTGATGCGATGCCCCGCGGACTGAGGCCAAAATGCCGGTAGAACCGTTTGTCTTCCGTCGCGACCACCGCGTTCTTGAGATAGGGCGACACGCTGTCTGATGTCACGACCCCGCCAAATTGATCACCTCGCCATGCAAAGACCCGGCCATCGCGATCCAGCATCGTAACCGAGCCGCGCGCGCGTCCATCTAGCAGTTCGTCAACCGGTGGCAACGTCGTATAGAAATAACCGATCGCCAGAGCCAAAATCGCGCAGCCCACGAGTGCTGCACGGGATGTCACCACCCAGATCAGCCGCAAGATCCAACGCATCAAACGACCTGGCCATCCAAGGATGCCGGTACGCTTCACCCGGCGCGGTTTGCGCTTTGGCTTGCGCTTCGCTTTTGTAGCGCTGGCCTTAGGTTTGGACGAATAGCGCTTATCGGCGACCAGAGGCCGCTTGCGCTTGGGTGAATCAGTCATTGTTTAGGGCCTGCCCGGCTTGATTTTTATGTAGTCTAGCCGCCTCTGAGCGAATTGTTTAGCGCTTGCAGGGACAAGAAGTGTCAATATTTTGCGTAATTTTTGTGCAGAACGGGTATATCGCACACTTTTTGAGCATCGCAGTCGGTTAAACACCTCGATTGGCAGCCTTAACCTTTCATAAACCCCGCGCTTACCGGCTCTCTACCCCTGTCTAAAGCAGGACAAGCCTGCGGATCAAAAGGGGACTCAACGGTGAAACTCATCATTGCCACCATAAAACCATTCAAACTCGAAGAGGTGCGCGAAGCTTTGACCGACGTCGGCGTGCGCGGACTCATGGTTACAGAAATAAAAGGGTTCGGCGCCCAGTCAGGTCACACAGAGATTTACCGTGGCGCAGAATACGTTGTGAATTTTGTGCCCAAGGTAAAGCTCGAGCTGGTTGTTGCAGACAACGTTGCCGACCAGATGGTCGAAGTGATCAGCCAAACGGCACAAACCGGCAAGATCGGCGACGGCAAAATCTTCGTCCTTGATGTCGAGCAGGCCGTGCGGGTTCGCACGGGCGAGACCGGCGAAGAAGCCATTTAATCCATACATTCCAACGAGGAAAATACAGATGAACCTGTTCACGAAACTCTCGATCACGGCGGCAGCGATCGCGCTCCCATCGCTAGGTCTGGCACAAGAAGCAGATACGACACCCACCAACGCCGAGATAGGCTTTATTTTCACCACCTTCATGTTCCTTGTGGCAGGCTTTTTGGTGTTCTTCATGGCGGCTGGCTTTGCAATGCTCGAAGCTGGGCTGGTACGCGGCAAAAACGTTACCATGCAGCTGACCAAGAACGTGGCACTTCTTAGCCTCGCTTCCGTGTTTTACTTCCTGTTGGGTTATAACCTGATGTACCCGGGCGACGGTTGGAGCATCGACGGCATGCTTGGCGCGTTTAAGTTCGCAAGCCTCGAACCTGTCGGTCTTGTCGGAGCTGAGCCTGATCTGACCTATGCCTCTGTTGGTTCAGATTTCTTCTTTCAATTGATGTTCTGTGCCGCGACGGCATCCATCGTGTCAGGCGCATTGGCCGAGCGGATCAAACTCTGGCCGTTCTTGATCTTTGTGGTTCTTCTGACATCCGTAATCTACCCAATCCAAGCGTCTTGGAAATGGGGCGGCGGTTTCTTGGACAGCATGGGTTTCCTTGATTTTGCGGGCTCAACCGTTGTGCACTCCGTAGGCGGCTGGGCTGCTTTGGCAGGCGCGCTGATCCTCGGCCCACGTATCGGCAAATACAAAGATGGCCGTGTCGTTCCAATGCCGGGTAGCAACCTTGCCCTTGCGACGCTGGGTATGTTCATCCTGTGGCTCGGTTGGTTCGGCTTTAATGGCGGCTCACAACTCTACATGGATAGCGCTGCCAACGTCTCTGACATCAGCCGCATCTTCTCCAACACCAACACAGCTGCTGCTGGTGGTGCGATTGCCGCACTGATCCTGACACAGGTTCTTTACCGCAAGCCTGACCTGACGATGATCCTGAACGGTGCATTGGCGGGCCTGGTGTCCATCACCGCTGAACCGCTGACGCCTTCACTGATGTCCGCTACTTTGATTGGTGCCGTCGGTGGTGTTATCGTGGTCTTCGCAGTGCCACTCTTGGACAAGTTCAAGATCGACGATGTGGTTGGTGCGATCCCAGTTCACCTCTTTGCAGGTATCTGGGGGACAATCGCTGTCGTCTTTACCAATGGCGATGCGAACCTAGGAACGCAGCTTTACTCCATCGTTGTTGTCGGGGCGTTTGTCTTCGTCACATCCGGGATCGTGTGGTTCATCCTCAAGATGACCATGGGCATTCGGGTTAGCGAAGAAGCCGAGATCATGGGCCTAGATATGTCTGAACTGGGCATGGAAGCTTATCCCGAGTTCTCAAAGAGCTAAGTACTGAGACCCTGAAACATATAAAACCCGGCCTTAACTGGCCGGGTTTTTCTTTTTGCACCATCGATTTTAAGCGTATTTTGGTGGTTCAGATACCAACGTCAATAATCGCCTTGGCCAAAATCGGGACAGTTTCCGCGTTCAGCCCAGCGATGTTCATACGGCTGTCGCCCACCATATAGATCCCGTGATCTGCGCGCAGCTTTTCAACCATCTCCGGCGTTGTTCCCAGCCTTGAGAACATGCCCCGGTGCTGTGCGAGGAACCCAAATCGATCTGAACCTGACAAACGCTGCAGTTCACCCGCGAGCTGTGTGCGCAGGCCAAGCATGGCATGGCGCACCTCTTCAAGCTCCGCCTGCCAGTCGGCCCGCAAAGCGCTATCATTCAAGATCATCGTCACCAACCGCGCACCGTGATCGGGCGGAAAGCTAAAGTTCTGACGGTTCAGAAATGCCAGTGTTTGTTGGTTGAGCTGTTGCGCTGACTTATCTGACGCAATGGCCATCAAAAGCCCCGTGCGTTCGCGGTAGATGCCAAAGTTCTTCGAACAGCTCGCTGCAATCAGGCATTCCGGCACCGCGGCGACAACTTTGCGCGTCGCAGCAGCATCTTCGGCCAGACCATCGCCAAAGCCCTGATAGGCGATGTCGATCATGGGTGTGGCGCCGGTCTGCAACAGCACCTCGATCACCGCATCCCACTCTGCCGGGTTCAGGTTTGCCCCCGTTGGGTTGTGGCAGCAGCCATGCAGCAAAACCACATCGCCCTTGCGCGCGGTCTTGAGGTCTTCGATCAATCCATCAAAATCCACGCCGCGCGTTTCGTTGTCGAAATAGCGGTAGGGAATCGTTTCTATCCCCAGATAGGACAGGATCGACAAATGGTTTGGCCACGTCGGATCCGAGACAAACACCCGCGCATCCGGACGCGCCATCTGGATCAATTCAAAGGCTTGACGCACCGCGCCCGTCCCGCCCGGCGTCGCAGCGGCGGCGATTGTGTCGCGCGCCACAGCACCGTCCAGAACCAGATCGATCATCGCATCGCCAAATGCCGGATCGCCAGCGAGCCCCGTGTAGACTTTGCTAACTTGTGTTTCCCACAACTGATGCTCGGCCTTTTTGACGGCGCGCATGACTGGTGTCAGGCCGGTCGCGTCTTTGTAGACGCCCACGCCAAGGTCAACTTTAGTGTCACGCGGATCTTCGCGGTACATCTGCATCAACGCTAGGATCTTGTCGGCGGGTTGTGCTTTGAGGGTCTCAAACATTATGCGTCTCCAGTTGCGACGGGTACGGTAGGGAACATGCCCCATTCCGCCCAAGACCCGTCATAAAGCGACCAAGCGTTGTGGCCCAAACGTTCAAGCGCGAGGGCGAGGATGGCGGCGGTGACGCCGGACCCACAGCTCGTGATGATTGGCTTGGACAGATCAACACCAGCGGTTTCAAATATTGTGCGGGTTGCATCGACGGATTTCATAGTCTTGTCGCTGTTCAATAGGTCTCCGAAGGGCACATTGCGCGCGCCCGGGATATGACCTGCGCGCAAACCTTCGCGTGGCTCTGGCGCATCGCCCCGAAACCGGCTGGCCGCACGCGCATCAACAATCTGCGGATCACCAAGCTTGGAGGCGTGGGCCACTTGTGTCACATCGCGCACCAGTTGGTTTTGCAACCGCACGGTCATATGCCGGTCGCGTGGAATTGGCGGCATGTCCTCTAGGGCGTTACCCTCGGCAACCCACTTCGGCAGCCCCCCATCCAGCACAGCAACGTTCGCCTGCCCCATCAGCTTAAAAAGCCACCACACGCGTGCCGCTGACAAAAGCCCAGCGCCATCATAAACAACCACTTGGTGCCCATCACCCACGCCCAATGCGCGCATTCGGGACATAAATTTCTCAACCGGCGGTGCCATATGCGGTAGATCGGACCGGGCGTCTGAAATGTCTTCAATGTCGAAAAACCGCGCACCGGGGATATGGCCATCGTTGTATTCAGCCTTTGCATCACGGCCCGCATCCGGCAGATACCATGACGCGTCTAGCAAACGCAGGTCCGGGTCTTTTAGATGTTTTGCCAGCCACGCTGTGGAGACAAGTGTTTTTGGATCATCGGTCATTGGAAATCCCTTATGTCATGGGTTTTCTTTGCCTACCGCCAAGGCCTCAAACAGGCAAGTGTGCTTGGGGTGCAAAAGGGTCCGTATTTTGCAAGCAAGGCAAAGTAGACGCCCTAGCCCACCACATAGCTAAAGCAGCATATTGCGCCAACAACGCTGCGCCATCCTTGGCCATGGTGAAATACGAGATCATCGGAGCAAGGTGAATATCCGCAAGCGTCACCGTTCCGTTCAAGACCAAACCTTCGGTGGCGATTTCATTAAGCAGCGACAGCGCCGGCTTTGCCCCTGCAAGGCCACGCACGATCTGTTCAGGATCGCCAGCCTCGTTCATCATTGGTGCAAAGACCGCATTTGAGAAAACCTGCCGCACCATCGGCACATAGCCATAGGCATCCACGATCCCGATCACTTGCGCCATGCGCGCCGCTGCCTTTGGGTCGTTTGGCACAAGGCTTGGGCCTGCCGCTAATGCTGAAAGGTAACGCAGGATGGCGGCCGTTTCCGTCAGGATAAAATCACCGTGTGTTAACACTGGCACCCGTCCCAAGGGCGTATGGGCCGCAAGCACAGGATCAGGATGCGCGGCAAAAGGATCGGCTTCAGTATAGCGGAGCTGTAGTTCAAACGCGATCCCAGCCATCCGCACAATCCGCGTGTAGACTGAATAATGGTATCCGATCAGGCCAAGCCGATCACCCATTGTCTTTGAGGAGGCGGGATTTTTGGCGTGACCAATCGCGCTTGGCTGAGGCTTCACGCTTGTCGTGGTTCTTTTTGCCTTTGGCGATGCCAATCTTGAGCTTGGCCATGCCGCGGTGGTTGAAATACATTACTAGCGGGACAAGGGTCATGCCCTTACGCTGGGTTGCATTCCACAGATGCGCCAACTGCTTGCGCGACACCAACATCTTGCGACGACGGCGCAGCTCATGACCGAATGTCTTGGCCTGCTTGTAGGGCGCGATGTAACTGTTCACGAGCCAAAGCTCTCCATCCTCAACCGCTGCATAGCTTTCGGCGATGTTGGAGCCACCCATGCGCAACGATTTCACTTCCGAGCCTTCGAGGATGACACCACATTCGATATCTTCATCAATCGCAAAATCGTACCGGGCGCGCCGGTTCTCTGCGATGACTTTATAGTTGGGGTCGGATTTACCGGTGGATTTAACTTGGGACATGATCGCAGATGTAGGGACTTGGCCTGCCCCGCGCAAGGCAAGTGATGCGCATGAAAGTCAGGTTTTAGCTCAAACCATTGCGGGCAATAAGCGTTGCGAGATCCAGAATGATCTGTCCGCGCCCCCGTGCGATTGCTGCTGGGCCGCCCGCCGGGTCATATGCCACAGTCAGATCAAACAGACCTGAACGCTCGCGCCGACCATCCGACACGCCTACAAAATACTGACCAGACGTGCGGAACACGCCATCGCTCCCCGCGATCATCTCAGCAAAGCGGACCTCAAGTTGAGCATCGGGAAAGGCTTCGAACGGCCAAGGCTGAGATGCAATCCGAGCGCCGGTCAGCTGCGTCAGGTTGCGCGTTAACCCAAGTGCAACAGCGCGCTCCGGCGCATCAGCCCACAGCGTTTTGGAGGAGCTAATCAAAGCGCCATCAACATTTTGCGTCGAAATTTCGTCGGCCGCAGCATAGCTGGGCAAGGACACATCGCGCACCTCAACGGACCGGAATGAAATACGCACCGATTGCGTCACTGTCGGTGGCTCAACCGCGACTCGCGCAGGATTGCTGCACGCCGCTAGAGCGCCGAAAAGAACCAATGTGGCAAGGTGGCGCGCGTATTTCATCATGTTATCGTCCCAACAGCAGCGAATTCGGTTTACGTTCAATGGTTCGCGCCAGTTTGGCAAGGGCATCAGCGGCTTTCTGGATTTCTTGCATGGTCGTTTTCGCTTCGCGCCCGAGGGTCTGCCCTTGATCATAGCCTTCGATGGTGCGGCTAGCCTGCGCAAAAAGCTTTGTCAGACGCTCCACAACATCCGGCAGGTCCCGAGCAGAAATCGCGATGCTGTCGGCCGCGTTGCGTGCCGAAGCAAGCGTTTGGTTCACGTTGTCCACGGCACCACCAGCGCGCAATTCGCCCAACGTCGCATTCATTTCGTCCAGCGCACCTTTGAGGGCACCCGGCAATGCAATCGCGTCATCCGTCCCAATGATGTTATCTGCAGATTTCACCAGTGCAGTCAGTTCGTTAAAGAGCTCGTCGAACTCCAGCGATTCTGCCTTGGCCGCTATCGCTTGGATTTCCTCTACCAGTTCGGGAACCCCTTCAACCGACGAGCTTATCGCATCCGCCGCGGTTGCCGCAGAATCCAGCGCCGTGGTCAGTTTTGCGACCAATTGCTGTTCTTCTAACTCGGCCACCAATGCTTCAACCCGCATAAGCGTCGCGTTGAGCGCAACGGGGACGTTTTGCACATCTTCGGAATTCACCAGACCTGACAGATCGCCCAAAAGTGTCCGCACATCGCCCGGCGTTTCGCGTAGGTTTTCATCAGATACAAATGCATCAGCAGAATTCATCAAGCTTATTGCGCTTTCCAGCAACTCTTCGATGGGCAGCTTATTAAGTCGGCTGAAAACACCTTCGACGGTCGCGGCGGCATCCGATGTGCTGCTTTGGGTCGTTGGTATGACAGGCAATTCATCACCCACAACTTCCATGCGCGCGGGAGGAGCATCATCCACCAAAACCAGCTCAATCTTGAGACCCCCGGTCAAAAGGCTGGCCGAAGCTAGCCGCGCACGTAGGCCGTCAGCCACCCGTTCCTGAAGCAACGCCAGTGCCTTTTCCGGCGTCGTTTCACCTGGCAAGCCAAGCCGCGCAGGCTGGATCGCCAGCGTCGCATTGAGGCGCACCCGGCTGTCGCCGAATTGGTCGTAGTCCACAAGACCGACCAACGCTTCAACATCACCAATCCGCAGGCCACTCAATTCAACCGAAGCACCGACAGCCAAACCTGCAAGGTTGTCGTCAAAGACTACGTTCAGACGCAATGGATCCACTTCGGACGCGTTGAAAAGACTGCTGCGCGCGTCTTCCTTGCTATCAAAAATTTCGAACACAGTTCCGTCTGAGACCCGCTCACCGCCAGAAACAAATGTATCGAACGTAATCCCGCCGCCCACCAGCGTCGCGATTGAGGAGAAGTCAATTTCGGCACCGCTTGGCCCGATAGACACACTAAAGCCAGAGGTATCCCAGAACCGTGTATTGGAATTTATGAGGTTGCGATGATCGTCATTAATAAGCGCTTCGGCAATGGCAAAAGAACCATTAGAAGCGATCTGTGCCCTGCCCAGTTTGCCAACCTCGATACCTTTGAAAAGGATGGGCGCATTATCCGTCAAGGTGCCGCCCGACGCCGTTCTGAATGCGATCTGAAGGCCCGATTGGCCAGGCGTAATAAGTGGCGGATGGCTGGCACCCACGAATGTTTCGGCAGAGGGGCCCACTTCAGAATCCCATGATCCTTCGATATAAACACCGCTCAAAACAGTGCTCAGCCCGGTAATACCGCGCGCCGACACTTCAGGTTGAACGATCCAAAAGACCGACCCGTTGTCGATGAAAGGTCCGATTTCTTTGTCGACACGGATGTGCGCCGCAACCCGATCTAGGTTCTCGGTAAAGTTGAGTTTCTCCACCTTACCGACGGTGATATCGCGGTATTTAAGTTCGGTTTGGCCTGCTTCAATCCCTGCGCCGCTCACGAATTCGACAACAATCAGAGGCCCAAGATCGTTGAACGTTTTCCAAGCCACAGCAAGTGCCACAGCAAGTGCGAACAAAGGTATCAACCAAATCACAGATGCGCCGGAAAAGCCGCCTTTGCGACGTTGTTCGATATGAACCTCAGGAGGTGTATCAGACATCTTGTGGGTCCTCTTCGGCTTTGCGTTGAACATCCCAAATTAGGCGAGTGTCAAAGGCCTGCGCAGACAACATTGTGAATATGACCGAAAGTGCAAAGAAGAAACTGGCGGGTCCTGGATTGATCGAAGCAAGTGCCTTGAGTTGCACCAGCGATGACAAAATCGCAACCACAAAGACGTCAATCATCGACCAACGGCCGATATATTCAACGACCTCATACAGAAAGAGCCGCATCCGATAAGACGCTGTGGATCTGCGCTGGACACTGATTGCAAGGAACGCAATTGCCCAGAATTTAAACAGCGGAATAACCACCGAGGCAAAAAGGATGATCCCCGCGATCCCGTAAGCACCGTGATGCGCGAGCTCAACAGCACCGCTGATAATCGTACTTTCATCAGTGAGGAACAACGTCTTGGTCTCAAGCATCGGCAGGATGTTTGCGGGAAAGTAGCACATCAAACCCATGATCCACAGCGCCCAAACCCGCTGCAAACTATGCGGATCACGTGAGACAAGTTTGTGGCCACAGCGTCCGCAATGCGCTGTTTCGAGTGGCCAAGCTTTGCCGCACCGGGTGCAGACAACCAGCCCAGCATCGCGCGCCGTTACGACTTGTTGGGTTGTTCCAGTGAGTCCCATACCGACCATTTGCATAAAAAACTATCTGTTGCCACTACCAGCACAACGAGAATGCCAAAGAGCCAGAACGCTGGCCCAAACGAGACTTGTGCCAGATCGGAAATCTTGACCAAAGCAACAGCGCAACCCAAAGCAAAAATCTCTGCCATCGACCAGGGCCGCAAAGCTTCTGAGAAGCGAAAAGCCTGCATTGCATAGCGTGCTGGGGGTCGATCCCTGACCACCGGAACTAGCACATAGATCGTCAGCAACATGCGGGTGAGCGGCACAAATACGATCAGACCCGCTGTTACGAGTGCCAATGCAACCAACATGCCATGCGAGAAGGATAATGCCGCGTCCAGCACAGAAACAGAGTGTGTTTTACCGCCTGCGCTGATCTGGAGGAATGGAAAATAGGTTGCTGCGACAATTAGGATAACCACCGAGACGGCAAGAGCGATGATGCGCGCACCTGCACCCGCGCGCGGGGCAACCAGCACCTTGTGGCACCGCCGACACACAGCCCGTTCGCCCGATTTGGGCCGAACCAAACGGTAGGTCGCATCACATTGCCGGCAGACGATCAACACATCGTTCAGCACATCTGCCGGAGGGAGGGCCACATTTGTCATTGGGACAACATATCTGAGGTTTCGTGCCAGCGATATCGCATTTTTCTATGCGGGCTAGGCCGCACCGGGGACCCTTACGTGTCGACCACCTTCAACAAATTCATTGAGGGACAACGGCCAAACCGTTCCCGGCCAGCGTAGCTCCATCTCACGTTTTCGGGGCCGGTAGACAGCCGTATACAGTGTCCCGAAACCAGCATTAAACGCCGTCGAGTAAAGCGGCGGCTTGAGGAAAGCACCGATGAATTTCTCTTCTGGGTCACGGTGCAACGTCAGGCGCTGCAACAAGAAACGCTCACGCTCAACTGTGGCCGTGAAGCGCGCGTGACTGACCCACTCGACGTTTTCTTGATGGTTCGTCGCCACCGCGGCATGGGTAATGATTGCTGGTCGATCCGGTGCCATCATCGCCGTCAGATAGTTCCGTTTGCGGTCAAGCACGGTCACATTGTAACTCATATGCGTTGGGACACGGGCCAATACTTTGCCCGCTTCCTCCGCCGTCTCACAAGTCTGCATCACATAGCGCAGGATCAGTGGCACGCCAAAGCCCGTCCCAACAACACGCCGGCCGCCAAAAGTCAGCGAAATCGCAAGGCCTGCATCATTTACACCGTCCACGAGCCCCCAAAGCCCGTCTGACGTGCCCATGACACGCCGCCCCTGCCAGCCCGTATGGAGCACCAAGCTGTCAAAGGCATTTGCCTTGTAGTCATAGTTGCGCACCATCACTGGCTCTTTGCCTGTCCAAATCGCCTGAGAACACCCCGCCAAATAGGCAGGTGGCGTGTCAAAGCTAAGGAAGCGCGCGGCATGGTCCCCACCGCCCGCCAGTTCACACAGCTCATCATAGAGCGGCACGATCTCGGGCATGTGAGTTGTCAAAGCACGGCGTGATTGGGCGTAGGTCGGGCGTGCCTTATCGCCTTCCTTGAGCCACCAGCGATGGTAGTCAGGCCAGTATTCGTTGAACAGCCCAGCCCATTTCGGACCGGGCTGTTCTTCTGATATTGCACGCCACAGCATCTGTGGGCCTTCCTGATACTAGAGTATTTTGAACGCTGGGTCCGCCAGCGCAGGACCTGCTTCTGCCACGGCAAGTGGCTTGCCGTCTACCGTCCGTTTGATGCCATGGATCCATTTCTTGGCCCGTTCATTGAGCTGGAAGGCTTTTGTCATCGACCGGCCGCGCGTGACCAGAATGCCGATGTCCGCACCTTCATAGCGGTAATCGCCCGGCTGCAAAATCCGCAAGAAGAACGCTTCGTTTTCGCTCTCCACGGCGCGGCGGTGATAATCAAAACGGTCGAACACAACACGCCCGTCTTCTAGCATCTTGTAGATGCCAGTTTCAGGGGACGCGGTGCAAATATCCACGTTGTCATCGGTGTGTTTGATGACCATCTGGCTCCAACTGTCGATCATATCTGGGTTGGCCCAACGGTTGTTCAGCTCGGATGTGTCCAGCTCGAACTTCTTCTTGGAAAACTCAAGCAAGTGGAACAGGAACAATGGCGCGTCCGCATGGGCAAAGGCCGCGTGATTTGTCATCGAAGACGCACCTGTGATGCGCGGGTTCAGCTCACCCAACCACAAATCGCCTGTCTTTTTATCGATCAGGAAGTCGAGCTCGAAATACCCGCGGTAGCCTTCCTTGCGCAACTGTTCCCCAAACTTAAACGTCAGTTCCCGGGCCTTCTGGCGGACTTTTGGTGGAAAGGCAGTGGAAAGGATTTCGTTGCCACACCAGCCACCACGATAAGGCGTCAGGTCTTTGAAACCGACAAGTTCGGTCATCAGGGGACCAACGATTGTCCCTTCTTTGGTCGCACAGGCCTCGATCGCGGAGCCTCGGCAATCAATGCGTTTCATGATCTTGATCTCGCCTTCGCCGATGATTTCATGCTCGTGGCGGCGAAAATCAGCTTCGGATTTGATAAAGAACGTGGTGTGACCGCTGTCGCCAAAGGCTGATTGCAGCACCAGATCATGGCCAATCCCAGCCTTTTCGCAAGTTGCACGCAGGTTTTCATAGCTTTTGACTTCGGCCAGAACGTTGGGCACCGAAGGCACACCAGCTTTGTTACCGATGCGGACAGTTTCGATCTTGTTGTCCATTTTCGTGCGCAGCTTGGCCTTTGGGAACCATACATCCGCGCCAAGTTCTTTTGAAAGGCGCTCGGTTTCTTCGTCGAACATTAGGAAGACAAATTTTGGCTTACCGCCACGCCGCTTGATAAAGTCGATGACCTCTTTGTGCTGCAGCAGGTAATTGTTGATGTCCTCAATGGACTGGAATTCCGCATGCGGCTGTTCGGATGGGCAGAACACGTTGGGATGCTTCCCACCGTAACAGTCAATGTAACAGATATATTTGAAGTTCTTCACCCATTCATCAAGACCCAACAGGTTAAAGTTGGTCGCCGAAATGAAATAGACGGGGTCATCGTTCCGGTGAAAGAACCGGCGAATTTCAGAGATATTTTTGAGCACAGTTGCTGACATAATGTAGGTCCTTTTTATTCCGGGGAAGACAGAAGGTTCTTTTGGCGCACCTCGTCCAGCGCCTCTTTGGTAAACACACGCAGACCCAGATCCGGGCGGTAGCCGTGGATCTCACTGACATCGAGCGCGCGCATAAACGACAGGATTTCCTGGCTGACCACCTGTCCGGGGACAAGGATCGGAAATCCGGGTGGATAGGGGATGATGAAGCTGGCCGAGACAACCGTTTCGCCCGAATCCATCGCGGCCTTTAACGAGCCATTCAGCTCAAGGTAATCGCAGTTGTTTTCGTCGTAGGACAAAAAGAAAGCCGTTCGAATATCGCCTTCGGGCGTCACATCATCTGCGCGAAATGCCTCATGGAACCGACTGAAATCAGGCAGCGGCGGGTAGTGTTCCATCAAGTTGGCGACACGCTTGTCAAACGATAGCTTTTCCATCCGACTGGCATCGTCATGCAAATCATCTAGCGATTTGGCAATCTCCACCAACACCTCAATCAGATATGCAACGCTCGACCGCGTTGTGCCGATGTTGGTCATGAACAAAACCGTATTGCGCGATGTCTTGTTGATTTGGATCCCGTAGCGATCCATCAGGATGTCAGTCTTAAACGTATCGCCGTCCCAACCCGTACCACCAACCGCAAGCGTGACTCGCGTGGCATCAAGAACGAACTCGTCCATCTCCCAGCAGTCCCACATGTCGGTCCAGCCCTGTTCGGTATCATAGTAACTCGTCACGCCGCTTTCGCGGTGCTGTTCAGGTATCATGTCGCCCGCTGTCAGAACCTTGAAATACTTGCTGAGAAGTGGGTGATCTGTGATCGCACGGCGCATCGACATGGCCGCCTCGATCTGGCGTTGGACAAATTCGAAACCTTCCAACTCAACCTGCCGGCGCCCCACATCAAGCGACGCGATGATCTGGTAGTTTGGCGACGTCGACGTGTGCGTCATGTAGGCTTCATGGAATGATTGCTCCACCTCGCCTTTAAAGTCCTGATCGTTGACATGGATCATTGAACCCTGCCGCAGCGACGTCAGCGTTTTATGTGTGGATTGCGTGGCATACACCCGAACCCGCGCATTGGGCGCAGGGATCAGACGGGTGTTGAGCAGTGTTTCTTCATCCGCATCTTTCAGCGCTTCCTGCTGGGCTTCGTAAGCCTTGGCATGGGCCTCCGTTTTGAACTTGATGCGCAGCGTGTTGGCCGCGTTCATCCCGGTCCGCTGGCGGTAGGTTGGATTAAAACGGGCAAAGGCAAACCATGCTTCATCCCAGAGGAAAATCAGGTCTGGCTTGATCGCCAGACACTCTTCCATCACACGCTCCACGTTGTAGACCAGACCGTCAAATGTGCAGTTGGTCAGCAAGAGCATCCGAACTTTGTTCAACTTGCCAGCCGCTTTGAGTTTCAAGAGCTGATGCTTGACCTCGGACAGGGGCACCGCACCGTACATCGAATATTTGCTCAACGGATAGCTATCGAGATAGCTAACCTGCGCACCGGCCAAGACCATGCCGTAGTGGTGTGATTTGTGGCAATCGCGGTCGACCAAAACGATATCGCCGGGACGCACAAGCGCCTGCACAACGATCTTGTTACAGGTCGAGGTGCCGTTGGTGGCAAAGAAAGTCTGCTTGGAGCCGAAAGCCCGCGCGGCAAGTTCTTGCGCCTCCTTTATCGGCCCATGCGGTTCCAGCAAACTATCAAGCCCGCCGGATGTTGCAGAGGTCTCTGCCAAGAAAATATTGGGGCCATAAAACGCCCCCATGTCTTGGATCCAATGTGACCGGGTGATCGATTTCCCACGGCTGATCGGCATCGCGTGGAAAACGCCGGTAGGCTGTTTGGAGTATTCGACGAGGGCGGTGAAAAAGGGTGATTTATTCCGAGCCTGAACGCCGCGCAGGATGTTCAGGTGCAACTCCATAAAGTCTTCTTGGTTATAGAAAACGCGGCGGCAAATACCCAAATCTAGACCGGCAATGTCTTCAACTGAGCGTTCGGTCACCAAATAAGCGTCAAGCTCAGGCCGCACTTTGGCGATCATCCGGCACAGCTCTGGTCCGTAGTTTTCAGGCAGCAATGCGTCGATTTCGTCCCGGCCCCCTGCACGGGCCAAATAGCGCGTGAGGATACTCTCGACCATTTTGGATTTCAGCGTCAGGCCCGGGCGCACAATCACGGCCTGAATGTTGTGATTGAACATCACCGCGATCAGCGCATCCTCAAGCGAGGGCACCACGACCGCCTCATACATAAACTGGTCTTCAGTACGGCGCATCCGCGACACATTCGATTTTAGCCAGCGTTCCTGCTGTTCGTTCACATTGTCGACAATCAGCACTTCAAAATAGGGCTTACTCATCGCGCGCGCTTCGGGGCTGAGCATGGCTTCGTCGTCGTGCTCATCCTGATTGTCTAGGCTGTCGCGCTCCAACGGAATCGTGCGACGGCGATACGCACCCGTTGTCAGCGCCCGAGTTACGCGTGTCGTGGCGAAACTCAGATCGTCGTAATGTTTATGTTCCCAAAGACGCCGCATATGGTCGAAGGCGGCCATGCCGGGAAAGGCCCAATAGGGCTCAATCAATGCCAGCGATTCAAACAAGTCACCAATGCGATTGGTTAGCGCTTTGGCATCTTTGGCTGACGGGGAGCGCGTCATCGCCCCCGTGCTTTCGCGCAATGCGCTCCACCGGTCAGATCGCAATTGAATGGCGGAGGAATAGTCGTTCATAGAATGCATCGGTCGTTCTCCGCTGGGGCGGGGTAGGCCTTTGCATTCTTCGGGGTGGCACAGTGTGGCACCACCCCAAAAGCTTGCGTAGGCCTAGCCGCTAGATGTTTCGCCTGACCCGGTAAGAACGCCGGGTTTGACGGGTGGGTTTGGCTGCGCCGCAACCGGTGCAGGCGTTGGTGCCGCCTGGGGTTGAGACGCGGTGCCAGCTGTTGGGTTCGGCATCGGTTCTGGTGCAAAATCTGGCTGTGAATCGGTCAAATTTGAAGCAGCTTCCGTACCTTTGTAGATGGGCACTTCAGGTACGCTTTGCGCGGGTACGTCCACATGCAGGCCTGCTCGCGATCCTTGCTGAGGGGTCTCAAGTGGGCCAAGGGTTTGCAGGTAGGCATCCGTGCCACTGCTGCGGTCATAGACAGAAAAGTCAGTCGAGCGGTCGCGGAAGGATTTAAGCACCTGGCCCAATCCTTTCATGCCCGTTTCACGCTGACGGCGGACCATGGATAGATCCACTTCAATCGGGAACATGTCTTCTTGACCCGCAGATTGATGCAGCACCATGGATGTCGGGTCGATAACGCAGGATTTGCCCACGCCGCCCGCGCCCAAACCATTCACATCGATGATATAGCATTGGAATTGTGCCGCTGTGGCCCGCGCAATGGCAAGCTCTGCATCGCGGTCCGTGGTGCCTGTCAACACCGGGTGCAATAAGACCTCGACGCCTTGGCTGGTGAGTTGGCGCGTGGTTTCCGGGAACCAGATGTCGTAGCAAATCGACAGGCCAAAGCGGCCCACATCCGGTACGTCAAATACACAGAATTCAGTGCCAGCCGCGACGCCCGTCTCGTATGGCCGAAACGGAAACATTTTGGCGTAGCGGCGGATAATCTCGCCTTCAGGGTTGATCACGACGGACGTGTTATAGATGCGCCCATCTGCTGCGTCGCGCAAGAACATCGATCCGGGGATCAGCCAGACACGGTGCTTGCGCGCAGCGGCTTGAAACACCTCAAGAGTATCGTTTTCGGCCGGCAGGGCATAACGGTCAAGCGGGCCGAACGGCGCCAGTTCCGAGAACAGCACCATTTGCGTCCACGGGAAACGCGCCATCAGGATATCCAGCCGATGGATCATACCATCGACGTTGGATTGCAGTGCATTCACGTACATCTGTACGCCAGCAATTGCGAAAGGGGTCATATCAATTCACTCCGGTACGGGCGACGGGGCGAGGAACATCCTCGCCGCACCAACCGCCTGAGCCGTTCATTACGCCCAATATGCGCGATGTGAAACAGCCCACGTGACAACATTCCGTGCACCTGTTGCAAATCTCATATGCGCTCCCTGAGAAGATGACCCTTACGCCGCCGCCGGGCGCGGCCCGCGCGCATTACGGCCCCTTTGCAGGAAGACAACCAGCCCCAAAAGCAGCAGTGCCGGGATGAACATCAGGTACTTGGAGGGTTGCCCCACAGGCTTCAGAACCCGCAGAACTTCTTGATCCCAATCAAGTCCGGCAGATTGTGCCGCACTGTCATAGACGACGTCATCCACAATCATCTTGTCCCCGTCCTGGCGGAAGACCAAACCCGCAGCTTCAAGCTTTTCTTCGCCCGTCGCCCCGTCGCCAATTGGCAACAATGCGACGAATTCAATCGGGTCACCCAGATCGTTCAAACCTGCCACCCGCAAGCGTAGTTCTTCGCCCGCTGGTGTATCTTGTGCTGCTTGCACGATCGCTGAAGGCTCTTGCTCAGAATATGGCGGTGAGACCATATCCATCCAGAATCCCGGACGGAAAAGCGTAAAGGCGATCAACAACAACGCGATGCTTTCATAGAACCGGTTTTTGGCCAAGAACCACCCTTGGGTCGCTGCAGCAAAGAGCAACATGGCTATGGTCGCGACCACAAAGACAAAGAGCCCTTGCGCCCACGTCACACCAATCAACAGCAGCTCTGTGTTAAAGATAAACAGGAACGGCAGGGCCGCTGTGCGCAAGCTATAGAAAAATGCGACCACGCCTGTTTTGATCGGATCACCGCCCGACACAGCCGCCGCAGCAAAGCTCGCGAGGCCGACGGGTGGCGTCACATCCGCCATGATGCCGAAGTAGAACACAAAGAGGTGCACCGCGATCAACGGCACGATAAGGCCGTTTTGCTGGCCAAGCGTCACGATGACCGGAGCCAAAAGCGCTGATACCACGATGTAGTTTGCCGTTGTCGGCAAGCCCATACCAAGGATCAGAGACAGCACTGCAGTGAGCAACAAGATCGCAAGAATTCTACCGCCCGAAAGCACTTCGACAACATCAGCGAGCGCAGATCCTACACCTGTCTGGCTGACGACGCCCACGATGATACCTGCTGTCGCCGTAGCGATGCCGATACCGATCATATTACGCGCGCCAGTCACCAGGCCGTCGACTAGGTCGCTGAACCCTTCTTTGACGTCATTGGCCAGACGGCTTTCGCCGCGGAAAATCGCCATCAACGGCCGCTGTGTTAAGAGGATAAACACCATGTAACCTGACGCCCAAAAGGCTGAGAGGCCAGGCGACAAACGGTCAACCATCAGCGCCCAAACCAGAACAACAACGGGCAGGATGAAGTGCAGACCAGACCGGATCGTTGGGCCCGGAAGTGGCAACGCAGTTACTGGCGCGTTCGGATCATCAAGTTCCAGCGGCTCTTCTTTGGATGCCACATAAAGCAGGCTCGCATAAACGAGGCTGAGGAACACAAAGATGATGTAGCCAGCCGTTTCTGGGAACACCGGACGGATCCAGCCCATGCCGTAATAGACGACAAATGACAGCACGCAGATCACCGCGATGGCGAAGGCGATACCGATCAGACGTTGCACAATTGGCTTTGGTGTATAGGCGCGCGGCAAACCTTCCATGCCGGCCTTCAACGCTTCGAGATGCACAATGTAGACCAGCGCAATATAGGAGATCACCGCAGGAAGGAACGCGTGTTTGACCACGTCAAAATAGGGGATGCCGACATACTCGACCATCAAAAAGGCCGCGGCCCCCATGACTGGCGGCATGATCTGGCCATTGACCGATGATGCAACTTCGACAGCGCCGGCTTTTTCAGATGAAAAACCAACCTTTTTCATCAACGGGATCGTGAATGTCCCTGTCGTTACAACGTTGGCAATCGATGAGCCCGAAATCAGGCCCGTCATCGCAGAAGACACAACAGCTGCTTTTGCAGGGCCGCCTTTCATGTGACCCATCAAGCTGAACGCAACTTGAATAAAGTAGTTACCGGCACCCGCACGGTCCAACAGCGAGCCAAACAGCACGAAGAGGAACACAAACGAGGTCGAAACCCCAAGGGCGATGCCAAATACACCTTCGGTCGTGATCCACTGGTGGTTCACAATTTCCGACAGGCTGTTGCCTTTGTGGGCGATGATGCTTGGCATATTTGGGCCAAGAACGGTGTACATCAGGAACACACTCGCCACGATCATCAGCGCAGGCCCAAGGGCGCGGCGCGTTGCCTCAAGCAAGATCATCAGACCTGTAACGGCAACCACATAGTCTTGCAGGATCGGGGCACCAACGCGGTCCGCGATCTCCCGGTAGAACATAAAGAGATACAGCGCGCAGAGTGAGCCAACGATAGCCAATGCCCATTCCCAGATTGGTATGCGATCCTTGGGCGAGCCAAGCAATACCGTCGCCACAACACCGGCCGCGGGGATCGGGATCCACCAGATGGGCGTCGCGTCCTTGGCGCTGATCATAAAGAGCGCGGCAAGAGCGACAGGTACAATTACACCGAGGCCGACCTGAAATTTTGTTCGGGCAGCCGGAAAGGCCATGATGCCGAGGAAGATGGCAAATCCAAGGTGGATCGACCGCGCTAGCGTATCATTGAAAAGGCCAAAGGGCGACGCGATGTAAAGCTGAAACAGCGACCAAGCCAGTGCCACCAGCATGAGGAACGTCCCCACAAAGCCTGCGGCGGATCTGCCGCCGGTATCAGAGGATGCGACAAGTTCATCAAGTTCAGATTGCGAAAGCCCGCCCCGCCCATCGGCGGCTGCTTCAACGGCTGCGGCTTGCTGTTGATTCTTGTCTGACATGGTCGTCCCCCTGCTGCCTCGCCTTAGGGCGAATGCGTTTGTAAGTAGTGTCGTATCGTAAATGGCGCGGCGGCAGTATTCCTGCCGCCGCGCCATTATTTCAGGTCAGATTACTCAATCCAGCCTTGTTCTTTGTAGTACTTCGCAGCACCGGAGTGCAGCGGAGCAGATAGACCGTCCGAGATCATTTCTTCTTGCTTGAGGTTCTCAAACGCAGGGTGAAGGCGCTTGAAGCGGTCAAAGTTGTCAAACACCGCTTTAACGGTTTCATAGACGAGGTCATCGTCCACATCCGCAGATGTCACGAATGTCGCTTTCACGCCGAAAGTTTTGGTCTCGTTATCGGAACCTTTGTACATGCCGCCGGGAATGGAGGCTGCAGCATAGTAAGGGTTATCCGCGATCAACTTGTCGATGGCAGGGCCTTCAACCGGTACCATTACCGCGTCGACGGTTGAAACCGCTTCCTGAATGGAACCATTTGGGTGGCCAACAGTATAGATGATTGCGTCAACTTTGTTGTCACCCAATGCGGCGGCTTGCTCGGCTGGCTTCAGCTCGGATGCGAGTGCGAAGTCGTCCAAGGTCCAACCAAGAGCGTCCATCACAACCTTCATTGTGGCATACTGACCAGAGCCAGGATTGCCAATATTCACGCGCTTACCTTTGAGGTCTTCGAATGAACTGATGCCAGCGTCGGCACGTGCGATGACCGTGAAGGGTTCACCATGTACAGAAAATACAGCGCGCTCTTTGTCGAATTTGTTATCGGCAAATTCTGACGTGCCGTTATAGGCGTGAAACTGCCAGTCGGACTGAGCAACGCCCATGTCCATATCGCCCGCTTTGATCGCGTTGATGTTTGCGATAGAGCCACCAGTTGAAGGTGCTGTGCACTTCAAACCATGATCGGCAGAGCCACGGTTTACCAAACGGCAGATCGACTGACCCACAACAAAGTAAACACCAGTCTGACCGCCGGTCCCGATGGTGAGGAATTTTTCCTGAGCAAATGCTGTTGTGCCGGCCATCATGGCCCCAGCAAACGCAAGTGTCTTGAGTAGTTTCATTCTTGGTCTCCCTAAATATTATTTCGCTGATGCCATTGTTGGCCTCAGTCGTGGCATTTTGATATAATCAAGCCAGACGAGCAGCTCCATCACACCAATTCTCACCGGGATTACTTTCATTTCAACGATAAAGTGAAAGGGCCCGCCAGATTCTATCTGATCAGGTTATGCACGTTTGATATATTGAGCAAGAGCAACGTCGGCAGCACGATCCAATCTTGCCCAAACCCCTAACTTTGAACTCAAATTCCCGCAGTCGTAGAATATATACGCAAGTCAATCCCATGCCGTGTTTAATAAATTCACCAACCCACTGCGTTTTTACACGCCCCATTTGGAGGGCATTGGGTGCGGGTATGCTAAGATAAGCTGAAAAATCACGTTCTCGGCCGCTGGAATCAGTAGTGCTGAACGTTTCTGGCAAGGCCCGTGTTGCACGTGGCCCGGTGGTCAGAAAGACGACCCTTGCCGGATGTTTCTTGATCATTTCCGATCTGCCCGAAGTGGATACCCCCGAACCCTTGGGCTGATGTTGGACCCAGAGCAATGAGACGTCATCCGCATTGCGCCGGACTGGCCGATAATGGGCGGGGGTGCTTTAAGTTTGCGATAGGGGCAGCGTCACCAATCCGAAACAATGCGCTTTCGGGTCAGAAGATGTGCCGCGTATTTGTTGATCGAGCCTTTAGGCGATTTCAACCGACGTTCACAGTGCGCAGACTTTTTGCGATACAAGCCAGGTGGCGCATGTCAGTTCCGCAGCAACCGCCCAGTATGTTGATATTTGGGTACATCCTATGAATATTGGCAAGTTGCTGACCTAACTCCTCGGGGTGGCCATCGTCTAACACCTCAGATTCGTCCAATTCCTCGTGGCTGCAACGTGATGCGTTTGCGACAATGCCCTTTAGTCGGTTCATCCAAGGCGCATTTGAAAGGATTTGGCCAAAATGATCCGGGTGTGCGCAATTTATCATGAAGTAGGAGGCATAGCCGTCGGTTGATTGATCAACGGCCTCGATTGCGTCTCCCAAAGAGAGGCCCGTCGGCAAGGATCCGTCTGTCTCGACCGTAAAGGCGATAACGATAGGAACCTTGTGCTTCTGCGCGGCTTGAACCATTCCAATCGCCTCTTCAGGGTAGGCCATTGTATAACCACTGATCAAATCTGCTTCAGTTTTTGCAAGTATTCCAATTTGTTCTGAGTGATATTCTTCCGCTTGGTCCGCCGACATTTGCTCGGATGGCGCATAGGCGTCAGCTCTTGGTCCCACATTTGCACTGATAAGTGTTGGCAGGTCGCCAAAAGCTTCGCGCGCCGCCACCAAAAACTCAATGGATTGGATGTTCCTGTCTTTTAGTGTCGCAGGTGTGTACCCAATTGCCGCGCCACGATCCCGGTTTGCAACCCAGGTGTGGCTCTCAAGGATAACGCCAAGATCAAATTTCCGAGCAACTTCGATTAGGTTTTGAATGTACTGCTTAAGCAGAGCCCGCCCCTTCTCCGTTTCCAAAAATGGGTAGGTTGCAAAGCCCGGCAAATCCACGCCTTCGGTAAACAAGAGATCGGTCTCCATACCCACATAGGTTAGAAATCGCCCGCCATCCAATTGGGGTAGCTTCTTCGCGTATCGTGCCATCCGGCCATTCCCTTCGCACAAAACATCCGTTTAGAAGAATTTAGCTCATGGGTATATTTTCACCAAATGCGCCCTTGGCCGGACCATCTAACGCCCCAGACTGCATCAGGAATGGAATCCCGCCAAAGACAGATTGGCTGTCAGAACAGGTCTGCGGGTAGTTAGGCAGCGTTGTGCTTCGGCCGTTTTGCCCAGTTTCAGAAGCACATTCGCATATGTCAGTTCCAAAAGATCTCGCTGCGCTCGGCTTCCTCCAAGACGTTCCGTTGACCCCATGACCTGGCCAAGTTCCTCCAAGGCATCGCTCCAATTTTCACGCGCGATCGCGCCCCAAGCCTGTGCAAGGGGTTTAACAAGATCGCCGGCAAAGCCCTTGGCGGTATCCGAAATATGAGCCAGACGGTCCCCGTTTCCTGCCATTGCGTGGCTCAACGCGGCGTGCATGTCCGCAAAGCTCTGGCCTGTTTCGGGAAAGAAACGCTGTGCATAGTCGCTGAGCGCCGACCAGCGAACAGGGTCTACGGATAGCCCGGCCATCTCAGCGCGGTACAAAATGGCCGCCGTGTCGGTAAGGACATTGATCGGCAGTCCTTTTGCTGCGCCAGGGCCAACGCCAGCATCTATTGCGGCCCACATCCCTGCTTCATCGCCGTCGTGCAAAGCCCAAAGGGCGGAATGCCAGCTTAAGTGTCCATGCAAGATTGCGCGATCGTCATAATCCGACAACCAGCCCGCTAGGTACTGGCGGCCCGCAGCGGTTTCGCCCCCTTCATATTGCGCATGTGATTTGAAATGTGCGGCATTTGCGTTGCGTGGGTTCAGGGCAAGGGATTTGTCCATCAACCTTGTCGAGGCATCGATTTGGCCTGTTTCGCACAGCGACAGGGCGTGCATCGACATCATCCACCAGTCATCTCCATAATGCGGCAAAAGCGCTGAAGTATAAGCAAGCAGTTCGGCTTCTCGCCCGACCTCGCCCGAAAACCCGATCAGCCCAAACACACTGGCACAAAGCTGAGCGATAAGCGCGTCACGGGGGTAGTCGCGCACGTGGTTTTTGACCAACTCACGCGCCTGTTTTGGCTGACCAGACGAAAGAAGCACCATGCATTCGATATGCTGGCGCTGGCGACTGTCGAGGTTTGATCCAAGCTCTTGAGCGCGGGTGATCGCTGCTTTGGCCTGCGGCATCTGCCCAGACATCATCAGAGACCGAGCCAAGGCTACATGACCAAGTGCGAAATTTGGGTCGAGATCGACAGAAGATTGAAACGCGTCCGGTGCGCCAAACCCGGCCCCCAGAAACAACCGAACACCCTGATCGTAGAGATCTAGCGCGGCTTGTGAGTCCACTGAGATTTTATTTCCGTAGCCATCCGTTAGCATCATGATCTGCCCTATTCCGACCTGCGTTGTCAGAACCTTAGGGGCATAAATTGAAAAAGTCAGCATCCGGCTGGTTTACGCGGGCATCTCCACCGAAGCGTTGGCAACGGAGTTCGCACAGAAAACGGGTTTTTTAAGACGGCGTTGCCACAAGGGAATTCGGTTATTTTTGGTTCAGTATGGAATGTGAGATGAACGCGGCTTTGGTGTGAAGGCGAAATCGATGATGCCGACATTCTCGACATCAAGTCACCGACGGACCAATTATAAGCATGCGCCAATTTTCGATCTGGACTACCCAAGAGGCGCTGCTCGCAGTGTGAGATGCAGAGATTGTCCAAATATGCCGAAAACGGCGATACTTTTGACAACTTTTGACTTAGCGTCCCTACAACAATTGTCCTTTTCGCTACATGGTGACCATATGAAACATCGAATTACTGCGCATGCGATGGGTGCTCTTTGTTCCGCTCTGAGTATTTTTGTCGCGCCCGGCACGACGCACGCGGAAGAAGGTCAGTCCATTTCCAGCCAAGCGAGCGACCCAACTGCGTCCCTAATGTCCTTTCAGGTACAGAATTTTTACACGCCTAATCTGCATAACACCGATGAAGAACAGAACATTGTTCAGTTTCGCTCGGCTATCCCGTTCACATTGGGCGGCATCAATAACATAGCCCGCCTGACCCTCCCCTATGTGACCCAAAGCGCGAGTGGTGCGACAGGATTTGGTGACGCCACAGTCTTTAACCTTGCGGCGTTCGATCGCAATTGGGGACGGGTTGGTGTGGGTGCTGTTGCTTTGCTCCCAACGGGTGCAGATGGGGTCAGCGCGGAAAAATGGGGTATCGGTCCGGCGTTTGGTTTTGTTGCCCGTCCTTCTTGGGGCCTTGCAGGGCTTTTCAACCAGAACATTCTCACAGTTGCTGGCAATGACGACCTTCCAGATATTAATATTTCAACGGTCCAACCTATCCTTTCCGCGTCCCTTGGAGAGGGTTGGTCTTTTGGCGCTTCTGATATGACAGTTGTCTATGACTGGGACCGAAGTAAATTCACCAGTTTGCCGCTTGGCATGAAAGTCTCCAAGCTTACAAAGATCAGCGGCTTACCAGTGCAGTTCCAAGTCAGCTACGAGCGCAACTTTTACGACGAAGGCCGCGGCCCAAAAGATACGATCGGTTTCACAGTAAAATTGCTCGTCCCCAAATAGAGATCCCAGGTGCATCCGGTCCTCCCATCTTTCGCTTCAGGTTTTTCTGCCGAAGATTGGGAGTGTCGATCGAAGGGTAATCAGTTTGCCGCTTTGGTTTGACTTGGGTTTGGTATCCTGTGATCCACGCCCAGCTCTGCGGATATCCGCAGAGGCGTCTTTGCCCTCGTTCCATGTGCTATTTACATAACGCGTGATGCCGTATCACAATTGAACCTTGGGAGAGGTCAATGCCAGTTGAGACACCTAGAGCGCGCGCACCGGGACGGATGCGTACCAGTATTCTCGGCGTGCTGCTTTTTACTGGCGTGCTCGCGACCGCCGCAACTTTCTTTGGGGCGCAACATTATTTCGAGCGTCTTGAGACACAGGCGGCCTCAAATCGTATGGCGCTTTATCTGCGTGCGCTCAACGAAACGCTGCGCCAGCATCAGCACTTGCCCTTTGTTCTAGCACGCGACCCTCGGTACGCGCAGGCTCTGCATCCCACAACCGTCAAGACCGACATAAACGATCGGCTCGACCTGTTGGCACAAGAAGCCAAGCTGGAAGCGATATATTTGATGGATGCGACCGGGCTCGTGCTTGCCACGTCAAATGCTACCCAGCCCCATAGCTTTCTTGGTCAAAACTATGGGTTTCGACCCTATTTCCAGGACGCGTTAAATGGTCAACGTAGCGACTATTTTGCAATCGGTGCGACGTCAGGTCGGCCAGGGTACTTCGTGGCGGAACCGGTGTCATTTGCAGCAGATACCCCAAAAGGCGTTATCGCGATCAAGCTGGATGTAAGCGAATTGCAGCGATCCTGGGAGAGCGACAGTGAAACGGTTGTAGCCTTAAACAAAGACAATATCGTCGTGCTCGCCTCGAACCCTGATTGGCTGTACCGGCCCGTCGACACCCTTGCACCTGAAGTGCGCAGTGCCATCCTGCAAAGCCGTCAATTTGGTGCCGAACCTTTGGCCCCATTAGATTGGTCCTTTCTAGATAGTAACCGGATTGCAGTTGAAGGGACCACCTATTTGCGGGCATCGGGATCGTCCGAATGGCGCGACTGGACCGTCCATTACTTACAGCCGGAAAGTGTGATCTTGCGCCAAACACTTCTGAGCACTGTCATGTTTGGCAGCATCATCGCCATTCTGCTCGGTTTTGCCACGTTCCTCAGATCACGCCGGATCGAATTGGCCTATACCGCATCCGAGCAGCAACGTGGCGAGCTGATTGAAAAAAACCACCAACTTGAACAGGCGCAAACCGAGTTGGCGCGCAGTGCAAAACTGGCGGCCCTCGGACATCTGGCAGCATCCGTCACGCATGAATTAGGGCAACCGATCAGCGCGTTTCGCAACCATCTTGCCGCAGCAGAGATGGGAAATGAAATCACCTCGGCCAAGACGGCCACAAGTTTGAACAAACTTGTCGACCGGATGGAGGCGATCACGGGGCAATTTAGGTTCTTTGCACGCGGGCGGGTTGATAAGAAAGCCGATGTAGATTTGGCGACAGTTCTGGGCGAGGTTGAGCAATTATTGAGCACGGAAATCGCAACCGGAGGGATTGATTTTCGCTCTGCAGACCTGCCCGAGCCCATTTTTCTGCATGCGCATCAAGTGCAGCTGGAGCAGGCTTTTACCAACCTTCTAAAAAACGCGATTCATGCGGTTGAGGATCAATCCAACCCCAAGGTCAGCATCGATGTTGCCAAGCGTTCGGACAGCGTCGAGATACGGGTTACTGACAATGGCCCAGGTCTGGCCGGGGCCACACTCACAGACCTGCAAGAACCGTTTTATAGCACCAAGCCGTCAGGTGTTGGTATGGGATTAGGCCTCGCGATTACGACTGAGATCATCAAAGATCACGGCGGAGAGCTGACCGTTGGCCACGCCAGCAGCGGTGCGGAATTTATCGTCACACTGCCCTTTCCGGGCGACGGAGACCCAACATGAGCAAAGCCACAGTACTTGTCATAGATGACGACCGCGGGATGCGTGTTTCGCTGGCTCATTTGCTGGAAAATGCCGGCTATGAGGCTGTGATTGCCAAGAATGCACATGACGGTCTGGAGGCCATTCACCTAAATGCCCCGGATGCGATCCTGAGTGATGTGCGCATGCCCGAAATGGATGGATTGGAGTTCCAACGCAAAGCACGCGAAATCAGCCATGTACCGGTCATTTTGTTTTCAGCGCATGGCGATATTCCGATGGCCGTCAGCGCTTTGCAGGACGGCGCATACAGCTTTGTTGAAAAACCGTTTGAGCCGCGCCGCCTGCTTGGCATTCTTAAAAATGCCATTCGCATGAAGCGCCTAGAAGATAGCACGAAACTGCTTCAGAGCCGCTTGGCTGAACTGACCGACCTCGAGCGCATCCTCATCGGCAACAGCGCCCAGATCATTGCCGTACGGGATTTGATATTTGATTTTGCGGTGAGCCGCGCAAACGTTCTGATCCTTGGTGATACCGGCACCGGAAAAGAACTGGTGGCGCGCGCGCTGCACGATCTTGGCACCTCTAGCACAGCGCCTTTCGTTCCGATCAATTGCGCGGCGATCCCGCCAGAACGGTTTGAAGAAACGGTGTTCGGGACGGCCGAACACCCCCGTGGATTGATGAGTGAAGCGGATGGCGGCACCTTGTTTTTAGATGAGTTAACATCGATGCCATCTGAAACGCAGGCCAAAATATTGCGTGCGATCGAGACCAAACAATACCAGCGGGTCGGCGAAACCGAAGTCCAAAAGGTTGAGTTCCGCGTCATCAGCGCCGCCTCTGGTCAGATGTCCCAATTGATCGCAGAAAAAACCTTTCGCGAGGACCTGTTGTTTAGGTTGAACACGCTAGTGATCAAACTTCCCAGTTTGGCCGATCGTGGCGAGGACGTCCTGCTGTTGTTGCGCCATTACATGCAGCGTCTCAGTCAAATCTATGAGCTGCCGGTTCCGAAGCTGACAAATGACGATATCTCGGCGCTGATGTCTTATGATTGGCCCGGCAATGTTCGCGAATTGCAAAACGTCGCTGAGCGGCGGGTGTTGGCAGAACGACGTGGGGGCGGCTCAGTCAGGCTTGCGATTGCGCGGCAGACTTCTTTGCAGCCGTTTCCCGGTACCCTGCGCGAAGCTGTAGCGGCGTTTGAACGCGAATTGATCGGCAGGGCAATCCAAGAAGAGAATGGGCGCATGGACGACGTGGCCAGCACACTTGGCATCGGACGCCGCACGCTCAACGAAAAAATCGTCAAGCTTGATCTGGATAAAGATGCCATTTTGAACAGCTAAGTTGCCCTGCGGAAATCCGCAGGCAGATTATTTCCTTCCCTGCACTTTGCCTCATACCGCTTACTGCCAGAGTTCCCCAAGAACGTTCCAAGGCCGTTTTGCGGTTTTGAACTTGGGAGGAATAAAAATGAAAATGTTGAAAGCACTCGTTCTGAGCACCAGCTTGATCACGGCTGGCGGCGCACTCGCGCAAAGCGCCGACTACGTATTGAACACGGCGTCCACTGGCGGCACCTATCACCCGGTCGGCACAGCGATCTCGACTTTGTCGAAGATCAAATTGCTGCCGAAAGAGGATTTCTCGCTGACGGCCGTCAACTCGGCAGGCTCTGGCGCAAACGTGCAGGCGTTGTCTGCAGGCACGGCTGATTTCGCCATTTTGCAGGGTCTCTATGGCTCCTATGCAATCACCGGCACGGGCCCCGTGAGTGAACCGCAATCCAACCTTCGTTCCGTCACAATGCTGTGGCAAAACGTTGAGCAGTTTATCGTTCCGGCGGAAAAAGCCACGACCGGCACTGTTGAGGATTTAAAGGCCCTCAAAGGCATGTCCGTCGGCATGGGCAAGCAAAACTCAGGCACCATCGGATCCAACACAGTGTTGCTTGCCGGTCTTGGTCTGGATTTGGAAGCTGACTTCACTTTGATCTCAGCGGGCTACGGCCCCACGACAGATGCGTTGGCAAACGGTCAGGCTGTCGCGGCTGGTATCCCTTCAGGCCCCCCAACAGGCGCAATCACCAAATTGATGGCCTCTAACGAAGGTAAGTTCACAATCTTGGACGTGACGGCCGACGAAGCCACTGCAATGGACGGTGGTCGCAATCTTTGGGTGCCATACACAATCGCTGCTGGCACATACCCGGGTCAGAGCAATGACGTGAACACCATCGCTCAGCCAAACTTTTTGGCCGTAAACGCAAGCGTGGACGAAGAGCATGTCTATCTGCTGACCAAAGCCATGTATGAGAATCTGCCATTTTTGCAGGCGATCCACCCGGCCACGAAGGCAATGGCGGTCGAGAAAGCAATGGCCGGACTGCCGGCACCTCTGCACCCCGGTGCGGCGCGCTATTACACCGAAATGGGTTTGGAAATTCCAGCAAACCTAATCGCTGAGTAACGCTGCCACATGATCTGAAGGGCCGCTGGTAATCCGGCGACCCTTCTTTCTATTTAGGGGGGACCACAGATGACACGATCCACAGAAAACGGCCAAATGACGCGCGCCCAACTCTGGGAAATGCCGCGCGGAAAGTTTGGGCGCAACCAAGCCGTATTTGGTTTTGCGCTGCTCTTTGCGATTTGGCACGTCTTAACGAATGTCTATTTGACCGAGCCGGGCTTGTGGCAAAATGCCATCCATTTTGCAGGTTTCGCTTTTCTGGCTTCTGTGACCCTCAGTCCTTGGGGCAAAAAATCTAATCAAACGTGGGCTTGGGTGATCGACATACTTTACGGATTGCTTGTGGCCAGTGCAGCACTTTGGGTCGCTTGGGCAGAATCCGGGCTTTATGAGCGCTCTCTCGCTGTCACCGGTCTGGGCTGGCAATTTACCGCTATTGACTGGGCCGCTGGCATATTGTTGATCTTTGCGTGCATCGATCTTTCGCGCCGCGTGTCAGGTTGGGTCATCCCGATTCTGATTGGCTTATCCCTTAGCTACATCTTGTTTTTGGGCACCATGCTGCCAGGTGTTTTCCGGTCCGCAAGCCTGCCGTTGAATGACGTACTCTTTCGCACGCTTTATAATGATGAGGGGGTGTTCGGTATCCTCGCGACCATCTCTGTCACCAATATCACCTTGTTTATGATCTTTGGCGGCTTTCTGGTTGTGTCAGGTGCCAGTAACTTTGTGATCGAGGTATCCAAGGTCGTCGCAGGCCGCATCAAGGGGGGTGCGGCATTTGTTGCGGTTATTTCTTCGGCACTGACCGGCACCATCTCTGGCTCTGCCATTGCCAACACGGCCTCAACTGGGGTGATCACAATTCCGCTGATGAAGGCCAATGGATTTCGGCCGCAATTTGCCGCAGGCGTCGAGGCCGCGGCATCTACGGGAGGCCAGCTGATGCCCCCGATCATGGGCGCGGGCGCGTTCGTGATGGCGAGCTATACATCGATCCCTTACGGCACCATCGTCGCCGTTTCTGTTGTGCCCGCAATCCTCTATTTCCTGTCGGTCGCATTCATCGTGCGGATTGAGGCGGTAAAATATGACGCAGGTGCCAAGATTGACCTGACGGTAGACCGCAGAAAAATGATCTCTGGCGGGTTGGTTTTTGTCATTCCCTTGGCCGTCATGATCTGGTTGCTTCTGTCTGGCGTCACTCCACCCTATGCGGCCTGCTGGGCCATCGTGGCGGTCATCGGCACCTCATGGGCCACGAGCGTCGTGGCCTATTTTAACAAGGATGGGACATTCAAACCCGTCAATATGGGCCCCTCGCGCATTGCCGAAGCTTTGGTCAGCGGCATCAGATCTGCCATCATGACGGCAATTTTGTTGACGGCCATCGGGATCATGAACAACGCAATCGTCACTAGCGGTGTGGGCAACGGATTTTCGTTGATGATCGCCCAATGGTCGCAAGGGTCCCTCGTTCTGGCCATCGCGCTGATCGCTTTGGCTTCGCTGGTCTTGGGCATGGGATTGCCGGTGACCGCCGCGTATATCATCCTTGCGATCCTCACGGCTCCAGCGTTGGCAGGCATCATGGCAGACGGTTTGATCGTTGAGCAGCTGATTGCAGGCATCTCGGATCCGTCTAAATCCGCGTTGTTTGCCTTGGTCGATCATCCCCTTGCCGCACAGGTGGCCAGTGGCATGACCAAACCCGAAGCGTGGGAATTGATCCGAAACATCCCATTCGAAATCGCGGTCACGATACGGCCAGTGTTGATCGATCCTTCTACGCAAACGGTCTTTTTGCTAACCGCGCATCTGATCATTTTCTGGCTCAGCCAAGACTCTAATGTGACCCCGCCAGTATGCCTCGCTGCCTTCACGGCGGCTGGCATTGCAGGGTCCCGGCCCATGGCAACCGGGTTCGAGAGTTGGAAGATCGCGAAGGGTCTTTATGTCGTCCCCTTGATGTTTGCCTACACGCCGTTGATCTCAGGTGAGTTGATTGAAGTACTTCAAATCGGGTTCTTTGCCCTGTTCGGGATTTACGCAACCAACGCCCTGATCCAATGGTACGCCGAAGGGCCTCTTAGCCCAATCACATTGCCGCTTTTGGTGCTCGGTGGCATCGGCACATATTGGCCCTTGGCATGGTTGCCCAACATCGTCGGCGCCACAGCCATCCTGATCGCGATCGCATTGTCTTCGCGCAACAAAACAGGAGCGCACATGGTGCCCGAAGGCGGGTAATGCGAGCGGCCCATGCACCAACAGCGGCATCGAGGTGTCTCGTTCTCGAGGCCGCGGTTACGCGCACCAAAGGAGCCTAATCTAGAAGGAGAGACGGCTTGCTGCTTGCCTCAAAAACGTATTGAGGGTCCGTCATCACGCAACACCACAATGTTGATCGACAATACGTTGCACCATCGGGGCGAAATGCGCGAACGGCGGTGTCTTCATATTTGCATGCTTTCCCGCTTCATCCAGAAAGCGCACAGCAATGATGTCCTCCAAATTCGGGTTCTGCTCGAATGCCTGAATTTCGGCATCATTCATCGGCCCGCCTTGAAGGTTAAGCGAATGTATCGACGCATCTGACAGCCTGTCGAAATAGGATGGCCTGGTTGCACATAAGTATCTCTTTGCAGCGACGTGATACCGCACACAGTCGGTGACGATTGTAGGGAAGTAATCCTGCAAAACCTCCGCCCCAGCGTCTTCGTGATATTTGTCTTCGGTGTCGTCCATGCTGAACATGCCAAATTCGCTGGTGAAATGACCCACATCATGCAGCAAGGCGGATACGATGATGATCTCGCGCTGACCGTTCTGTTCAGCGATCGTGGCACCTTGGAGCATATGCTCCGCCATGGTCACAGGCTCGCCAAGATATTCCTCACCGCCGCGCCGCTCAAAGATATCTTCCAGAAAAGCGACGATGTTGCTGGGGCTTAATGTGTTGAAATCGGGTTTACTCATTGGGCCGCCTCTCGCTGTTTTGCATCCAGAACCGCCAATTTCGAATTGAGTGAATCCATATCGGCATAGCACCCTTGGAACCAACGCTTACCGGTTCCTGAGTATCCTTTGCGGGCATGCAAAACGCGCCGGTTATCGACCAAGAAGCACTCACCGGGCTCAAGGCGGAATGACACTTCCATCGACGGATCATCGATGAGTTCGCCCATACGGCGGTATGCGGCATAATAGGTCTGCATATCATCAAACGGGACGTCTGTGATCGCCGCGGTTGAGCGATTGTTGAACCTGACACCGATCAACTCGCCGTCCGGTGCCAATTCGATCATGGGGCGGCGCGATTGTAGCATCACATCACCCGAACCTGCATATTCAAACGCAGCGCAATACCGCGAGAGAACGTTGAACCAATCTTCGTTGTCGGCCCGCAACCTTTCGGCCACACGAAAGCCGTCGACAACCATATTCTCCCCACCAGCAGCAGAGCTTTCGAGGCAGTATAAAACCTGAATGGTCGGCACGGGGTCCCTGTAAGGGTTGTCTGTATGTGCCTGCAATCCAGCTCCGGTATAAGCCAGATTTGTTGGATTAACTTCGGTGCGTACTTCGAAATGACGCCCGTAATTGGTCTCGCGGACATAGCCAAACAAATCCACGACACGCTCCAGCGCCAATTCTTCAACCGGACCGTTCGCCAGTTTGGCAAACCCAAAGCGCGCGATCTGGCTAAGCCAATTTTTCAATTCTGTCGGATCAGAATGAACCGCGTCGAAATCAGCAACCGGGATCCGTGACATCAAATCGCTGTCCCAGGTTTCAACCATGGACTTTGTCCACCCAGTTTGGGCAACTCCCATGCGATCGTATGCGTTTCTAAGCAGCCAGCTTAGGTCATAATCGATGGTCTTCTCTTCGGGCGAAAACGTGACGCTAAGTGTTTCACCAATCAACGCCGCAGCACTGATCAATGTTTCTTGCGGAATATCGCGCAACGCAATCAAACGCTGACCATTGTCAGCAGATCGCGTTGCCGCATCCCATGCGTTATCCCGAAGCCAAATGGCGTGGAACCTTGTCTGAGCACCACGGTCGACAATCGTCAAATATGTGCCGTCTTCAGTCAAGTTACATTCGAACATTGGTGGGATGCCTTTGGATCAAGGGTGTCTAATTCGTTGCAAATTTCCATGAGCGCGGCATAATCACAATCAATATAATTCGAACCTTAGGCGCGGTTTTTCTTATGTCTAATCTCTCATTAAGTAACATACCGCTCGATTGGGTGCGTGCCTTTGAACTGGCTGGCAGGACCGGAAGCTTCACCGCAGCGGCGAAGGAAAGTAACGTCACCCAAGCTTCGATCAGTCAGCGCATCTCAAATCTGGAGCGGCGCATAGGCGTCCGGCTGTTTGTGCGAAATCCAAGAGGCGTGACGCTCAGCGTTGAAGGCGAGGCATGGCTACCATATGTATCGGCGGCGTTTCGCAATCTCGACGAAAGTTACGAAGATCTATTTGGCATTCAGCGTGAAAAGATCACAATTTTCGCAAGTGCGTCTGTGAATGAATTGTGGCTGGCTCCAAGACTCCGCAACTGGCAGAGCACACACAAGCCGCAGATCGTGCTGTCTACCATGGTGTTGCAGCCTGACGACAGCTTGTTAGATACAACAATCCGCGTGCAATACGGACGTGGCGAAGGAAAAGACCTTCATAAAATCCCGTTATTTGCGGAGCACCTAAGCCCGGTTGTTGCGCCTCAATTGCTAGCAACTCATGCATCATGGTTAGAGTTGCCCCGCCTTGGGTTGTCTGGACCAAGGCACGGTTGGCACGAATGGGCGCGCCAAACAGGAGACCCCATAACGCCAATCCCAAGACTGCGCTTTGACAGTTTCTCTGCGGCTCTCTCTGCGGCGGTATCCGGCGCAGGTGTCCTACTCGCGTCCCTTCCACTCGCTGCCCCACTGTTGGAGCAAGGCAAACTGGTCCGCGCGTCAGAATTCGTCATGGAGCCGCAAGAGACATATTGGATGATCGCGCACAAAGACGGACTAACCAAATCACAATGGGATAACGTCGTGGACTGTCTGTTTGCGGCCGAGGGCTCACGCTAGACTTGGCCAACCCATTTCTGAGAAACCGGTCCAGTTAACCCCCTACAAACCTCTTATGCGATTTTTGCGCGGGTTGTGTTCCAATTCTGCCAACCCCAGAACTTCGAGAACCGGGGAGATGTAATTGGCAAAACGTCCTCGGTACCCCTTTCGTAATCCATAATACCCGCCAACGGGGTTCTCCTGACTGCGCGCCCAATGCTCTAACGTGCCTTCCTTGGTTGGTTTTCCTTCATCGGCATTGCCAAGCGGCATCCAATCACCATGCGCGAGCAGCATTGCATGGGCGTCCTCGATTGCACGCAACTGATAAGACAGTCGCGTCTTTCCAACCTGAACGAACACCGCGGGTGGTTCCGCTGCTTCGTCTCTCCAGGCCTCAAACTCAGAGCCCAGTGGAGGCGTTTTCAAAATCCAAGGATCGCCAATGATCCCTAATCCATAGGTCACTCGGTTCATGCTTCTGCCCTTTCCTTGAGTGCATCGCCAAATTTTTCAAATGACGGTTGCAGGTCTGGCATGGAATTCATGATCAGCTTACGCAACGGACCCGTGAAGGTCTCTTCCATGCTGAACGTCGTGCTTTTGCCATTTGGTGTTAGCCTAAATATCCTTTCTCCCCTGAACAATCCAAACGGCACACCCCCTGTCCAAGCCATCTGACGCGCTCTGTCAAACTGTGTAACCCGCAACGGAAATGCGCGCGTTGGATCAACCTCAGATATCAATTTGATACGGCCTTCAGATTGTATCTTGCCGGTGATGCTGAGGATCCCAAATGCCCCACCCCGAGTGCGTCTGGGTCTTCTAGAACTGCCCAAATAGCAGCCGGTGATGCAACAATTTCGCGGGTAACTTTGAATGACGTCATTTGGGCTCCTTTGCTTGACACCTAGATGCATAGCAAGCCTAATATGACATCTTATGTCATGTTTCAGAGATCGAAATGCGCGCTTCTAGGCTTCTGCAAATCCTGCTCTTGCTGCAAAATAGAGGGCGACTTACCTCCACCCAACTTGCATCGGAGCTGGAGGTGACGCCGCGCACGATTTTACGGGACGTTGATGCGATGACCAAGGCAGGGTTGCCGATCATTGTTTTTCAAGGCAACCAAGGCGGCATTGAACTGGGCTTTAATTACCGCACGCGACTGACCGGGCTGGACCAGGACGAGGCAAAAGCTCTGGGCGTGGTTCTAAACAGTCGCAACCCTGCTTTGGGGGCTCTCGGTCTGGAACAGGCCTTTGATCGTGCGCGCAACAAACTGGTTGAGAGTTTTCCCGATAAGGTTCGGCATACCGCGCAAAAGGCGATGGCTCAGTTTCGCGTTGATGGACCGACCCCGCCCGACGATCCGCGCGTGATGGCTTTCGCGCAGGCCATCAGCGACAATCGGATCGTTCGGATCGATGCAAATGGGAAGAGCGCAAAGCTGGTTCATCCAGTTGCCCTCACGTTATCGCAGGATGAATGGGAGATCACGGACCAGATTTCAGGGGAAAATATCCCACTTCGAAACTGCGGCGACATAAATATCTCAGCACATCGGTTCGGGGAAAAGTAAGGCCATCTAGTAACAAAAAAAGGCGCGTCGGTTGCACGGCGCGCCTTGATCTAAGTAGCGTTCGCTTAAACAGTTAGTGCTGCTCTTCTGCCACCGCTTCTGCAAGCGCTGCTTCAAAGATCGCGAGGCCTTCTTCGACAATCTCGTCGGAAGCTGTCAACGGCACCATCACTCGAACAGTGTTGCCATGCAGGCCACAGCTCAGCAGCAGCAGACCACGTCTAAGCGCGTGTGCGATAACACGTTTGGTCAGATCGGCATCTGGTTTGGCACTGCCAAAATCAGTCACAAATTCGACAGCGACCATCGCGCCCAATCCGCGAATGTCCCACATCCGGAAAGGTGCCGTGCGCGCACCAATCTCAGCAAAGCGCGCCTTAAGATGGGCACCCATGCTTGTTGATCGGGCCAGCAGACCTTCTTCTTTGATCGCTTCAATCGCGGCAAGTGCGGCAGCACAGGCCACAGGGTTGCCGCCATAAGTTCCACCAAGTCCACCGGGGATCACCGCGTCCATCAGGTCCGCACGGCCAATCACGCCGGCCAGAGGGTAACCACCGGCCATGGATTTCGCGACCGTAATCAGGTCGGGCACAACGCCCGAATGTTCAATCGCAAACCATGTGCCAGTCCGACCAAAGCCTGCCTGAACCTCGTCCGCGATCAGCAAGATGCCATGCTGGTCACAAATGTCGCGCAGCGCTTGCATCATCTCGAATGGCACAGGCGTGTACCCACCTTCACCCAAGACAGGCTCGATGATGATGGCAGCAATACGTTCTGGCTGCGCATCGGTCAGAAACAGGTTTTGCAGACCCGTCAGCGCATCTTCGACGGTGATGCCATCGCGCACTGATGGAAACGGAGCGCGGAAAATATCCGACGGGAAAGGGCCCACATCTTTTTTGTAGGGCGAGATTTTGCCCGTCATACCAAGGGTCAACAGCGTCCGGCCGTGATACCCGCCGGTAAAGGCGATAACGCCCGGGCGTCCAGTAGCCGCACGCGCGATCTTGACTGCGTTCTCAACCGCTTCGGCACCGGTGGTCACCAGCAACGTCTTTTTTGGTGCGTCGCCGGGGGCCAATTCGTTCAGCTTTTCAGCCAATTCGATGTAGGGTCCATAAGGCACAACCTGAAAAGACGTGTGGGTGTAGTGATCTTCCTGAAGCTTGGCCGCCTCAACCACTTTGGGGTGACGGTGGCCCGTGTTGAGAACACCAATGCCGCCAACAAAATCAATATAGCGGTTGCTTTCTACGTCCCAAAGCTCCGCGTTTTCGGCGTATTTGGCATAGATCGGCGCAGCAGAAGCCACACCGCGCGGCACCGCCGCTTCACGACGCGCGACAAAATCGGCGTTGGTCGCAACCGTCGGAGCGGCCGTATCTACGATAGAGATTTGAGGGTTCTTCTTTGCAGACGCCTTAACAGAGGGCTTCCGAGGTTTTTTACGAGTAGTGGACATGAACGATTCCCTTTCCAAAGAACGTGCGCCGCGTTTAAAATATCCTTTATGCCGTTTAATTTAATTGTCAATCGTGATATTTCGGCGGTTTCGATATTCTGAATAAGCAGGCTAGAATTTGCCTGTGACAAGCCGCGACAGCCCAGATACACAGAGCTTTTAGGCAGTTGGAATAGGTGCACAACCTTGGATATCGGACATAAGCTCAGAGCGATCCGCGAAGAACGTGGTCTTTCGCAGCGCGAATTGGCTGCGCGGGCCGGGCTGACCAATGGCACCATTTCATTGATCGAAAAAAACAAGACCAGCCCCTCGGTCGCCTCGCTAAAGAGCCTCTTGGACGCGATACCGATCAGCATGGCGGCATTTTTCTCCACAATCGAAGAGACGGACACCCGCAAGGTATTCTTCGCAGCTGATGAATTTATCGAACTCTCGCCGCCTGGACCAGGTCAGGTATCCTTGCGGCAACTTGGCAATGCGGAAGAACATGCCCTGCAAGTGCTACATGAAACCTACCCATCTGGCGCAGACACAGGGCCCGAGCGGTTGTCTCATGAGGGTGAAGAAGCTGGCATCGTTATCACCGGTCAAATCGAGGTAACCGTTGAGAATACGGTCGGCGTTCTTGGACCCGGCGACGGGTACCTCTTTGACAGCCGGCTACCGCACCGGTTTCGCAACCTAGGTCCAGATGTCTGCGTTATTGTGAGCGCCTGCACGCCGCCGACTTTCTGATCCCGGTGCAAAAGTGGCAACGAGATAAGGATTAGACATCCTCATCTGCCGCAATGATCTGGTCCGTCGCTAATATCCCTCGCTCGTCGACATGGCTCGATTTGGCTTCGGACGTACCGACACCGGTGCGCTTTTCCAACTGGGCGTTCAGCGCCGCGCCCAGCAGCACAAAAAAGCTGCTGATCCAAAGCCAGATCAGCATAGCAATCACAGCTCCGATTGATCCGTAAACTTGATTATAGTTACTAAAATTCGCCACGTAGTGCGAAAAGGCGAGAGAAACGAGAGCCCAACTGACCACGGCAAGAACCGCGCCGGGCGTCAGCCATCCCGCCCGGACGGGTTTGCGATTTGGTCCATAGCGATACAACATACCGATCCCGGCGAATAGGACGCAAACCGCGATTGCCCAGCGCACAAATTCAGCGACCAGTTTGCCGGATGGCCCAAACGGGAAGAACGACAAAACAATCGGCGCGACGACAAGTGTGAGCAATGAAACGATGCCTACGCCTACCAGTCCAATCGTCAGAACCATTGCGCGAACAAAGTGCCAGCCTGTATTGCGGTTACGTTCATTGTAAACCGAATTGAGGCCGATCATTATCGCACCGACCCCGGCGCGCGCCGACCACAGCGCCACAAGTAGTGACACGAGACCGGCCCAACCCAGTGTGTCCGCGCTGGCTGTCACCAGCGACACAACTTGCGTGTTGATAATCTCGTAAACGTCATTGGGCAAAAATTCCCGCATTTCTTCAAGCTGTGCGACCACAACAACTGGATCCGCGATCAAACCCATTACAGCGATCACCGCAGCGAGCGCTGGAAAGAGCGACAGCATCGCGAAAAACGCAACGCCAGCAGAGACGAGCCCAAGATTACTTTCACTGATCTGGGCAATGGTGCCTTTTATGGCCGTCCAAATAAACGCCAGCTTGCCCGGTGCGCTTTGTATCACGTGAACCTGCCTTGCATCTACACACTCACCTTTTATCCATCGCTGGATCTCCGTTTACCGCGTAGTGGGCCTGACCCCAAGCCAGAAACTTGAAACTGGGTTATTTTGAAAGTGAGCTGCAACCAAAGCTTCAAGGCACTTGCCAATCGGCCAGCACCGTAGAAACATAGGTCCATGAACACACCTCTCTCTGAAGCCATCAACGCCAAGCGCGACGAGCTGATCGCCCTGACACAAGATTTGATCCGAATCCCGACCCTAAATCCACCTGGGCGCGACTATCGGTTGATCTGCGAATATCTTGACCGTAGGCTGCGCAAAGCAGGGTTCGAGACGCAGCTTATCCGTGCCATTGGCACACCGGGAGACGGCGATAAATATCCGCGCTGGAACATCATCGCGCGACGCGAAGGCACGGTTGCTGGCGAATGTGTCCACTTCAACAGCCACACAGACGTGGTTGAGGTCGGCCAAGGTTGGAGCTTTGATCCTTTTGGTGCTGAACTGGCCGACGGGCGCATTTACGGGCGTGGGGCCTGCGATATGAAAGGTGGGCTTGCGACCTCTATCATCGCGGCAGAGGCTTTCCTTGAAACCCACCCCGATTTCGCCGGTGCGATCGAAATCTCTGGAACTGCTGACGAGGAATCAGGTGGCTATGGCGGCGTCGCCTATTTGGCCGAACAGGGGTATTTCAACCCAACCCGCGTGCAGCATGTCATCATCCCTGAACCACTCAACAAGGACCGCATTTGCCTAGGCCACCGCGGTGGTTGGTGGGCAGAGATTGAGACCAAGGGCGAGATTGCGCATGGTTCCATGCCGTTCTTAGGCGACTGTGCCGTGCGCCACATGGGGGCGGTTATTTCAGAGTTCGAGAACAAGCTTTTCCCCGCCATGGCAGCACGCACAACAGATATGCCCGTTGTCCCCGAAGGCGCGCGGTCTTCGACAATGAACATCAACTCCATCCACGGCGGCCAAAAAGAGCAGGACGATGATTTTACCGGCCTGCCCGCCCATTGCGTCCCCGATAGCTGTCGGATCGTGATTGATCGTCGTTTTCTGGTCGAAGAACCACTGGATCAAGTACGCGACGAAGTTACGGGCTTGCTCGAAGGCTTGCGGGCAACGCGCGTCGATTTTGACTATACGATGACAGAATTGAACGCCGTTCTACCGTCCATGACCGACCGCGACGCTCCAGTGGTTCAGACCGTGGCGCGCGCCATCCGTGACGTGATCGGCAAGGAACCTGATTACGTCGCCTCCCCCGGAACCTATGATCAGAAGCATATCGACCGTATCGGCAAGCTGAAGAACTGCATCGCTTATGGCCCCGGTGTGTTGGAGTTGGCGCATAAACCCGATGAATGGATTGGCGTGGATGACATGATCGACAGCGCCAAGGTTATGGGTGCGGCCCTCGAATCGCTATTACTTAATCGTTAAACGCAGCCTCAGCGCCAATCGCCAAACCATCTACAATTGCCGTCAACGCAGCCCCGCGCTGAACTTTTGCTGCAGGAACACGCGCGCTTAGCGCATCCTCAATGACACCCATCAGGCTGGAGCCTCCGACAAAAATCAAGTGGGTCACGGCATCCGCTTTGACCCCGGCCAACTGCAATGTCGTGTCTGCCGCATCGCCGATTTCCGTCGCCAACGTGCTTAGGGTGTCAGCCATCATTGGGGTTGGTAACGGCACTGACAGGCCACGCTCCAGCACATTCAATGCAATTGCCGCCTCTCCGCCGCCGCCATTCGCAGCGATCTTGCCCGCTTCGACGGCAAAGGCCAGATCATGGCCCAGCTCGTCTTCCAAAACAGAACACAGCCGACCGAACAACGGCTTTTCAACCGCGTATTTTTCTAGCTCCCGCGCGGCGCGGCGGGTGTCTTGTGCATAAAGAAACGGGATTTTTTGCCATGTCGCCAAGTCATTGAATATCTTATGCGGCGCAGGGTGAGTATCGGGCCCAAAGGCATGCCGAATGGGCGATCCTTTCCCCAACAACGGCATCACATGCGCGATGCTAAGCGCACGGTCAAAATCCGTACCACCTACGCGCACGCCATGACTGCCCAAGATGTTGATCCCGTCGCCTTCATGCCGAAACAATGTGAAGTCAGACGTACCGCCACCAATATCAAGAATGAGACCCAGATCGCCTTCGTTCAGGACATCACGGTTGGCCAACGCCGCGGCTTCTGGCTCATTCATAAACCGCACTTCAGCAAACCCAGCCCGCAGGTAAGCGTCGCGTAGATCTACTTCGGCTTGGGCGTTGCGCGCAGGATCGGAGCTGTGAAACATCACTGGGCGACCTGACAAAACACGGTCATATGTGTCGCCTGTTGCCGCTTCGGCTTGTGTCTTGATCTGCCGCAAAAACCGCGATGTGATCTCGATGAAATCAATCCGTTCGCCCAATAGGCTGCGCGTCTCGCGCATCAGACTTGTGCCCAACAACGATTTCAACGCCCGCATATAGAGGCCCTCGTCACCGCCCAGAAGTGCGTCGTTGGCGCGCTGCCCCACCAGCATCTTTCTGTCCTCGAAATCAAAGAAGACCGCAGTCGGCAGGGTCTGCTGGCCGGGCTCCAACGCGATCAACTGCGGCACACCGGCTGGCGCTACACCGGCCGCTGAATTGGACGTTCCGAAATCGACACCCAGAACTGACATACGTCCCACCTTCATACTTCAAACAGGATCGCGTCCCTACGTCCGACCCACCGGAAAGGCAAGCAAGCTCTGGTCAGTAGCACCCCAATTGTCTAGCCTGCGTTCAAATCAAACCGGGAGATATCCATGTTCCACCTCCGTTCCCTTTTGCTGGGTGTCAGCGCCGCCGCATTGCTTTCAGGTGCTGCCTTGGCCAAAGATGACATCACCGTGGCCCTTCAGCTTGAGCCACCCCACCTTGATCCGACCAGCGCTGCTGCGGGTGCCATCGATTCGGTGCTGTATTCGAATGTGTTCGAAGGGCTGACCCGCTTTGACAGCAACGGGGGCATCATTTCAGGCCTGGCCGCGCGTTGGGACATCTCTGCAGATGGTTGCGATTATACCTTTCATTTGCAATCTGGCGTCACGTTCCATGACGGCACGACAATGGATGCCGAGGATGTGAAATTCTCACTCGACCGTGCCCGTGCTGATGACAGTGTGAATGCGCAAAAAGGCCTGTTTGAAAACATAGACACCGTCACCATCGTGGACCCGCAGACCATTACCGTGCGTCTGAAAAAACCTGACGGCAATTTCCTCTTCAATATGGCTTGGGGCGATGCGGTCATTGTCGCAGTCGAGAGCATTGGCGAGATCAAGCAAAAGCCAATCGGCACAGGCGCATTTAAGTTCGACAATTGGACCCAGGGCGACAAGATCGAACTGAGCCGCAACCCTGATTACTGGGGCACGCCCGCCGCATTGGACAACGTCACGTTCAAATTCATCTCTGACCCAACGGCCGCCTTTGCGTCGTTGATGGCGGAGGATGTGGATTACTTTAACGGCTTCCCTGCCCCTGAAAATCTGCCTCAGTTCGAAGCCGATGACCGTTTTCAGGTGCTTGTCGGGTCCTCTGAGGGGGAGACCATTCTCTCAATGAACAACAAGCAAGCGCCGTTTGACAACAAACTGGTGCGTGCCGCTGTGGCTCATGCGATCGACCGCCAGGCGATCATTGATGGCGCGATGTTTGGCTATGGCACACCCATTGGCGCGCATTTCGCACCGCACAACCCTGCGTATGTCGACCAAACCGGGCTGAGCAATTTTGACCCTGAAAAGTCCAAAGCACTGCTGGCCGAAGCGGGATTCCCCGATGGGTTTGAGACGACACTTGATCTGCCACCGCCCTCCTACGCGCGGCGCGGCGGCGAAATCATCGCAGCCCAGCTTGCTGAGGTTCGCATCACAGCCAAGATTAACAATGTCGAATGGGCTCAATGGCTGGAAACCGTGTTTCGCGGCAAGAACTTTGGCCTCAGCATCGTCAGCCACACGGAGCCAATGGACATCGGGATCTACGCCAACCCCGACTATTATTTCCAATACGACAATCCGGAGTTCCAAGAGTTGATGACGACCCTCACCGCAACCAGCGATCCGGCAACGCGCACCAAACTAATGGGCGATGCGCAAAAGATCATCGCGGAAGACTACGTCAACGGCTACCTCTTTCAGCTGGCGGCATTGGGTGTCGCCAAAGCCGGATTGCAGGGTCTTTGGGTCAACGCACCCACACAGGCCACTGACCTAACTGGCGTCAGCTGGTCAGAGTAACTTCCACTGTCATTGAAAATAAAAAGGGCCTCTGCTGGTGCAGGGGCCTTTTTTTGTATCAGGCTGGCATTGATCGTGCATTCAAGACCTCGACGGAATGCCGGACTACATCTCGTACGGCCCCCTCTCGCGGGGCATCGCGCAGTGTTGTGAACCAATGCTCAGGTGGGTTCTTGCCCCGGCGGTTACCGTCAAATCGTAAGCCGCGCAGCACGACCTCTGCTTGCGCGGGTATGCGGGTCGGAATGTCATAATCATTCAACGTCGCCCACACTCCGGTCCAAAGCCGCCCGACAGACCAAGGATTGTAACCGCCGCCACCCAACACCAGCAGACGGGGAGCGGCCAAGGCCATTAACCCGCGCAGCACTGCCCAATGGGCGTTATTGCTAAGGCAAAGATGCGACAGCGGATCTTCTTCCACAGCGTCAGCACCGCATAAAAACACAATCGCATCGGGTGCAAAATCTGCCACTTTGGGCAAGATCAGGACATCGCGAATATACGCCATCTCACTGTCATTAAGCCCGCGTGGGACGGCCATATTAAACCCGTTCCCCCCAGCGTCATTGTCAATTGCGCCGGTTCGCGGCCAAAGCCTGTCCTCATGAACCGAGATCATCAAGCAATCAGGGTCACCGCCAAACCCCACTTCAACGCCATCTGGATGGTGCGCATCAATATCAACATAGGCGATCCGTCGCACGCCATTATGCCGGAGCGACAGCATCGCCAGAACCGGATCGTTGAGATAACAAAAACCATTGGCCCTGCCCGGCATCCCGTGATGCGTGCCGCCCGCCGGATTATAGATCACGCCACTTTTGGCGAGCAGTTCTCCGGCAAGGATAGACCCACCAGCGGCGGTTGCGGGGCGGCGAAAAATCTCGGGAAAGACGGGATTTGTGGGACTGCCGATGCCGTGACGTGCCAAGTCCTGAGGGGTGGCGATTTGATCCCCCTCCACCCGCTGTAACGCCGCGATATACTCTGGGTCATGCCAATGGCTCAGGGCAGAGGGCTTGGCACGCGGCGAAGTGATGAACTGCGACTTTGGCAGCCAGCCCATCGCACGGCTTAGATCCATCACCGTTGAGACACGCGGCACGCGCAACGGATGCCAGCGCCCATAACTGGAGCCGCGGAAAATCTCGTGTCCTATGAATTGGGGTATGTCCACAAACCAAACCTAGCACTCGCCACTTTGCCGTCCAGCGCTGAAAACGGCGCTGGACCCTTCCTGCGCGCTTGGCCTAACCTCTGGCAATGCTGCGCTATTCACTCAAACGTCTCATGTCCTTGCTGATCAGCCTCGCTATTGCGTCGCTGGTCATTTTTGCTGTGATCGAGGTCGCTCCGGGCGATCCTGCGTCCTTCATGCTGGGGATCAATGCGCAACCCGATACTTTGGCCGCTCTGCGCACAGAGCTGGGTCTGGATGTGTCGAAAACTCAGCGTTATCTGGCGTGGGTGTCTGGCATGTTGACGGGCGATTTTGGCACCTCTTATACATACCGCACACCGGTGTCCGAAATGATCGCCGCCCGGCTCTGGGTGTCATTGCCGCTCTCGCTTTATGCACTCGCCCTTTCGATGTTGATCGCGTTTCCCGCTGGCATCTACGCCGCCGCGCGTCGTGGTCAGGCGGGCGATATTGGGGTGATGGGGGCCACACAACTAGGGGTCGCGATCCCGAATTTCTGGTTTGCTATGATGCTGGTTTTGATCTTTGCGATCAATCTGCGTTGGTTCTCTGCTGGCGGATTTGCCGGATGGGACAAGGGACTTTGGGCCGGGCTCCATTCCCTCACCCTCCCTGCGATCGCACTGGCCCTGCCGCAAGCTGCGATCCTTGCCCGGGTTATGCGGTCGGCGCTGTTGGATGTGCTGGGCGAGGACTTCATGCGCACTGCACGCGCCAAAGGGCTATCTGAGCGTCAGGCGCTCTGGCGGCACGGCTTGCGCAATGCGCTTATTCCGGTGCTGACAATCATCGGCCTGCAGTTTTCCTTCCTGCTGGCTGGGGCAATCATCATTGAACAGGTGTTCTACTTGCCCGGCCTAGGTCGTCTGGTGTTTCAATCCATTTCTGCCCGCGACCTGATTGTTGTGGAATCCGTGGTCATGTTGCTGGTCTTCGCCGTGATCATGGTGAATTTCATAGTTGATCTCGCCTATGCTGCAGTGGACCCCCGATTGAGGTCTCGCACGTGAGGCGCAATTTGATCCTTGGTGGGTTGCTTACCGGCGTGTTCGTCGCGGCGGCGCTGCTGTCGTTCTTCTGGACGCCCTTCAGCCATACCGCCCTGAATATCCCTAATAAACTCCAAGCCCCCAGTGCCCTACATCTGTTGGGGACCGACCATCTAGGGCGCGACATCCTCAGCATGATCATGGTCGGCGCGCGCACGTCCATTGCAGTCGCATTGGTGGCGGTCGGGATTGGCATGGGGCTGGGCGTTCCGCTGGGTTTGTGGGCAGCAGCACGGCGGGGCTCGATGCTGGACGAAGTTATCATGCGCGGCAATGATCTGATCTTTGCGTTTCCCAGCCTTGTCATCGCGATCCTGATCACAGCAATTTTTGGAGCCGGGGCGGTCAATGCGATCATCGCCATCGGTATCTTTAACATCCCCGTTTTTGCGCGGATCACACGCGGGGCAGCACTCAGCCTGTGGGAGCGCGAATTCATCATGGCTGCGCGTGTCGCTGGCAAATCTGCTGTGCGTATCTCGACCGAACATATCCTGCCAAACCTCGCAAACCTGCTGATCGTACAGGGCACCATTCAGTTTAGCTTGGGTATTCTTGCGGAAGCAGGGCTGAGCTATGTGGGCCTTGGCGCGCAACCTCCGACGCCGTCTTGGGGCCGAATGCTGGCTGATGCGCAAACCCTTGTCAGCATTGCGCCTCACATGGCGTTGATGCCGGGGTTTGCGATCATCTTTACCGTTCTAGGGCTGAACCTGATGGGTGACGGTCTGCGCGATGTGCTTGATCCACGTTTAAGGATCACGCGGGCATGACCCTTTTGAGCGTTCAAAACCTGTCCTTATCGATCCATGGGTTGTCGATCCTGAAAGACGTTAGCTTTGACATCGCGGCGGGAGAAATCGTTGCGGTGACAGGCGAAAGCGGTTCAGGAAAATCACTTACCGCACTTAGCATCATGCAATTGTTGCCCAAGGGGACGACCTCAACGGGCAATATTCTGCTGGACGATCAAGCTTTGACCACGCTACCAGAACGGGCCCTGTGTGCCTTACGAGGGAACGACATGGGGATGGTGTTTCAGGAACCCATGACGGCCTTGAACCCGGTTAAGACCATCGGCGCACAGGTCGCTGAGACAATCCTTATCCATACCAATGCATCCAAAACTGAAGCGATGATCCGCGCTGCACAGACCCTTGAACGCGTCGGATTGCCCAATGCGGATTTTCCGCTGTCACGCTACCCGCATGAGCTGTCGGGAGGACAGCGTCAACGTGTGGTCATTGCGATGGCGATCGCGCTCAAACCTCGTTTACTGATCGCAGATGAACCAACCACGGCGTTGGACGTGACCACGCAGGCGCAAATCCTTGAATTGCTCACCCAGCTTGCGCGTGACGACGGCATGGGGCTGTTGATGATCACCCACGATCTGGCCGTCGTTTCTCAGATGGCTGATAAGATCATCGTCATGCGACACGGAGAGATCGTTGAACGCGGTGCCACCACCGATCTGATGTTCAACATGCAGCACCCTTATACGCGGATGCTATTTGCCGCCTCGGCGCATAAAGTCAACTTGCCGCCTGCTCCGCCTCCTGCGCCCTTGTTGGAGGTCAAAGGCATCAGCCGCGATTACCGCATCCCGCGCAAAACGCTCTTTGCCAAGCCGGGTCATTTCCGTGCGGTCGATAATGTGAGTTTTGTACTGAACCGCGGTGAACGGTTGGGTCTGGTTGGCGAATCCGGGTGCGGAAAATCCACACTTACCCGTGCTATTCTGGGGCTAGAAGAAGTGCAGGAAGGGGCTATTACTCTAAAAGGCGCGCCCGTTTTCACCAATGGCTTGCCAAACCTCGCCGTGCGCCGGCAAATGCAGGTCGTTTTTCAGGACCCCTTTGGTAGCTTTAATCCCCGCCACAAGGTTGCCCGCCTTGTTACGGAGCCATTTCATCTGCTCGAAGACCCACCACGAGGTGCAGATCGGACCCGTGCCATTGATGAGGCTCTGAGCGCTGTTGGCCTCAATCCTCAAGATGCGCAGAAGTACATTCACGAATTCTCCGGCGGGCAACGCCAACGTATTGCAATCGCGCGTTCCTTGATCATTCGGCCAGATCTGATCCTGTTTGACGAAGCGGTCAGCGCGCTGGATGTTTCGGTCCGCGCGAAGATCCTCGATTTGTTGGCAGAACTTTGTGCGGCCTATGATCTTAGCTATCTGTTTGTCTCTCATGACCTCAGCGTCGTGCGCAGCGTCACTGATAGGGTGCTGGTCATGAAGTCCGGCAAGATCGTCGAAGAGGGTGCAACGGCCGACGTCTTTAACAACCCCCAACACCCCTACACCCGCGAATTGATTGCTGCGGCACCGGTGCTGCCCGATCTTAATACTCAGGAAATTGCCCTATGACCGATACTCATGACGCTCTTTGGTTTGACCCCTCACTTTGTCTGATCGGAGGAAAATGGGTGGCCGCAAAGGGTGGAGAGACGCTGCCGCTTGTGAACCCTTCTGACGGCGGTGCCCTCGCTGTGATTGCACGCGGACAACAGCCTGACATTGATGCTGCCGTCGCAGCAGCCCACGTGGCACGTGCCGGTGATTGGGGTCGCATGACAGCCTTGGAACGCGGGCGGGTTCTCACGCGCATTGGTACAGCGGTGCTTGAAAGGATCGGTCAACTTGCAACGCTCGAAGCGCTGGATGTGGGCAAGCCACTCTCTCAGGCCCGCGCGGATGTGATTGCACTTGCCCGTTATATGGAATTCTACGGAGGTGCCGCTGACAAACTGCATGGCCAGACCATCCCATATCTCGACGGCTACACCGTCTATACGTTGCGTGAACCGCATGGCGTGACGGGCCATATCGTACCGTGGAATTATCCGATGCAGATCATCGGCCGCTCGGTTGGCGCAGCATTGGCAATGGGCAATGCTTGCGTGTTAAAACCGGCCGAAGAAGCCTGCCTAACCGCGCTCGCATTTGCACATATCTGCACCGATGCAGGCCTGCCGCCCGGCGCGTTGAACGTAGTGCCAGGACTAGGGGCTGAGGCCGGGGCCGCGCTGTCGGAGCATTCAGGTGTGCACCATATCTCGTTTACTGGTTCGGTCCGAACCGGCGCATTGATCCAGCAAGCAGCAGGGCGCAACGTTGTCCCGGTCACGCTGGAGTTAGGCGGAAAATCTCCACAGTTGGTGTTTGAGGATGCCGATATCGATGCGGCTCTTCCCTACTTGGTCAACGCAGGTATTCAAAACGCGGGGCAAACCTGTTCGGCATCTTCGCGTATTCTAGTCCAGCGCCCTATCTATGAAAAGATACGCGGCCGTATGGCCGAAGCCTACAGCGCGCTGACGGTTGGACCTGCGCTGGATGACCAGCAAGTTGGTCCCCTGATTTCCCAGCGCCAAAAGGATATCGTCAACGGGTTTATCGCCAAGGGCCAAGACCTGAAACTTGTCGCGCAAGGCCAGTTTGTTGGGGCCACAGATACCGGGGCCTACGTCTTGCCCACGCTCTTTGCCGATGTGCCCCCAGACCATGTGTTGGCACGCGATGAAATCTTTGGGCCTGTGCAAGTCATCATCCCCTTTGACACCGAAGAAGAAGCGATCCGCATTGCGAACAGTACAGACTATGGGCTGGTCGCTAGCATCTGGACCCAGAACGGCGCACGTCAAATGCGGCTCGCTAAGGCGCTTCAGGCGGGACAGATATTTATCAACAACTACGGGGCCGGTGGCGGGGTAGAGCTGCCCTTTGGTGGTGTCGGAAAATCCGGCCATGGACGTGAAAAAGGGTTCGAAGCACTGTATGGCTTTTCCCAGCTCAAGACCGTCGCCGCCTATCACGGCTGACCCGCTTGGCCTGCCGCAAAGATCAAGATATCGTCGCTCAGGCATTATTCAAAAGGCCACAAATATGATCCCCGGACCCCGTAACAGCCTCACTGACGTCCCTGGCCTACGGGTTGGTAACGCCCAAGACGATGCATTGAAGTCAGGCACGACAGTGGTTGTCGGGGACAAGCCATTTGTGGCCTCGGTTCACGTCATGGGCGGCGCACCCGGCACCCGCGAGACTGATCTGCTGGCGCCCGATAAGACCGTTGATGCTGTCGATGCACTGGTTTTGTCTGGTGGATCCGCGTTCGGCTTAGATGCGTGTTCCGGCGTGATGGAAGGGCTGCGCGCTGATGGGCGTGGCTTTCAGGTTGGTGATGCACTGATCCCACTGGTGCCCGGTGCGATCCTATTTGATCTTCTGAATGGCGGCACCAAGGGTTGGACGCAAAACCCCTATGCAGCGCTCGGTCTTGAAGCCTACCGCACAGCATCTCAAACCTTTGATGTTGGCAGCGTCGGTGCCGGAACTGGGGCACTGACAGCGATGCTCAAAGGCGGTCTTGGTACCGCGTCACTGGTTCTCCCCGATGGCAGTACCGTGGCCGCTTTGGTAGGCGTGAACCCCGTCGGTTCGGTCACCACGCCGGGCGATCGCCATTTCTATGCGGCCCCTTTTGAGATTGATGGCGAATTCGGTGGGGTTGGGCCTGATACCGCAACGGGCCTTGGCCGGTCACTGGACAGTCGCAAAAGCGTTGCCCTGAACCCGCGCACGAATACCACCATTGCCATCGTGGCAACGGACGCGACCCTCAGCAAGGCTGCCTGTCACCGCGTCGCTACGGCCGCTCATGACGGCATCGCGCGCGCCACAGTCCCTGCACACACGCCCCATGACGGCGATCTGGTTTTTGCCTTGTCGACAGGGAGCAAACCTGAGGGAGACACGTTACTGATCGGCCACGCAGCTGCCCTTTGCCTCAGCCGGGCGATCGCGCGCGCTGTCTTTGCAGCAACCCCGGCACCGAACGATTTGCTGCCTTGTTGGTCCACCCAGAATTCATGAGCGACCTTTTCGCGAACTAAAACTCAGGCTAACCTGCCCGCAAAACGAATAGAAAACCCGAAGGACACCTCAGATGAACAATTCTCTAGGTTGGCATTATGCCCTTGAAGGCACTTCTTATGGGCCAATCAATCAAGATGAACTGGATGGCCTGATCGCGAATGGCACAGTGCGCGCCGATACACTTGTCTGGCAGGAAGGGATGGACGATTGGCTGCCTCTTGGACAGATGAAAGGGACCGCAATCCCGATGATGGCATCGCATGCGCCTGCCAGAGAGAATATTGCCCGTCCGCGTGAAGATGCATCGACTTTTGTCGGTGCGCTAAAAGATGGTTTCTCCCGCTATGTCGATTTCAAAGGCCGCTCAAACAGGCCGCAATTTTGGTTCTGGACGCTTTGGATGATAATTCTTGGGATTGGGACGGGCATTATCGATAGCACGTTCGGGTTTTATGATGTCGGACCGATAAATAGCATCTTAAGCCTTATCACCCTTATCCCAGGTATTGCTGTCGCTGCACGTCGATTGCATGACATCGGTCGCCGAGGTTGGTGGCTCCTGCTGATCCTAATCCCAATTGTCGGTCTCATTGTTCTCATCGTATTTTTCTCCACCAAAGGGGAAGAGACGCCCAACCCATACGGCGACCCTGTATAATGCAGCCTAGGTCGCGTCGATTTGATTGGCTGGCGCGGCCTTTTCCAGAGCGGGAATATCCATGCAGGCGTCTTGAATACGCGCGATCGTAGGGTAGTCCTCAAGCGTGACCCCGAAACGACCGTTGTTGAGAACCTGCGCATAAAGGCAAAGGTCGGCTAGGCCTACGGTCTCTCCATGGCAAAATGTACCGGTCTCTGGCTCAGACGCCAATCGCGCCTCAAGGGCTGCCATTCCAGCATGAGCCCATTTGCCAAACCACGCCGCTTTGCCCTCCGCATCAACACCGTATTCAGCCTCGAGATGCTGCAAAATACGCAAATTGTTCACCGGATGCACATCGAGCGCAATGATATGGGCCAACGACCGAACCCGCGCGCGCGCCCAAGCATCGCGGGGCAACAACGCCGGTTCGGGATGCACTTCGTCCAGCCATTCTAGGATCGCCAGAGATTGCGGCAGCGCGCCTTGCGGGGTCACCAATGTCGGCACAAGCCCCGACGGGTTTAGGGCCAGATGATCAGCGCTCGCTTGCTCGCCCTTGAGCAATGACAAAGGGATATAATCGTAAGACAGTCCCTTGAGGTTCAATGCTGCGCGCACTCGAACAGAGGTCGAAGACCTGAAGTAATTATGCAGCTGCAAATTGCTCACGCGCGGTTTCCAATCGTGACTTCTAGCTCTCCGATGCCGTCGACACCGCCGGTCATCACATCACCCGGAACTACCGCAGCAACGCCTGCGGGTGTCCCAGTCATGATTAAATCACCGGGTGCCAAGGTTACCGCGCGACTTAAGGTGGCGACATGCTCTCGCACCGACCAGATCAAATCGGCCAAATCTCCCTCTTGCCGCAAAGTACCATTCACCGCGAGCCAGATGCGGCCCTTCTCAACGCTTGGCACATCCCGCAATGGCATAAGCGGCGCAATGGGCGCTGATTGATCGAACCCTTTGGCCATGTCCCACGGACGGCCAGTTTTCTTGGCATCTGCCTGCAAATCACGGCGAGTCATGTCAATCCCGACAGAGGCCCCCCAGACATGATCCATCACATCGGCTTCGGCAACATTCGCGCCTCCTTTGCCGATCGCGATCACCAATTCGATCTCGTGATGCAGATCATCAGTTAGTGTTGGATAGGCCAACGTGCAGGGCGTATCGACAACGGCATCAGCTGGCTTGGTGAAAAAGAACGGCGGCTCTCGGCTAGGGTCATTGCCCATCTCACGGGCATGCGCCTCATAATTGCGCCCCACACAGAAAATGCGCCGCACCGGGAACCGATCAGTTGTGCCTCTGACGGCAAGGCTTGCTTGTTGCAGCGGCTCAAAAACATAGCTCATCACTGGTGTCCTTTATTCTGGATTTCGTTGTGAACCGGTTACAGAAAGCCCTCGCATCGCAGCAGCCCCAAAGCGAATACCACGCAGGGTGTAGCAACCTCAAATGGTCCAGGCTCCGGGTTAGTCACCCAACTTGGCATGCACCTCATCAAGGTCGATCTCGCCGATGGGGAGTTTGTTGCCCGGGTTTTCAAAGTCATATTTGAAAAGCTCAAAGTCGCGCTTGTAGATTTCCCGGACCAGATGCATCGAGAGATCGTCGAAATAATCCTCAACCGGGTGCGCGCGCTTGGGGCCATGCCCTTCGCTTTCGTTGAACCGCGGGATACCATCAAGCTTGATCTCATGCTTGGTTTCGACAGAATTCAGCACGTCCTGCATGCCATCATTGAACGCTTCCGTCCAAACAATCTTGTCGTAAGTCCCACCATTGGCGATAAATGTGCTGACGTGGCCAGACATCGCAGACCAATGAATGTCAGGGTCCATAGGACGCCGCCAGCGAATGGTATCGCGCGCAAACAATAGAAACCTGCGAAAGCTGGCAACTTGGTCAAAATCGGCTTTGCCGTCATCCCCGCCAACGTCGATGCCATATTTTTGGATCAGTAGCGGCACGAGGTTGCCACGGTACCGCTTTCCGTTGCGCTGGATGCCGCAAATTTTGTCGAAAAACGAACTCAATATCCGCGTGTAAGGATTTCGGACGCAGGTAAAGGCGTACGAGGTGTGGTTTTGCACATTCGTCGCGATCGGCAACTGGCTTTCGTCCAGCGCCCATTTGTGCAGGCCAGACTTGGCATCATGGATATCGCCATCAAAAAACTCACCATGATCAGAGTAATACATGATCTGACCTATGCTGGAGCACGCACATTTGGGCACCACACGGTACACCACGCTTTCACTCTCCGTCATCCACGTACCGGGAAAACCCATAAACCGCCTCCTGCTCTGCCCACCTGTTTTCTTGTCACAGATTGAACTGATCCTAAAAAAGCAAATAAATGCTGTTTATTCAATCGGTGTTCACCTTTATCTTGTCAAACAGTAGTGCAAAATGGGGTTCATCGTTTCTTAAATGGCAAAAATTGCCTACATATTGCTGTGTCACAAGGACCCGGACGCCATTATCAAGCAGGCGGAGCGGCTGACAGCTGTGGGCGACTACATGTCGATTCACTTTGATGCATCCGCAAATCCGGAAGAATTCCTCGCAATTTCTGAGGCTTTGAGCGCAAATCCCAACGTTACGTTCGCCCAAAAACGCATCCGTTGTGGCTGGGGCGAATGGTCGCTGGTGCAAGCAACCCTCCATGCTCTGACATCCGCAATTGATGCCTTCCCGCGCGCCACGCATTTCTACATGCTTTCAGGCGACTGCATGGCGATCAAATCTGCCGAATACACCCACCAGTTTCTTGATGACCATGATGTTGATTTCATCGAGAGCTTTGACTATCTCGAAAGTGACTGGATCAAGACTGGCATGAAGGAAGAGCGGCTGATTTACCGTCATTTCTTTAACGAACGAACGCAGAAAAAACTGTTTTATGCAGCCTTCAATCTGCAACGAAAATTGCAAATGACCCGCAGCATCCCCGCTGACATCCAAGTTCAAATCGGCAGCCAATGGTGGTGTCTGCGCCGCCGCACAATCGAATGGGTTCTCGACTTCGCCAAACAGCGTCGGGATGTCATGCGGTTTTTCAAAACCACATGGATTCCGGATGAGACCTTTTTTCAGACGCTTGTGCACCATCTTGTTCCGGAAGAGGAAATTCGCACCCGTACGCTGACATTCTTAATGTTCACGGATTACGGCATGCCTGTTACCTTTTACAATGACCACTACGATCTACTGGTCAGCCAAGACTATCTTTTTGCCCGTAAGATCAGTGCAGAAGCGCATGATCTCAAGCGCCGCCTTGGCCTGCTTTACGCGGCGCAAAAAGTGCAGTTCGAGATCAGCAACGAAGGACGCAGCCTGTTCAAGTTTCTGACAGGTCGAGGCCGCATCGGGCGCCGTTTTTCTACCCGTTTTTGGGAAACTGAAAGTACTTTGGGCCGCGAGCGCGAACTGCTTATCGTGGTTTGCAAGAAATGGCATGTCGCGAAACGCGTGCTGGAACGCATCCGCCAAACCACAAATGTACCCGCGATCGAGTACCTCTTTAACGAAGAAGACACGCCCCTGCCTGACCTTGGCGGCATCCAGAAAACGCTCGAAAAACGTACCCGGCATCGTCGCTCATTGATGCGGATGCTGTTTGACTATTTCGAGACCGATCGCCTGATCGTCTGTATGGACCCCGGCAACCTTGATCTGCTGAATGACTTCGCTTCTGACCGCTCTGTGACGCGCTTGCTGGAAATCGAATGCCAGTTCTCAGATGACTACCTCATTGGGCATGCCATGCGCGTCGGTCTCGCTGGCGAACAAACGTCCCAAGACACCCTCGACCGGCTGCTCCCGACGATCCGCAATGATATGATATTTGAGGGTGACCGGATCCTTGACGCTAAGTTTGAAAATCACTCCCGGATGCGTGAAAGCGCATCACAAGATACAAACGCAGACGCGCTCGCTGACTTTCTGACCATTCCTGTGGACAAGGCGAAGCAGATCACTTCAACCGACCACCTTTTTGCCGATTAAGGATACCTCAATGGCCTACGCCTATGACGACCAGAACATCTTTGCCAAAATCCTGCGCGGCGAAATCCCGAACACCACAGTGTTGGAGACTGAGCACACACTAGCCTTCCGCGACATCGAACCTCAGGCACCCGTGCACGTGTTGATTATCCCAAAGGGAGCTTATGTCAGCTACGATCATTTTGCGGCAACTGCGTCAGACGCGGAAATTATTGACTACACGCGCGCTATCGCAAAGGTCTGCGAAATAGAGGGCGTCAAACCCGATAGCGCCGAAGGATACCGCTTGATCAGCAATGCAGGTGTCCATGGCGTTCAGGATGTCCCGCACCTGCATGTTCATATTCTGGGTGGCCGCCGGATGGGCCGCATGGTCCCTCCAGCGACCTGAGTACGCCGCTTAGTTTGGCGGATACTATCGCGAGGGCTGCTTAGGGTCGCGCGCCGCCAAATCGTACTAAGCGGTCGCGCAGTTTTACTTTCGCCGCCATGACCCTATCCATTTCGAAAACCGGCCTGAGGCATCGGCAAAATCATCCTCGATCGCCTCTACAGTTGGATCAATCCTCGCTCGGCGGAACCTGCGCCAGCGCACCCAGATGCCATAGGCGACCGCTGCGAATATGGTAATAATGATAATGTTCAGCCACGGCAGGCCCTTGGGGGCGTCTGGACCGTCCACTGCGCGTATCGAAACCGCATTGGGAAAGACCGTCAGGAATTCATTGCGCCAACCATAGTGTTTGATTGCCGCATATTGCCCGCCATCCGCCGTGGATTTTAGATCCGCCGCCTCGGCCTGCAAGTTAGATGTATCAAACTTAAAATACGGCGGCCAACCCCAACCAGTATCCTCGTTGCGGTACACCATCACATCACCTTTGGCCCGTCGCGTCTGGATAAAGAAAACATCCCGATTGAGTGCCAAAGGATCCGTTCCGATATCTGCCTGCGCCCAAAAGATTGAGTTTTCACCGGGATCAACACGTTTTTCATAAGTGTCGGTGACCCGCACAATATCTACTTGTGGCAACGTGTAGTGAAACACAGACACAACCAGCACCCAAAAAGTAATCCAGAACGTCCATTTGATGAGGCCCAGCATGATGACGTCTCCTTAACTGAAATTCGTGAGGTAAATGATGACGCTAACTACGATCACCGGGACGACATAAACACCCAAAATCAGCTTGCGCCGTAACGAGGTGTCATATTCGGCCAGACCCTGATCGACAAATGTTTCTTTGTCGATGTCCTGCGGTCCTTCGTGCCACTCCGCTCGCAGTTTTCCACGCCGCACCGCACGCGAATAAAGCGACAGGCAAACATAGATCACCGTCAAAACGATGAACCCGATAAACAAAAGCCGACCCAATGCAAACATACCTTACCTCCTCTTTACTGCGCCCCATGGGCCCACCCGGGCTACCATATCAGGCAAAGGCGGTGGCCCCCCACGCTCTGGCTCCGCCATAGGAGCCTCGTGGCCAAAGAGCGCATCACGCGCGCCCGCCTTATCCACCTGATACTCACGTTCCAGAAAATCAGCAACATAAGCCTTCTTTGTCTCCGGCCAGCCGGCATAGGTACGGTAAAATAATTCCTTGTGGCAGATGAACAATTGCCGAATGTCCTTTGGTGCCAATTCAGCCAACAACATATTCACCAAAGCCGCATCAGGCGTGTCCGCCGCCCGCAGCGTGTAGAAATAGGCCGGGTGGTCACTGTCGATCTTGGGCCAGTTGCCACCGTTTTCGGCCCAGTTCACCAGCGCTGCCAAGGCATGGAATTCTTCTGGCAGTTTGTCCGAATGTGACCGCGCCAACTTGCGCATGTCCGCACGGGTGCTGCCTTGCAAATCTGCACCCGCATCCGCCGCAGCATCGACTAGAATGAAATCCATCTTTTGGCGCAGTATCGCCGCCGCATCCACACCACGGGCCTCAACGATGGTTTCAACCAGTCCGTTGAACTTGAAGAACTTCGCGATGTTGTTGCGGTCGCGCAAGTCGAACACATATTCGAGCGGCAACTCACCCAACCCGGCCTTGCCAGAGGGCGCAATCACCGCCGGGTGTTCCATGTCCTGCCATAAATACAGCCCGCCAAAATGCGCCGTCCAGAAATTGCGCTGATCAAAGCTCATCTGATTAAGTCGCACAGGATTGCGCACCACATCGCCTGTCTTCCCCGCGAGGTCGATCATTTCGGCAATCAACACATCGTCAAACCAACCGTCAGGCTCGTTGCGAAACTGGTCCACCATCCCGGCGAGTTTATTCGCATCCCGGACCGTGCCTGCGGTGGTATCTGCCTCAACCGTGACGCGCCGGATGTCAAAGAGCCGCGCCGGAGTTGAGATGTCATAAACCGAATTCACCAACTCCCCCGCCACCGCATCCCGCGCCGTCAGCGCAAAAAGCTGCGCCTCATTTCCCGCAAAAAACTGTTTTAGGATATCGCGTGAGGTTGAGAATTTGGTGTTCAAAAGCGGTGCCGTCCGCTGCTCCATGCTCAGCAAAATGAACTGCCGGTTCACGCCTGCGTGGTTGAGGTAAAGCGTGTCGTCCAGCTCATCCCCGATCTCGGGCGAATACCCCGAGATATCAACGTGGAAATCAGTGAGCGCGGTTCGCTTGCCGGTGAGGTGTTCCAATGCGCGGTTGTAGCGCTCAACCAGTGTGGGGCTTTCCACGTGGAACAGGTTGCCGAACATCAGGCCTTTTTGGATGAGGCGTTTCATATCAGCGCCAATCGCGAAGCAAGCATGTATCGGCGTTCGATAGGCGCAGAATGACGCCCACCGTTTTTGTTAGGGAACTTAGACGCCCAACCATTTAGGAACCGCAACTCAAGATCCTGTTGTTCAAGCTCAGACATTTCAACGCCCGTCATTCCGCAGCCTGTGTTCCTAAACTCAATAAACTCGTTAAGCCCGCCCTCAGTTTGATCGGAGAGATGAGTCACCCCTTCCCTCCCAAATACCGCTTTTTCGCAGCCTCCATGCGCTGCATGTCCCGCACTGCGCCATCAATCGCCACTTCATCGGACTTATCCGCATAGCGAAATTCGCTGTCCGCGTAGCGGTTGATTTCCTGCACGACCATCTCAACCGTGATGGGTTTGCGCATGTCCTCGATCATCGCCTTTTTGGCATCATAGCCTTTGAACAAGAACAGCTCCGGGTCTTCCATCCATTCATCGGGCAGCTCAAAATCCATCGCACGGACTTTGACTGCATCCGTGATGTTCTTGATCGCGCGGCCGGTAAAACGTTCGTCAGCCTCTTGGATGCCTTTGAGATAGGTGCCCAGTTTGTTGATCGTATCCAGCTCGCCAATCTCGCCTTTTACGGCTTCATAGACCTTCAAGAGGCCTTCCTCGTGAGGCTGCGAATGCGAGTCAAATGACGCGGCAACTGCCTTCTTGATCTGCTGGGCCTCGAACACTTCGTGATCACCCAGCGGGATGTCGTGGTTTTTGCCCATCAGCAAATACAGAATGTCGACATAGTCGTCCCGCGTTTGCGGCCCATCCACAAGGAACCGCGCGCCCGCCCGTTGGCGCAGGGCATCATCGACGTTCTCAGGGTAATTCGAGAACATGCCGAAGGTGCAATTGCCGCGCACGACGGTATTTGCCCCCGCAAAACTCTCCATCAGCACGGCAGTAATTTCGAGTTGGCCTGCGGAAGACTGCCTATCGCCGCGTTTGCCTGCCAGTTGGTCAATGTCGTCGATGGTGCCGAAACCGATGACACTTGGATCGATGATGTTGTTGATAAATGCCTTGGCGTTTTGCCCCGATTTACCCTGATAGCTGTCGATATTATCCGTGCTGAGGTTCTGATACCGAAACGGATAGCCAGCGACCTGACAATATTCGCTGACCAGCCCCGCCATCATCTGAATAAGCGTCGTCTTGCCCGTCCCCGGCGCGCCGTCGCCCATGAAGGTAAAGATAAACCCGCCGAGCTCCGCAAAGGGGTTCAGGTGGCGGTCAAAATCATAGGCCATCAGCATTTTGGCCAGTTTCATCGACTGATATTTCGCAATGTGGTTGCCAACGACTTCGTTTGGCTTTTTGAACGTCATTGTCAGCGTCGTGGACTTTGCCTTTGAAGCGGGAGAAAATCCACTCACGGTAAAATCATCTGCCTCTACCCGCCACGCTGCCGTATTGAATGCCTCAAGTCGCGGGGCCGTCTGGGCGCGCAGAGAGACCTTCTCCATCAGGCTTTCGGCAAAGGCGGACACCGTCGCGACCAAGAAAGCGTCATCCTGTGCGTGGGCCGCAATATCCTGATCAAGCTCCCACAAAACACCATGCAAAGCGGTCTGGCCGTTGTCTGTAAGGACCTCATCCACCTCACCCACCTCAACCGCTGCTTCGGGTAGATGAGAAGAAAGGAGGTATGCCGTCGCATTGCCGAACACATAGAGCGTCACCAATGCCTCGGCGGCCAGCAGTTCAGCGAATTCCGCCTTGCGGGCGGCCGGCAAAGACCCTTCGAGGTTGGCGCGCTTTAGGTCACCAAGGCCAGATTGCTCGGCCACGTTCTCCGCTACGGCCAACGCAATCGCAATTGCCCGGCGCAGCGCATGCATGACTGTCGCCTGCAACGGGGTGACCAGTTTATCACCGTCATCAGCCCCCATAATTCGGCCCAACAGCTGTACTGAGCCCGAAACCGCGCGCCGCTGTGTAGCCAAACCCGGTGTCGTTGAGCGAAACCGCCGCCGCGTGCCGATCCCAGATGACTTCTCCGTCTGAGCCTGTTCCGATCCCGCTTTACCAATCCGGGGCGCGTGGTCGAACGCCTTTAAGAGAGACTGCGCCACCGCAACATGTGCAGCAATATCTTCTTCACGAAGCTCCATCTGATCGGACGTCTGGCTCATTTGTACTTCCTTCTCAACTTCATCTTTCCCATCGGATTGCCACCGGTGGCATAACGGACCACAACGTCAATATTGCAAAACACGGCCTTGTGGGCTCACCACAAACTTCGAAACCGATCCAAAGCCGGGCGGGTTTTTCTCCTCCAGCACCTGGTAAGGGCGCTGAGGCAAAATAATGCTGCGCTGTGATCGCGTAGCACCCAAATCGGCACCTTTGCCACCAAACGGGTCCAACGCAAAAACCTCTCGTTCGACTGTCGAAAACCATCCGGCCTTCTCCTCGATCACCCGATCAGAGAGCAGCTCCTCTTCGGTCCAGACCAAAGCCCAGTCCTGACCGGCGGGCGCGTTTGCCTCTGCAAGAACCTCACGCAAAGGCCCCGCTTGCCGCGTGAAGGCGTTCGAGTACATCGGACCCACGTGAAACCGCCGAAGCCGCTTGGGGTGCAGGTCGACAAAATCTTCATCAAACCCACGCGCAATTGTCACCAGCTTAAGCCCGCCCAGAGCTTGGGCGTTCAGATGGGCCTGCACTTCCGGCCAACGTTGTGTATCCTTGGGCAATGCAACATCGCCGCTGTCCTCAAGCTCCATCAGGTAGATAACAGGTAAATTGACCTGACTGTCGTAGGTCGCCCAATGCAGTCGAAATTGCCGACGCCCCCCCTCAAGGTTCTTCAGCCATACCGCCTCTGGATGGTTATTTACCCAGAACATCTGCCCTTTCATCAGCTCTTCATAATAGAGCCGTTGAGATAGAGAAAACTGCAGCTTTGTCGGGATTTTTCGATCCCCCAAAATGGCCTTCACCATTTGATCTTTGAAGCCTTCAACGCTGGGCATTCCAGCCAAATGGCTCACGGCTTGCTGGGCGTCATTGGCCATGGTCATCAGCTCTTCGGCCACCGGAAAACCGCTATCGCGCTCGTCCATTGTCAAAGAGCCAAAGAAACGCCCCGTCTCGCGCCCGACCAGCAGATATTTCAGGCTCAGCGCGCGGAAGGTATGGGTTAACCCAGACGCATATCGGGTGAGAATATCTACCTCGCCCCGGTCCAGTTTGCCTTCTGCTTCCATGACGCCTGCAACCCGCAGCATATGCTGCATGATGCCCTCGAACTTGCGGAAATAGCGGCGGCTGGCGAAGGTGTCGGACAGGCCGACGTGGTCGAGTGTCGGATCAGTCATTCTTTGATTTGAGCCCATTGACGATACGTTGTCGCAGTTGTGCTTGCTCAGCTTTCGGATCCATTGGTTGCGAGTAAGCCCAATAGGTCCGCGCTATCAGCAAGGTAATCCCCACAGCCGTAAGCGCCGGAATCAGAAACCAATCCGGCAGATAGATGAACGGACTGACCAGCAGCAAGCCAGCCAAAGCCGCCAACAAACCAAGTGGCCTAAGGGGTGCGCTTTCCTTAGGCTTATCCCCCATACTGGTTGCTGTCATGCTTCTCGATGATCTTGGCAAAGCGCCGCGCGAACCGCTCGTCCGCCTTCGCCTTCTGCTCCAGTACCTCACGGGCAAAAACCATGTGGTCCTCGTGCTTTTCCATCATCTCGGCCATCCGCGCATTTGTTGCAGCACCAATGCCTGCCATGGCTGACTGCGCCTCTTGATCGGTCTTCACGCCGATCTCGTTTATGCGGTGCGCGACGTCCTGCTGCTGCGCCGTCTTCAGCGATTTGGTCAAAGCATCATAAAGCACAACGCGCTGTTTGGTGTCTGTCTGCAGCTTGTTGATCAGCACCATCTGCGTCGCCGCCTGGTTCTGCAAACTGTCGATCCAGGTTTTACCCTTTTCGATATAACGCTCCAACGTCTGGGATTTAGCCAGCTTGACCTGCTCCTCTTGCACCAACCCGTTATATTTGGTGTTGGCAGCCGCGAGTTCAGTCTCAAGCTTGGTGCGTTTGGCGGCATCCGTCTCGGACGCAATCGCATTTTCCAGCTTAATAATCGTGGGATCCATACCGCCAATATCGGTACGGATCGTTTCAAGCTCTCCAACGGTCAGTTCACGCTCGTCCAACGTTTCGGTCAGGTTGACCTCCACCTTGGTCTTTTGCTCTTCGAGCATGACCAACTGTCCTTCGAGCAGCTGCACGATTGTATCTGATTTGGCGATCAGATCTTGCAACTTGTCATCGATGGATGCTGAACGCACTCGCTCTTGGCGCATGCTGTCAGATTTGGCACCGGAGAAGATGCCAATGATGCTCTCCCACCCGGTTTTTGAACGCATATCGTCAAAGTCCTTGGAAAAACCGGCGGTAACGTCATCAAGGCCCATAATCAGTTCTGCGATATTGGCATTCATGATCTCAGTGTGCGCATGCACATCCTCAAGCGATGCATTTTCGATGTCGATCATCGCATCATCGCCAGCCTTAAGTTTGGCCCGTGCCGTTTCAATCCGGCTGGTAAGTTCAGAAATTTTGCTTTGTGCTTCTGCGACCTGCGTTTGAGATTCCCGTACCTGTGCATCCAGATTGGCCATCAATCACTCCTTCGTTTCAATCAGTTACGTACAATATAGGTAATGTGAAGGCGATTTACATCACCTTCACATCGTTTTCCATTAAACTCTCGCAAATGCACGATACAAAGGAAAGGGCACTGGGGCTCAAGAATATGCCCCGAAACCCCTTGTTGGTATCAGGTTTAGCCCACGACGTTGAACTCTGGACCGTAAGGATAGCCGGTGATGTTATCGTTGCCGGTATCCGTGATCACTAAGATATCATGCTCGCGGTAGCCGCCCGCACCGGGTTTGCCTGCCTCAATCGTCAACATCGGTTCCATCGAGATAACCATGCCAGGTTCCAGCACAGTGTCGATATCTTCGCGCAACTCAAGTCCCGCTTCGCGGCCATAATAGTGGCTCAGCACACCGAAAGAATGGCCATAGCCAAAGGTGCGGTATTGCAGCATGTCCCGCTCCGCCAGAAACTCATTTATCTCTAGCGTGACGTCAGCGCAGCTTGCGCCCGGCTTCAACAAGGCCATTCCAAACTCATGCGCGGCCACATTGGCCTCCCAGATCTTTAGGCTCGCAGGATCGACATCTTGCACGAATAGCGTCCGTTCCAGGGCGGTGTAATACGCTGAGATCATCGGGAACGTGTTGAGTGACAGGATATCACCGTGCTGCAAAGCACGCCCAGTCACCGGGTTATGAGCGCCATCGGTGTTGATGCCTGACTGAAACCAGACCCACGTGTCGCGATATTCAGCGTCGGGAAACCGCTTGGCAATTTCCAGCTCCATCGCATCACGCCCCGCCATGGCAATGTCGATTTCGCGCGCACCAACCTTGATCGCGTCACGAATTGCGTAGCCACCAACATCGGCAACCTGTGCACCGTGGCGGATCAACGCAATCTCAGCCGGGGATTTGTGCATCCGTTGGCGCATCGTGGTCTCGAACAGGTCGACCATCACGGCAGGTTTAAGGAAATCTTCCAGCTTGTCGCGCTGCATCAGGGTCAGGTGATCCCCTTCATAGCCGATGACTTGCCCTTCACCAGCCACACTAAGGATCGCACGCCAGTAGTTGTCGCGCTGCCAATCCGTGTAGGTAATGTTGTCAGCAAAGCTTCGGCGCCAAGGTTGGCCTGCATCGATGCCCGCACTGATTGTCACGCAGTCCGTTTGCGTCACAACCAAGCCATAAGGCCGACCGAAACTACAATAAAGAAAGCCGGAATAATACGCGATGTTGTGCATTGAGGTGAAAACAGCAGCTGCAACACCCGCCGCGTCCATCCGCTCGCGCAGCTCTTCGAGCCGCGCTTCATATTCCGCCGCCTCAAAAGGTAGCGTAGATTTTTCGCCATTGTGATAGCGGTACATGTCGGCACGTGAAGTGGTCATATCAGACCCTCCCTTACAGAAAGGTCCCGGCGTTCAGGACGAATAGACCTTATTGGGCGCGACGCCATCACACCCAGCCTTGTGCTTGGGATCGCCCAAATCAACGCACCAATCAAGCCCTTACTTCACACCAAGCAGCGCCTTTACCATATCGCTTTCGGAATCAGCCAACGCATCGATCACATCAAAATGGTGCAAACCCTCAGCCACCACGCGCCGTGCGCCCCATGCCCGCGCCAAAAGCTCCGCCTGTTCCAGAAACACGGGACGCTCATTGGCCCCGACCCAAACGTTGACATTCACACCGTGGGGCGGCGACATATTTGCTGGGCTCTCACTCTGTGCTTCTGCTGCGTCCAACTGCAAGGTTTCGTTCAGACTGGTCTGCATGAGCGGGGCCAAATCCGCCACAGGCGAGATCGGAATAATCTGTTCAATGCGGCCGCGCACGTCAGAACTTAGCAAAACGGGGTCAGTCATCCGGGACACCAAGTGCCCCCCTGCAGAATGACCTACCAGCGCAATCGGCCCCAGCGTCCGCTTGGATATGTGGGTCACCGCGCGCGCAATTTGGCCAGTGATCTGCGCAATCCGTGCATCCGGGCAAAGATCATAGGACGGCATGGCGACGGCCCATCCGCGCCCCAGAGCACCGGCCGCTAAATGGGACCAGCTGCTGCGGTCGAATTTCATCCAATAGCCGCCATGTACAAAGACAACGGTACCGCGTGACACACCTTCGGGTTGAAAAAAGTCATAGGCCTGCCGGTCCGTGGGCCCGTAAGACACACCTAGTTCCGCACGCGCACCTAGCTTTGATCGGAAGGCCGCTGCCGCTTTTTCCCATGCTGGCGGAAAAGCATCCGCGCCGGGAATATGCGCCGCGTTTGCATAGGCGTCATCGAGCTGCATTCATTCATCCTTTCAAAGTCGAACTGGACAATCATAACCGGAGTTGCTTTGGAGGCCACAAGCAAATGCGGAGAAAGCTATGACAGCCTCAACAACCGACCTGAAATCCATGCTAAACGACCCTACCCTTTTGGAAACACGCGCCTTTATTGGAGGCAACTGGGTCGACGGTGATGATGGAACGTTCGACGTTACGAACCCATCACGCGGTGATGTGATCGCAAAGGTGGCAAACTTGAGCCGGGCCCAAGTCGCCGGAGCCATCGCTCAGGCCGACGCTGCACAAAAAGAATGGGCAAGCTGGACCGGCAAAGAGCGCGCAGGTGTCATGCGCAAATGGTTCGATTTGATGATGGAAAATCAGCATGATTTGGGCATCATCCTGACTGCAGAGCAGGGCAAACCATTGGCCGAAGCTAAGGGCGAGATCGCGTATGGCGCGTCGTTCATCGAATTCTTCGGCGAAGAAGCAAAGCGGATTTACGGCGAAACGATCCCAGGCCACCAACGCGATAAACGGATCACCGTCATTAAGCAGCCGATTGGCGTTGCCGCGTCAATCACGCCGTGGAATTTTCCAAACGCGATGATCACCCGCAAGGCCGCACCAGCATTGGCCGCTGGCTGTGCATTCGTTGCGCGCCCTGCCGCAGAAACACCGCTTAGTGCTATCGTCATGGGTGTTTTGGCCGAACGCGCTGGCATCCCAGCAGGCGTGTTCAACGTAGTACCGTCCAGTTCTTCGTCAGCAATAGGCAAAGAGTTCTGCGAGAACCCCGCCGTCCGCAAGATTACCTTTACCGGATCGACCGAAGTTGGGCGCATTTTGCTCAAGCAGGCCGCTGATCAGGTGATGAAATGCTCAATGGAGCTGGGAGGTAATGCACCTTTCATCGTATTTGATGACGCCGATTTGGACGCCGCAATCGAAGGGGCTATCTTGTGCAAATTCCGCAACAACGGTCAGACTTGCGTGTGCGCCAACCGTATCTATGTGCAGGCAGGCGTA